>JAFUQZ010000003.1 GCA_017472085.1 Akkermansia sp. | reverse complement strand
GGATTTAGTATACTCAACGGCGTAAGCTGACCATCCTGCGATTGGTAGAATCTCGTTTATTGTTTTCACACCTCATTATAACGGATTCTGGGCAGGGTGGTCAGTTTTAGTCTTCGTCATAAAATCTGACGCAGCGCCCTTTTTTTACCCTAACGCATTGAGCCGGATGCTCCGGCATTTGTGGCGGCGAGTTCGGATGTGACAGGGCGGGTGCGGCGGATGACTCTGATACAAAGTGGCGGTGGATAAGCCTTGACATACAACGCTCCGGCTGTTAGCATGGGCGAGTACTTCCTGTTTCCCATGAAAAATACAGAACTCTACCCTGTGTATCGTTCCTATGTCCGCATGATAAAGATGGCTATTTTGCTTTTTCTGCCGTTGAGTGCGGGGATTGCCTATCTGACATGGTGCGGCTGCGAGCGATCGGATGTGACTGCGCTGGTACTGTTTGTCTGTATGGCTTTTTTGGTGATAATCTCACTGCTGAAAAATTGTTTTCTCAAATGCCCGTATTGCGGAAAGTATACTGTAACCATTCGAGCGGAGGCCTGTTCCGTGGTGAGCACAGCCTGGTCGATGGCTCCTTTTACGGCCCATTGTCGCTACTGCGGAAAGAATATGCGAACAGATTTGGCACTGAAATCCAATATTTTTTTAAATCGATACCGACTCAGGTTACTGCTGAGCAGTTGGAGAAAATGCGGCACGATACGTTCTGAATGTTTTCTCCCGTCAGAGGATTAAACGGTAGGTGGCGCAGCGGTTGAGCCAGCCTTGCAGCCAGCGCTGCTCGCCGCGGGCGGCGGGTGAGTTGGCTACGCGGCGCCGCATGACGGCAGAGGCTGCGCGGGAGAACTCTGCTGTGGCGGCGCGGCCCTGCGGGAAGCCCTGCATTTCTTCCAATACCTGAAGCAAACCCCAGCCTTGCCCTTTGTAACGCTCTTCCGGTTTGAGGCCTTCACCCTTGAAATTGACGTAATCCACCAGACAATACATACCCTGAGTAGTGGCGGCAAGGGCTTTGTACCGGGCGATGACTGCCCGCGGTGCGGCAGAAGCCCGAGCCATGGCGGGCAGGGCAGCACGGGAACGCAGAATGATGAAGCGGGTCTGTAATTCGACGTTGGCGGCCAGCCACCGCCGCATGGCGTCTGCTTTTCCGCTGCGGTCTGCTGCAAAGGCGGCTCTGGTTGGCCAGGGGGCAGGGCCGTTGAAGAAGGTCGGCACCCGAACGCCCTGTGAGCGGGCATAGACTACCAGCTTCGGGAAGCTTTCATCGAAGGCTTCCTGAATTCCTGCCGGATACCAGATGAAATGACCGATACCCAACGAGGGGAAGGCTTCTCCGGTATTCCATGAAACGAGTCCCTGTACACTGCCGGCGCATTCGTTGGCCCAGATGCGACGCCCCAGGTCAGTCACGTCGATGCTGTTTGTACTGCGGTTTGCCGTTGTCTGCCGTTTTCCCTGCGGAGAATGGGATGCAGCGGTGCAGCAGCTCAGGGCAAGTGCCAGCAGAGGAAGAAGATATTTCATGCTCGCCATTCTAGCACTTTCCCATTGTGCCTGTAAAGGCTCTGAAAAGACAGTATTTTGATTTTTTTAACAAAAATAATCCTTTGTGCTTGACATTGGTTGGTGCGTGTGATAACTTTGGTCACCCGCTTGTTGCCGTGAGCATCGGATAGGCTTCGCAACCGAGGGGAAACAACCGAAAAATCTCTAATTTACATTATGGTAGCAATTCGTCTTAACCGCCAGGGGTCCAAGGACCGTCCTTTCTACAAGATTGTCGTCGTTGACAGCCGTGCTCGTCGCGATGGTGCTTTCATTGAGCAGCTGGGTACCTATAACCCCATGGCTGAGGGTGAGAACTTCACGCTCGACCTTGAGAAGGCTGACAAGTGGATTGCCAATGGTGCTCAGCCGTCTGAGACCGTGGCTTCCATGATTAAGAAAGCCCGCGCTGCCAAGGCCTGAGTGGCCCGCTGAAACCTTTCATTGGTTGTTTCTGTACGCACCCTGTGGTATTTCCGCAGGGTGTGTTGGTCTTTCTTCGAGGACTGTATTGCGGCCTCGGAAAATCGAAGAAAAAGTCAGGGAAATATACTTGACTTTTGAAAACTATTTGGTAAATTAGGTGGCAGATGTGAAGCATGCTTCCTAACCGTTTTCCCGGAGATGATGAAAGAGACTCACAGTGCTTGTTTTCTGATGAAGATGATAACCGACCGGGCGTCGTGTCTCTTCATGCAGGAGATGGGCGATTTGGGGATAACCCCGGCTCAGACCAGAGTGCTGATGTATCTGGACAGACGTCGGGGTGACGCGGTCTCGCAGCGTGATTTGGAGCGGCATCTGTGCGTGAGTCACACCACCGTGAAGGGGTTGCTGCAGCGGTTGGAGGAGAAAGGCTGGGTTCGTACGGCGTTTGATGACAGCAAGGACGGGCGCGTGAAGCATGTGTACCTCACGGGTGCATTGGAAGCCCGCCACAGCGCCGCCAGAGAAAACATCCGCAGACTGGAGGAAAAGGTGCTTTTCCCGCTGAGCCGGGAGGAGAAGGTGCAGTTGAATCACATGCTCTCCCGCGTGCTGGACAATCTTCTTGAGCAATAACAGTTTCGTTGATATTATATGAATAACAAGTATACAGCAATGATGGCACTCGCCGGGCTTGCCGCACTGGGCATGACCTCCTGCGAGGATAAGGGGAAGGAACAGGCTGCCGGGGGGCTTCCGCCGATGCCGCCTGCCGTGGTGAAGACCATGAAGATGCATCAGCAGACCGTGGATTTGTATTCCACCTGGTTCGGACACCTTCGCGGCGTGGAGCAGGCGGAGATTCGCCCGGAAGTGGCCGGCAAGCTGCTGCGCCGTGTGTACAAGGACGGTTCGCTGTGCAAGGAAGGCGATGTCCTTTTTGAAATTGACCCTGCCAGTTACAAGGCTGCTGTGGCACAGGCAAGCGCCAGTCTGGAGGCTGCGAAAGCTGCCGTTTTGCAGGCAGAGGCGGCCAACGACCAGTCCCGACAGGACGTGGAACGCTACACCGGCCTGGTGAAGAGTGGTTCCGTGTCGGAGAAGCAGTACACGGATGCCCTGCAGGCGGCCCGCCGCAGCGAGGCCGTATTGGCTGCGGCTCGTGCGCAGGTGCAGCTGTCGCAGGCTGCGCTGGAAAACGCCACCATCAACCTGAATCGCTGCACCATCCGTGCACCGTTCACCGGTTTGGCCTCTGCCTCCTCGGCCTCTATCGGTGAGTTGCTTTCCGCCAGCGGTCCGGCGCTCACCACGATGAGTTCCATTGACCCCATCCGCGTGGATTTCGTGGTGCCGGAGAAACAGATGTCATCCAAGGTTCTGGATGCCAACTTTGATTCCGCTGACCAGAAGAGCCCCATCCAGGAGTTTGAGCTGCTGGTGGGTGATGCCGTGTATGAGCACAAGGGCAGCGTCGTAGCCGTTGACAGCCAGGTGAACCGCAACACCGGCACGGTGAACTTCATAGGTCAGGTGAACAATCCCCAGCTGAAGCTCCGCGCCGGAGCTGCCGTTCGTGTGCGTGCCAAGACGGGGGAGGTGAAGGATGCCCTGCTGGTGCCCTCCCGGGCCATGCTGTCTTCCATGAACCATCGCTACATCTACGTGGTGGCTCCGGATAAAACACCGATAGGTATCGATGTGCAGCCCGGTGTTGAGGTGGTGCTGGATATGCCGAACGGCGATGGCTCCACGGCTCCCATGCTCATGCAGGTGGTGACCGGTACGGTAAAACCCATCGCGGAGACCCTCAAGGAACATGGTATTGAGAATGTGACGGAGGCCGAAGTGATTGTGGAGGGTAGCCAGATGGCCCAGCGCTATGCCCAGATGAACATGATGAAGCAGAAAATCGGTGCTCCCGGGCCTGCTTATCTGATGGCGCCCGAACCGTTCATCTATACGACGCCTACCTCAACCGTTCCTTCGGTGACCTCTCAGTCGAAAGCTGAGTAACCCTTTCCGCCTACTCGGAATAGAATATTACGTCTCATGAGTGCATTTTTCATTAAACACCCCGTTATTGCCACGGTGATTGCCGTGGTGACAACGCTGCTGGGTATTGTGTGTCTGGCTAACCTTCCGGTGGCACAGTACCCGGAAATCACGCCGCGCATCATCCAGCTCACGGCCATGTTCCCGGGCGCGGATGCCAAGGCCGTGGCAGACTCCGTGGGTACGCCGCTGGAGCGAGAAATCTCCGGCGTGCAGGGCATGGACTACATGACCTCCGTTTCTTCCAACAACGGTGTGTACAACCTCCAGGTGGTGTTCAACCCGGAGACAGACCCCGACCTGGACCAGGTGTTCACCAACATGCGCTACGGTCAGGCCTCCTCTCAGGTGCCGACAGAAGTGCTGAACTCCGGCGTGACCATTCGTCAGCAGCCCGGTTTGCCGTTGATGCTCTACTCGCTTTACTCTCCCGATGGCAGCTACAACGCCGTTGACCTGGCCAACTATGCCCAGGTGAAGATGGTGGATGAGCTGAAGCGCGTGCCGGGGGTGGGTGAAGTGACCGTGTACGGTGCAGGCCGATATGCCATCCGCGTGTGGCTGGATACGGCACTGATGGCTCATTACAACATCTCTGTAAACGAGGTTCGCGCCGCCATCGCTGCCCAGAATACCACCAACCCCGGCGGTAAAATCGGTGCAGACCCCGTGCCGGACGGCCAGGAAAAGACCATCGCCATCCGTACTCAGGGGCGCCTTTCCGACCCGGCGGAGTTCGAGAATATCGTGGTGCGTCAGCTGGGGGATGAAATCGTTTACCTGAAAGACATTGCCAAGCTGGAGCTGGGGTCTCAGAACTACACGGCCACAGGTCGTCTGAACGGCAAAACCTCTGCCGCCGTGGTGATTTTCCAGGCGCCCGGTTCCAACGCTATCAACACGGTGGATAATCTGAAAGTGGCTCTGGAAAAGCAGCAGAGCATCATGCCTCTGGGTATCACCGGTGAAGTGGCTCTGGACACGACCACCGCCGTGCGCTATTCCATTGAGGAAATCAAGCAGACCTTCCTGGAGGCCGTTCTTCTGGTGGCCTTTGTGGTGTATCTCTTCCTGCAGAACTTCCGTGCCACCATCATTCCGCTCATTGCCGTGCCGGTGTCGCTGTTGTCCACCTTCTGTGTGTTCCCCATGCTGGGCTTCACTCTCAACACTATCTCCCTGCTGGGTATGGTGCTGGCCATCGGTCTGGTGGTGGATGATGCCATCGTGGTGGTAGAAGCTGTGCAGCATCATATTGACAAGGGGTTGAATCCCCGCATGGCTTCCTTTGCCGCCATGCAGGAAGTGAGCGGCCCGGTAATCGCTATCGCGCTGGTGCTCACGGCCGTGTTCCTGCCCTCGCTCATGCTGGAGGGTATCACCGGCACGCTGTTCAAGCAGTTCGCCATCACGATTGCCGTGTCCATGCTGATATCGGCCTTCAATGCGTTGACTCTTTCTCCGGCCTTGTGTGCCCTGTTGCTCAAGCCGGCCAAGGCAAAGCGCAGCGGCATTGCCCGAGTTCTTAACATCTTCATTCACCCCTTCCTGCGCCTGTTCAACAAGTGCTATGATGTGACGGCAAACGTTTATACGCGCATCTGCGCCTTCCTGTGCCGCAAGCTCATCATCTCTATCCCCCTGCTGCTGCTTTTCTGGGTGGGAATCAAACCGATGGCTGACCGTGTGCCGGGGGCATTCCTGCCGGATGAAGACCAGGGCTTCCTGCTGGCAGCCTTGGTGATGAAGCCTGATACCTCCCTTCAGGTGGCATATGAGGCCAACAAAAAATTCGAGGCTGCTCTCTCTGACCCCACGGTCAAGAATTTGACCACGGTGGTGGGTATCAACATTCTCAACAGTGTGCAGACCCCCGGTGCCTGTATTGCCTTCGTGCAGCTCAAGGACTGGAGTGAGCGTGATGAAACGGCTCATCAGATTGCACAGCGTCTGACGGCAAAGGTGAATGCTGCCGGTCTGGACGGCCTGCCGCAGGTGATGGTGCCGCCTGCCATTCCCGGTGTGGGTACGGCCAACGGCGTTTCCATGGTGCTCAATGACCTGGAGGGGCAGGGAGTGCCGTTCCTGTATGAACAGGTACAGAAGTTCAAACAGACGGCACAGCAGCGCCCGGAAGTGATGGTGTGCATCGATATGATGATGCCTGATACGCCCCAGAAGATGGTCAAGCTTGACAAGGAGAAGTGCAAGACCATGCAGGTGGATATCGCCGGTGCCAACGCTGTGCTGGCGGCTTACAACGGTTCCTCTTTCGTGAACTTCTTCAACGCATTCGGTCAGCAGTGGCAGGTGTACATGCAGGCTCAGGGTGCCGACCGTACAGACCTTGACAAGATGGACGGTTTCTTCGTGACCAATGCGAAGGGGGACCGCGTGCCGCTTTCTGCTCTGGTGGATGTAGAGGATATCTCTGATACCGAGTTCGTGATGCACCACAACATCTACAACTCTGCCAAGCTGATGGTCATGCCCAAGCCGGGCTATTCCACCCAGCAGCTCATGGATGCCATGGAAGCCGTATACAAAGAAACCATGGATCCTGCCAAGGTCGGCATGGACTACCAGGATATGAGCTTCCAGGAAAACAAAGTACGCAAGAGTGTGGGGCTGGGAACCATCTTCACCATGTCCTCCGTGTTTGCTTTCCTCATTCTGGTCGCTCTGTATGAGAAATGGACGTTGCCGATTTCCGTATTCCTGACGGTGCCGATCGCCGTGCTGGGTGCCTATGCCGGCTTGTACCTCATGGGGCTGGAGCTGAACTTGTATGCTCAGGTCGGTCTGGTTATGCTCGTGGGTCTCGCAGCCAAGAATGCCATTCTTATTGTTGAGTTCGCCAATCTGGAAATGGAACGCGGTAAAGATCTCATGGAAGCAACGCTGACGGCGGCCCGCCTGCGTCTGCGCCCGATTCTGATGACCTCCTTCGCTTTCATTCTCGGTTGTGTACCGTTGATGATATCCGACGGCTCCGGCGCATTGGCCCGTAACTCCATCGGCACCGTGGTGGTGGTGGGCATGGGCGTGGTGACCATGGTGGGCGTATTCCTGATTCCCTGTTCCTATGTGCTCATTATGAAACTCTTCCGGATTAAGTTCAAGCTGAATGACTTGAGCGAAGACCCGGATGAGGTGGGTGCTCGCGAATACCTGGCCGCACACAAGAATGATGACCCCGTATAAACCTTCTCTAACAACAACCAACCTTCTATCTCTGTAATATGAAAACATCCGTAATCCTGACCCTCGCAGGGGTGGCGCTGACCGTCAGCTCCTGCACCTTCGGGCCCAAGTGGTTCGCCCCCGAAATGCCTGTGCCTGCGGAGTTCCGCGGAGCCGGTGTTTCCGATAGCACCATGGCTGACCTCCCTTGGCAGCAGGTGTTGAATGATGCTGCATTACAGTCCCTGCTCAACGATGTGTTCAACAATAACCGCGACCTCGCGGCCATGATGCACAACGTTGATGCAGCTCGTCGGTACGTGACGATTGCCCGCGCCCCCATGTTCCCCTGGCTGGGCTACGGCGCTTCTGCCTCCAAGGGCATGAACCAGAGCAGCGGCGCTGCCATTGCCCAGATGGGCGGCACAACCTCTGCCCCCGGTTCTGCGGCGCTGAACGCCTCCTGGGAGATTGACCTGTGGGGCAAGACCCGCAAGGGTGTGGAAAGTGCCGAGGCTTCTGCCCTGGAAGCCGGTGAGCAGTTCAACAACCTGCGTATCTCGCTCATGCGCCAGGTGGCCTGCGGTTACCTCCAGCTCATCATGCTGGATGAGCAGCTGGATATTGCCCGCGCTGCCGTGGAATCCTACCGCGAATCGCTGGAACTCTTCAACAACCAGGCAATGGGCGGCGTAGCCGACCAGTTGCAGGTATCTTCCGCACAGGCTGCGCTTTCGGCAGCAGAGGCTCAGATACCGAACCTGGAGAGCCAGATTGCCCAGATGGAGAACACGCTGTCCGTGCTGGCCGGGCGCATGCCCGGTGCTATTCAGCGCAGCGGCAGCATGAGCAGCTTTGCCAAGGCCAGCAGCGTGCCCGCCGGCATCCCGGCAGACGTCATTTCCCGCCGTCCGGATATCCGTGCTGCAGAGCAGAGCCTGCGCGCTGCCAATGCCGATATCGGCGTGGCCATCGCCAGCTACTTCCCGAGCATCAGTCTCACCGGCGTGGCCGGCTACGCCTCTGCCGACCTCACCAGCTCCCTGCGCGGCAAGCACAACGGCTGGGGCATCGGAGCCAACCTGACCGGGCCGCTTTTCCAGGCCGGCCAGCTCAGAGCCAATGAACTTATCAAGCGCGATACCTTCCTGGCTGCCAAGGCAGAGTACGAACAGGCCGTGCTGAACGCCATGTCAGAGATTTCCACCACGCTCATTCAGCGTTCCAAGCTTCGCGAAATCATGAACAAACAGGAAGAAGCCGTTGCTGCTTATCAGGAAAGTGTCAAGCTTGCCAAAGCCCGCTATACCCAGGGCCTTTCCAGCTACTACGAAGTCCTGACCGCCCAGCAGGGCCTCTTCCCCGCGCAGACGCAGCTGGCAGCCTATCGCTATCAGTATGCCGCCTGCATCCCCACCCTCTACACCCAGTTGGGTGGCGGTTGGCAGAAATAAACAGGAACTTCTTGCCAATGACTTTTCGACCTCCCGTCTCCGTACAAATTCGGAGGCGGGAGGTTGCGCTGTTTTTGTCACTTCCGCCGGCACGGCGGAAAAATCGGAATTTGACGGGCAGTTTGCACGCCACAGGCGTGCGGAATTTCAGAGCCCGCAGGGCGAAAGCCGTTAGTCAGGCGGTGGCGCAGCGTCAGCTGCGAAACCCCTGTTTTGTGAAGAAGACAAAAGGGAACCCCGTGAAACGGTGGTGACAGCCAGCCACCGCGACGCGCATAGCGTGCTGTCACCACAGGTTCCCTGGGTTCCTATATCTTTGTTTGACGAACAGGGGTTCCGCGCGTTGCGCTCCACCGCCTGACTGAGAGCTGACGCCCTAACGGGCTCAACATTCGGCTCGCTTGCGCTCGCAAACTCCCCGATAAATTCGCATTCGGCGGGCGGTTGAGACTTTAGTTCACATTCAGTGAGTCCTCCGATATCCAAATTGAAGAATGCCTCCCGCATTCCCGAGTAGTGTTGATGCGTCGGGCAAGATTAAGGAACGGGGACAACTCCACGCCCTCTGCAATGCAAACAGTCTGAGTATCCCCCATTGCATTCCGGGCAGCGTCTCACGCCGGCTTGAGTGTTTAACCAATTCAGAAAAGCTTTGTCCTCATCCGTGGAGCGGCGAATATGGGAACCGGCCTGAACATATTTAGTATAGAAGCTGAAATGCCCGGGTTGATCAGGAAAGCACAGGGTCACATTGGGAACCCAATAGGCGAGTGTTGCGCGGTAAAGCTTCCCGTTGTTGAAATCAATCCATGAGCGAAGCTCCTCCGGGTGTGGTTGTTCGCCGGTAAAAGTTATTTGTTTGGCGATGCTTCCTCCATCGTATATGTGGGCCACAGCCGGCTTATCATGTTCTACTGTAAAGAAACGACACGAGTTGATCCCCGCCGCAAGGCAGAGGGCTGTGGTGGCAAGGATTCGGTGAATGCGGGGCAGGGACATCATATTTTCGGATGTTTAGGTGGGTTGTGTTCCACAATGGCTCGAAGCACTCAGCGGCGAATGTATAATTATTTTTTCAGAATGCGTTTATTCGTCGTGTGTTGATTGTATAGAAAAACGTCAGTCTGTACGTAGGAATGAGTTTTCAGCTGTGGGCAGCTCCTCCGAAGGAGCCTGCTGTTTTTGTTGCCGGCAGAGAGGTAGGAACACGGGGGTGGCGATGGCGCTGCCAGCATAGGAGCGGCAGCTGTTCAGCACGAGGGCAGTCAGAACAATAAGCATCAGTACGGAAACAATAGGGCGATTCATGGCGGAAATCGGTTAAATCCATGCTTCGTTATTCAGCGGTTCGTAGATGGCATCTGCCAGCCATCCGATGGGGTGGCGAGGAGGGAGAGGGGGATATCCACCACTTTCGCGGCCCATCGGATGGGCTGCAGGCCATGATTGAGCCCGGTGCGGCGGGGTGGAATGGAGTGGGTTCGGATGCTGTCGAGGTGTGGCAACCCGCGGAATTGATTCATTTCTTCCAGGTGTACGGAGGTCTTATTTCCAATAGAATCCAAAATGAGTACGGACCCATTGAAATCTGTCTCGGCAGCCGGAGTCAGCTTCAGGTCGGGAAAAGGATTGCGGAAAAAATCGCTCTTGTGCCATTTACACAAATGAAAGAATTGGCTGTGCGACAAATCGGCATAATACGGTTCAGTCTGATATTGAGCGATTTCTTCTTTTGTCGGTCCATAATATCGATTATCCAGCGATTTTTTCGCAGGGCTGTGTCCGGCGCTGTGTTCGATGAGGGGTGGGTTGAAGGGAACAAATGCCAACGGAACTTCAACGATGTATCGCTCCCCCTTTTTCCACACGCGCGTGCGGTAATGCCATCGTCCGTTATCGTCCTGTACTTCCTGTTGGCAGGGTAGCTCATGCCCCACACTATTCAGCTCTTCTCCCAGATTCACCAGCGTCCAGCGTCCGGTGTACAGACCGACGCATCCCTCCAGCATGAATATGAGGATGCAACATGAAATGTAACAGATAGTTCTATAACGTCGATTCATGGTGCGGAGAAAGGCGGTATTTTGTCGACATCTGCCTTCATGAGGGAGTAGCCGGGAATCTCTGTCACGCCGGAGTCCCGGTGCCCCTTCTCTCCATCTGCGTGAAAGGCGATGAGAGCCACCGCGCCGCGAGCCCCGGCGCGGACGTCGGGCGGCAGTGCTTCATTCATTTCCGCATAGCGGGCAATCAGGTAGGCCGCGCAGCAATCCAGCAGGGCTCCCATGTATTCGTGTTCAAGTTTCTGCTGCAATTCGGGCGGTAATTGTTTCAGAGCCCTGGGCAGTACATCCTGCCAGCCGAGCATATAGCTCCACATGGCGTCGTTGGCGGCTTCCACCTCCGGGCGCGTGCGCGAGGCAATGACGAATTCGGTGAGGAAGTCCGGGCTGTCGAGATGCAGCCCCAGCGGAGTGACGGCCTTGTCGAGCGCCTGCACGAGAGCCACGGCCAGTAAAGTTTTCTCATCCGCAGAAAGGCGTTTCATTATTTCCGTCGCTCCGCGGAATCGTTGCTTTTCTTCCTCATACGGGTCTGCTTCACCCACTACGACGCAGTTGCGGAACATGAGGGGAAGGAAGCGCTCCATGTTGTCCGGGTCGCAGGTGGTCATTGGTGTGGTTTGCTGCATGCAGCCGGACAGGCTGAGCAGACAGAAAAGGGACAGAAGAGTGTTTTTCATGATGGGCAAAGGGTGGAGCGTTGTGCCGGAATGATAATCATGCGGCATATCGTTATTTCTTGGGGGATGACCGCAGAACCAATATCAAAGAGATGCTGAGCAATCCCAGCCCGACCAGGGGGAAAAGGAGTGGCGCCAGGGCAGACAGGGACAGCACGCGCATGCGGGAGGGCGAGGTTGTATCGTAGTACACCCGAACTCTTTCCCCCACCCGACAGGAGATGGGGGCGGTTTTGCGCATCGGTCGCCCCTCCCCGGTAGTGTAGGCGATGATGGCGTGTTCTGAAAGAAAGCGTTTAGACCTCCTGATGGGGGATGATTTATGCGTCTCTGTGTCCACGACCGTGCCTTCCACGCATTCCCCGGTGAAGAATACGCCTGTTTCGTTGCGTACCAATTCCTGACTGCTTCCAATCAGAAACAGCCCGGCCAGCCCGAAGCCTATGGCATTTGCCCGGTAGTTTTTGCGCCCCCGGCTCATTTATCTGTCGTTCGCGTTTCGTTGTACAGCTCTTGGGTGCGCACTCCGGCCCGCCGGATGAAGTCCAGCTCATTCCACCGCTTCAGCCCGGCCGCCAGCAGCATAAAGCCCGGCCTGTAGCGGGATATGCGGTATTCTTCTGCTTTTGCTGTATCGCCCATTTCTGCATCGTAAGAGTAGTACGTTTCCAGCACCCGGCCATCTGCCGATACCAACTCCAGTTCCGACGAATAGGGCAACGGCGCGGGCTGCGGGCCGAACCGGGAGTCGTACTCCTCCACCAGCCACAGGGAGAAATCACGAGCAGGTGCTTCTTCTATCTCACCCAGAATTTCGCGAGCGGCCTTTACCTCTTCATCCGATAGCGGCAGGTACTCCTCCACTCTGCCGGGATAACGATAAACCTTGATATGTACCCGCATCGTTGCGGCCTCTGCGGCAGCCTTGCGCAGCCTGCGGGCATATTCTCCGTGTCGTTTCAGGTAATCAGCATAGCGGGCAGGGGCATCGAAGCCTTTTTCCCGTTCTTCCAGCGCTGCAACCATTTGTTGCTCGGCAGTTTGGCAGCTTGTCAGAGCCACTGCACACAGGAGAGGGAGGAGCAATGTCATGAGAGTCGGGCGATTCATAGCGGAAATCAGTTGTCTGTTGCGCCGGGAATTGTAGCGTTTCAGCCGCTATTTGACAAGTACAAACGCAATATTCGGGAATAAAAGTCAATGGATGAAGTCCAGCCGCTTATTCGTTGCCGGTGGTCGTTTTCTGATGATGCAGCGGTTCGTAGATGGCATCTGCCAGCCATCCGATGGGGGTGGCGAGGAGGGAGAGGGGGATATCCACCAGTTCAACACACCAGCTCAGCGGAAGAAGACAGTAGTTATAGGTAGTCCGGCGCGAAGGGATGTTTTGGGTGCGGAGTCTGTGAAGGTGGGGTGTTCCTCTGAGCGCGTTTCCGTACCTGTCCTGTATCTCCGGCAGGTTCAGCAGGTCATCCTTCCGGCTGTCATATATCAGGACGGCCTCACTCCTGTCGCAACAATCCGCCGGCACAAGCCGGACCTGAGCCAATGCAGACGGCTGGTACACCTTATCACGTTGAACCAGAGTGGCCAGCTGCTTTGCCGTGAGTTCGGCATAGTACAGTTCCTCGGGAAATTGACAGGGGTGCATTTTCTCCCGGCCGTACAGGCTGCATTGCAGGGATTTTCTTTTGGGATGGACCGGTGTTTCATGGATGAAGACGGGATGCCGCGCCGGAACGAATGCAATGGGCACTTCCACCACATAGAGCTCGCCTTTCTTCCGGATTCGGGTAGGAGGATTGCATCGCTCGCTCTGCTGCTCGTAGCGAAGAACGGGGCGCATCTGTCCCGCATCGCTGAAAAGGGAGCTCAGATTGACGATGGTGAAGCGTCCCATCCCGATACTGAGCCCTGCTTCCAACAGCAGGATGAGAAGAGTGGCTTCGATGAAGCGGCTGATGTGGCGGAATCGTGGGGACATGGGGTGTTACATTCTCGGGGATGAACTCAGCCCCACTGTGCATAGAGCGGCGAGGAGCAGCATCTGCATGGCAGGAGATTATTGTTCATGTTTCCGCACCGGTGGTTCCTGATTGCGGAGATAGGGACGCCCGGTAAGTTTATCGTAGGTATAAACAACAGGAACAGCTACCGCGAAGAGGCCATGAAGCGCGACAGTCAACGGTGCATCGGCCACGGTCAGGACGGAACCAAGGGGGTACGCCCAGAGTGCATGGGCGTTGGCCTGCAGGTCATGGGATACCAGAATGATGCCCTTGTTGCAGGTGTAGCACTTGGCGTCGGGTAAAAGTAATTTGCCGGACTGTCGTACCGCCCCGGACGGCAGATTGTTCTGCCAGGGTGTCTGTGTACGCACCAGATAGCCGGAACGGTCTTTGATTACCTCGCCATACACCACCGGGGCTTCCTCCACCTCGACAACATACCGCGGGTGGTCATTCTCCATTGTCAGAAGCCACTCTCTGTTGCGTCGCACAAAACGGGCAGGATGCGCTTCTATGAACATCCTGCTGTCCGCATGGTGCACCGTCACCGAATCTGCCACAAGCTCCCATTCCTCGCCCACTTGCACCACATCAGATGCACCCTTCACCAGCAGCCCTGTACCCTCTCTTCCCCTGTCAAAAACGGGTCTGTGCAGTGCCGATTGCATGATACACGAACTCAGCCCCGCTGTACACAGCGAGATGAGGAGAAGGAGTCGGAGGAGAAGGAGGTTCATGGATGCCTTTTTATTGAGCTTCGCCGGTGGGAGTACGGCTGATTTTTGTGTGATAGGACCGCATCAGAATCAGAGTTTTTTCGCTTTCCTGTTTGTGCAGTCGGACGCGGAACAGCTGTTCGAGGATGCGGCGGTTGGAAACCTTTGACGTTGCGGCGATTTGTTCCAGAGTGCGGTATAGAGACGCTGCGGCCTTTGCGCGCGCTTCCATTCGTTGCAACACGGTATCGATATCTGCCGGCGGGATAAACAGGCTCATTTCCTGTAATGCCAACTCAGCCGATGCGACTTCCCAATGAGAAATCATCCCCTCGTGACAGCGCCGCTGCAACAGATTCACCAGCTCCGCCTGGTAGCTTCTCGCTTTCTGATTATCCGGTTTCATCCGTTGAAACCAGAGAATCTCTATCCTGAGTTGGTCCTCCCTGTTATTCTCGGCGACCGCTGCATCGATAAGCATCCGGTGCAGCTTGCTCAGATGTGCTGCCGATGGGGCGCGCAGGTTTGCTTCGTCCTGTAATTCCGGGTAAAAAGCGGCGCAGGAGAACAGCTCCAGCCCTGTTTCATAGACATCCCGAAGCGAGCCCTCTCCTTTCCTGTATCGGGTAGCTGCCAGTCGATATGCTTCAGCACACAGCGCAAGCGCCTGAGCCGCCTCTGCCTTGGTGCAGACTAAAACGTTGCTCTCGGGGTGCGCCAGATGGCTGCTCAGTCGATAAAGAGCCTGAAGCCGCAAGGCGCGTATGGTATCGCCCCGGTCATCTGTTCTGCATTCCTGCAGGTAAGCCTCCAGATGCTTGCCCGCCGACTCCAGAGCCGGACAAGCATCGCAGAGCAGGAAAAAGCACCCCGACACCCCCGCGAGTATGTTCTGCGCAGAGATGCGATGCCGGCTCCTCCTTTTGAAATGTTCGTTGGCTACCATGTCTTTTATTATCATTAAGCCGGCTTCGTGGCAAATCCGCAACTTTTTTTCAGAAAAAGTCGGTAGATGCCGCATTCTTACGGCGCATTATTCCGATTGGCGGGAGTTCCCAATCCACCGACTGCCGGAACCAAGAGTGCAGATGCGGTATCCCTCCGAAGCCTTGAACAGTTTCTCCGGTACCGGAAAGGAGAACGGGGCGAGTCCCCGTTCATCGACATCTGTCGGAATTCTTCCCTCGGCATTCGATATGTGAGGAGTGATGATGATTCTGTTCGGTTCTGACACCTGAATGCCGATATAGACTCGTTCCCCCTTGCCCTCCGGCAGCGAAAATCGGCAGTGAGCCACGGCATCGGCATCTATTTCTACCACCAGGGAATCACCGTATTCACAGGGACAGATGATGCCGGATATGGTGTCGGAAACATGCAGCGACCCCATTTCTGTCCGACAGAACCGGTATGCTTTCCGGCAAAGAAAGGCAGCGCCCGAAAGCAGCAGAAAGAGAACGGTGAGGCGTATGATTTTCTTACGCATAGAGGTAGAAGCACAGCTGATGATGAAAGGAGGATAACATGCGGATAGTCGCAGTTCAAGCCTTTATGCCCGATTTTTCCTCCCGGCTTGCTTTTGCCGGGATGCGGCAGAAAACGGGGTTGACGAGGCTCGGCCGAATGATTATACTGAGGCCATGGCGATAGAACCTTTTGAGGGCGTGACCCCGGAGCTGGATGCTCCGGCATTTGTGGCGGCGAGTGCGGATGTGATAGGCCGGGTGCGGCTGGCTCCTGATTCGTCTGTGTGGTACAACACGACGATTCGGGCGGACGTGGCGGATATCATTATCGGCCCGGGCTCGAATGTGCAGGATAACTGCTGCCTGCATGTGGATTATGAGATTCCCTGTGTGTTGGGCAGCCATGTGACGGTGGGGCACAGTGTGACGCTGCATGCCTGCACCATTGAGGATGATTGCCTCATCGGCATGGGGGCGGTGGTGCTGGACGGCGCGGTGGTGGGGAAGGGCTCCATCGTGGGAGCACATGCACTGGTGACGAAAAACACGATTATTCCGCCTCACAGTCTGGTGCTGGGGTCTCCTGCCAGAGTGGTCAAACAGCTGCCGCCGGAGTCCGCAGCGGCGAATCATGCCCACGCGGCGGATTACGTCACCCTGGCACGCCGTTTTGCCAAGAGAGCATGATAGCGGCATTGACAAAGGTGTAACAGCCTGATACACTATCACGGACGTGGCAAGACCACTCACAGAGATTGTTGCCAAATCTCCCGCGTTTGCCGGAGAATTGGGGCGCCTTTGCCGCGGCGGCACGCGTGAGGAGCCCGTGGTGTTTGACCGTGTATGTCCGGCGGCCTTTTCGTTTGTGGCGGCCATGGTGGCGGCGCAGTCGCAGCAGCCGCGCCGCATCTGGGTGGTGGCAGACGCCCTGCCTGTGCAGGAGCGGGTGGCGGCAGAATGGTCGCTGTGGGAGGCGCCTCCGGCGGTGTTTGTGCCGGAGCGGGAAACGCACATCAATAACGGTCTGAGTGACCCGGATCTGGCCGCAGAGCGGTTGGACGCGCTGAAAACCATCTCCGGGCGTCCGACCGGGCCGCAGGCGGTGATTGTGACGGCTGCCGGGCTGAAACAGGCGGCACCGGTGTTTGCGGAGGATTCCTCCGGCTCGTTGAACCTGACGGTGGGGCAGGAATTCCCGCCGGAGCAGTTGACTGCCCTGCTCACGGAACGGGATTTTGACCGTGTGGATCAGGTGACGGCCCGTGGTGAATGGAGCTTGCGCGGCGGCATTCTGGATGTTTTCCCGCTGCAGTCAGCCTGGCCGTTCCGGGTGGAGTTTTTCGGGGATGAGATAGAGAGCATCCGCGCGTTTGATGTGGATTCCCAGCTTTCGTTCCGCAAGCTTGAGGCGGCGGAACTGGTGCTGGATGAGCCGCCCTCGGCCCGTTTGCTGGAGCATTTCATTGCTCCGGATGACTGGGTGGTGAGTCTGCCGGGGTGTGGGGTGCCGGGAGATGTGCTGGTGTTTGAACTGCCACCGGACAGAGATGAAGCCCTGCCGCAGCTGGATGAGCGGGAGGAACTGGGCAATACAGCCTTTTTCGGCTCGCCGCTGGGCTCGTTCGAGACGGGAGATTTCGTGATGCAGGAGGCGCGACGCAATCTGGCGCGCGCCGGGCTGCTGCAATGGCGGCGCGATAAATGGCGCGTGGTGATGTTCTTCCCCCATGAGGGCGAGAAATCCAGATTCGAGGAAATCTGCGGCGAAGATGAGGCGTGGTCTGCCGTGCAGAGCCGTGACGGTGATTTGCCTTTCGGCTTCACGATTCCCGGGGCCGGAGTCGCCGTGCTGTCGGCCGCAGAAATCTTCGGTCGCTACTCCGGGCCGCGTTCGCGCCGGAAAGATGACCGAGAGGATCGCCTGCGCCGCGAGCGGGCACAGGCTCCTCTGCGCGAGATTGAGGAAGGCGACCTCGTTATTCACGCTTCGCATGGCCTGGGCAAGTTCATGGGCATCGTGCGCGATGAGAATAGCGGCGAGCAGGAACTGCACATCAAGTACGCCGGAGATGTCATGCTGCGCATCCCCTTGCAGCAGAGCCATCTCGTCTCCAAATACGTGGGGCTGGGGGCAAAGACGCCGGAATTGAGCCGCTTGGGCGACGCCCGATGGAAACGCGCCTGCAAGGCGGCGGAAAAAGCGGTGGCTGACTATGCCGCGCAGTTGCTGGAGGTGCAGGCCGAGCGCGAGAGCAACCCCGGCTTTGCCCACCCGGCTGATTCGGCGTGGATGTGGCAGTTTGAGTCCAGTTTCCCTTACCGCGAAACACCGGACCAGCTGCGCGCCATCAACCAGACCAAGGCCGATATGGAATCCCCGCAGCCCATGGACCGCCTCATCTGCGGGGATGTGGGCTTCGGCAAGACGGAGGTGGCCATCCGCGCGGCTTTTAAATGCGTGACGGGCGGCAAGCAGGCGGCCATCCTGGCACCTACCACGGTGCTGGCAGACCAGCATTACCGCACTTTCCGCGCCCGCATGAGCGAGTATCCCGTCCGCATTGAGCAGCTCAGCCGCTTCACTCCGCCCAAGCGCGTGCGCGAGATTCTGCAGGGGCTGGAGGCCGGCGATGTGGATATCGTGGTGGGCACTCACCGCATCATCTCCAAGGACGTGCATTTCAAGAATCTGGGGCTGGCTGTCATTGACGAGGAACAGCGCTTTGGGGTGCGGCACAAGGAGCAGTTCAAGCGCATGTTCCGCATGGTGGATATGCTCACCCTCTCTGCCACCCCCATTCCCCGCACGCTCTATACCGCTCTCATGGGAGCCCGTGCCATGAGCACCATTGAAACCGCCCCCATGAACCGTCTCCCGGTGCAGACGGCTGTCTGTCCCTATAACGAGCAGCTGATGGCCGATGCCATTGAGCGAGAGCTTGCCCGCAACGGCCAGGTGTTCTTCCTGCATAACCGCGTGCAGAGTATTCACGACATGGAGGCCACGTTGCGCCGCCTGGTCCCCCGCGCCCGTATCGTGGTGGGACACGGGCAGATGGATAAGGCCGATTTGGAGTGCGTGATGCGAGATTTCGTGAACGGCAAGGCCGATGTCCTGCTCTCCACTACCATCATTGAGAGCGGTATCGATATCCCCAACGCCAACACCATCATCATCGACCGTGCGGACAGGTTCGGCCTGGCAGACCTCTACCAGCTGCGCGGGCGCGTGGGTCGCGGCGGTCATCGCGCCTATGCTTACCTCATGTTACCGCGCGAAGCTCTCTGCACGAGCGATGCCCGCAAACGTGTTTCAGCCATCAAGCAATACACGGAACTGGGCAGCGGCTTCAAGATAGCCATGCGTGATCTGGAGATTCGCGGCGCCGGCAACCTGCTGGGCACTCAGCAGAGCGGCCACATTGCTGCCATCGGTTTTGAGCTGTACTGCCAGCTGTTGCGCCAGTCCATCGAACGCCTGCAGGGCAAAGCGCCCACCATCCGGGCAGAAGCCAATTTCAAGGCAGACTTCATCTGCCTGAGTGAAGCCTCCATGGCCACGCGGGCCGATGCAGACTCCCTCATCGGGGCGTTCCTTCCCTCATCGTACATGGAATCCACTCGCATGCGCATGGCGGCCTATACCCAGCTGGCGCAGGCTACCACCACCGCAGACATCGATGACCTGGAACGCGATTGGCACGACCGATTCGGCCGTCTTCCCCGCGAGGTGCGCCATCTGCTCATCGTTCAGAAAATCCGCATCCTCGCAACCCGTCGCAACATCTCGCAGGTGGAAATCTCCGGGCAGAAACTCATGCTCACCCGCAACAAGGATTATATCCTGGACAACAAACGCTTCCCCCGACTCACCAAAGTTCGCCCCGGAGATAAGCTTATTGAGACGCTGGGCATGCTGCGCTCTCTGTGAGGCATCGGATGCCGCCGGGAGGAATCGGGGCTGTCTTTTCTAAGGGGTCAGAGTGTCATCCGAACGAGGGAATCGGGTATGACACAACGGTGTGCGGGCATTGTTTCCTCATGCCTTAGGTTGAGCTGGACAAATGCCGGGGAATGTGTTTTACTATGCAAGCTTTTTGCACCGTTAACAGATAGCACTATGAAATCTTATACCATTTTCCAGAAGTCGGATGACGAGACCGTAAATGAGTTCCTGGGCTGGATGCGTAACCAGGAGCGTGGTGTGTACCGCGCCGCCCTGCGTGAGCTGGGCGCCCTGAAGAAGCTGCGCCCTCAGTTCATGCAGCAGAAGAGCGTGGAGGAACAGTTCGCCTGGATTAAGAAGATGCTGGCATGGAAGCCGGCAGAGACGATTGCCGACCACCTGCTGCAGGTCTGGCTGATTCGTAAGCACGAGGGCATGCTGGTGGGCTTCATTGAGAAGCTGGGTATTGAGCACAATGGGCACGGTGTGGTGGATGTGCTGCCGGAGACGCTGGAGGCCGACAAGCTCAAGGAGGCTGTGGATGTTCTGTTTGAGAAGTATCCCGCCGGTGCCGTTTCCGTGTACCTGCACATGTTCCAGAACCAGACGGAGGAAGGCTGGCCGGAACTGCAGGATATCCTGGACAACGACCCCCGCATCACCATCAAGTAAATATCCTTGACGGAGGACGAACATTTCATGATGCTGGCCATGCGCGAGGCGGAGAAAGCCCGCGCGGCCGGCGAGGTTCCCTGCGGTTGTGTCATTGTGAAGGACAACCGTGTGATTGCCCGCGGATGGAACCAGGTGGAGGCACTCAAGGATGCCACCGCTCACGCGGAGATGCTGGCGCTCACGGCTGCGGAAGCGGCTGTGGGCGATTGGCGTCTGGAAGGCTGCACGGTCTATGTGACCAAGGAGCCTTGCCCTATGTGCGCCGGGGCGATGGTGCACTGTCGCCCCTCTCGCGTGGTGTTCGGGATTCCTGACCCCAAGGGCGGAGCATGCGGGGGGTGGATTCATCTGCTGGATTCCAACCCGCCGCTCAATCACCGCTGCGAGGTGCAGGGCGGGGTGCTGGGCGTGGAGTGCCTGGAGCAGTTCCAAAGCTTTTTCCGGGCTGCCCGCGCAGAGGCCAAACGCCGTAAACAGCTCATGCGCGAAGAAAGGGAACAATCCGATGACGCCGCAAATTGAGATTTATCTGAATGCCGACCGACCCTGGGTGACGGAGGAACTGGCAGAGCGCTTTCGTAAGGCTCTGGTGGCATTGCTGCCTCGCTTGCTGGAGCAGCCGGACGGGCCTGATCATGTGCTTTCGTCGCTGCCGCTGGTGGAAATATCCGTTGTGGATGATGAGACCATTGCACAGGTGCATGGTGAATTTCTCAATGACCCTACTCCGACGGATGCCATTACCTTTCCTTATGGTGAGATTCTGGTGAGCTGTGATACGGCTGCCACCTATGCCCAGATGCACGACCTGAATCCGCAGGAAGAATTGTTCCGCTACATGGTGCATGGTCTGGTGCATCTGCACGGCTACCTGGATTATGAGCCTGCTGACCGCGAGGCTCTCTTTGCCGTCCAGGAACCGCTGGTGCGCAGTTACTTCCCGGCCGGCGAGTGAGCAGATGCTCACGACTCATCCGTTCGCACCCGCTGTTACAAGCAGCAGAAGTACCCCACAGAAAAACTTCAGCACGCAGCCACGGCGGTGGCGGTTCCTCCGGCTTTTCTGTGGGGTGGTGGTTGTCATTTCTGCGTGTCTCCATTATGGTTAATCCGGCTGCGGGGCAAATCCGCAATAAAATTTGTCCATGAACACAGAATTTCTTTCCTGATAGAGTGTTCCGGCCATGGAATCGGCCAGTCGGATGAGTGTTTGCTGGAGGTTGCAGAGGAAAGGGGAGACTCGGTTGATGGCGCCGCTTCCGGCGTAGTTGGTGCAGCCGCAGGTGTTGGTGCAGCGGTGGCGCAGGGCGCAGATGCGGCATTCCGGGGTGGCATTGCCGCGGGTGGCGATGTAGTAGTGCTGTCGGGCGCGGTCGATGCCGCTGCGGACATCGCCGAAGGTGATTTCCGGCTCGTCACCCACGCCGACCATGCGGGAGCAGGGGAAGAGTTTTCCGTCCACGGAGACGGCAATCTCCTGCTCGCCGATGCGGCAGTGGTTGCAGAACTCCTTTCCGGCGTATAAATGACTTCGGATTTTGCCTTCGATGGCTTCTACCGGCATGGGCTGTCCGCTGCGGTAGGAGTCCAGCATGTCGCTCACCATTCCCTCCAGCTGTGCACTCAGGGATTCAAACTGCTCGTCCGTCCACTCGCTCCAGTAGTCGAAATTCAGCCCGATGCAGCCCCGGTAATGCTTGTGCAGCCAGCGCACCCCCTCCCTCAGGAGGTGGTGATTGGCAGGATTCACCACGCAGATGACCTTGCTGCGCAGATTCGGGAAGCTGTTGAGGCGCTCCAGTGCTTCCTGCACGGCGGCGTGGCTGCCGCGTCCGTCTGCGTAGCGGCGGTTGGTGTCGTGCATGGCGGGCGAACCATCCAGCGAGAGGCCGATGAGATAGTCCCTCTCTGCCATCCATGCCAGCTTGTCCTGTGAGAGCAGAGTGCCGTTGGTGGTGATACCGTAGCGCACGGGAATGTTGCGCGCAGCGGCGCGGGCAGACAGGTACTCGTGGCAGTGTTGCAGCAGTGCCCACTCCATCAGCGGTTCGCCGCCGAAAAAAGAAATATCCAGCCTGCCGGACGTGCGCGCCGCTTCCTCCAGCCCCAGTTCGATGCCCCGCTCAGCCGTTTCCCGAGGCATGGCATGCGCATACTTGCGCCCGGCATAGCAGTAGCGGCAGCGCAGGGTGCAGTCGTGAGTCAGGCAGAGCGTGAGCAGGAGCGGTCGCTTCATGGTACCGCCTTTCTTCCGGGAAGCGGTTGGCTGTCTTTATCCATGGGCTCGCGTATTTCGATGTTTGGGATAAGCTGTATATCGGCATCTGCCCTCATCTCCGTTTCCGGGGGTGGCAGGGGGGCACCGGGCGGTCCCTGCGGTTGCTGTTGGCAGGCAACCATGGCAGCGCTTCCGGACAGGATGGCCGCCAAGGGAATCAAGTTCGTTCGAGTTGTGGTGACGGGAGTTATTTTCATTCGGATAAAGGTGGTTTGGTGGTAGAAGAAATGCTTATTTTGCCAGACCGTTGATATACTGAGCATGTTCTGCCTCATTAGTTTGCTGTTGCTGTTGACAGCCGGAGAGAACGGTGCCGGCTATGACAACGACCTCTGTCGGGTACAGAATTGTTTTTGGTTGGGTAATAGCTTTAATTTTCATGGTGTTGTCGTGTCGGGGTCAAGGAAAGATTCTTCATCGAGTAAATCCGGAGTCTCTGCCGGTTCATCCTCTCCGGGGATTTCCGGCAGCTCAACCATCAGATATCCTATGGTAGGGGGCGGAGTTATCACCCGGACACCCGGTATTACCTGGTCCGAATAATCCTGTTCCGGGGCGGCCTGTTTTCGCTCTTCTTCCCGGCATTGTTTCTGCATTTCGGGAGTCATGGGTACATCTCCGCCGAGCTTTCGGTCACAGCCGGGGAGCAGGGCGCTGCCCAGAGCTATGGCCATGGGAATGACGGATGGCTGTTTCAGGACGGGGCGTATCTTCATGGGGGGATGGTAACAGGGCTGCTCATTCAGCAGGTAATGACCGTGTTCAGTCCGGCTACGTGGATTTCGCCGTCGTGGCATGATTCCAGAGCTTCTTTCATGGCAGCAGAACACTCTTTTTCGCCATGCACCAGATAGACTTTTTGTTTTTTTCCGCCCGTTGCGCGGAAATAGTTCAGCAGTTCATCGTGGTCAGCATGCCCGGAGAACGAATCCAGCGATTTGATGCGGGCGCGCACCGGGAAGAGGTCACCGAGGATGCGGACCTCCTGAGCTCCGTTCATGATGCGGCGTCCCAGGGTATTGGCGGCGCAGTACCCCACGAAGATAACGGTGTTGTTGGGACGGGAAATGCCGTTTTTGAGGTGGTGGAGGATGCGCCCTGCCTCACACATGCCGGAGGCGGAGATGATGATGGCGCGCTCGTGCATGTGGTTGAGTTTCTGGGATTCGGAGATGGTGCGAACCATGTGGAGCTGTTCGAAGCCGAATGGGTCGCGCTCTTCGAAGAGAAAGTTGTACACCTCCTTGTTGAAGCACTCCGGGTGCAGTCGGAATATCTCCGTGGCACTCACCGCCATGGGGCTGTCCACATAGACCTGATAATTGGGCATTTTGCCGTTGCGATAGGCCTTGTTGAGAATATAGAGCAGCTGCTGGGTGCGCTCCACGGCAAAGGCGGGTATGTAGACGTTGCCGCCGCGTTTCATGGCCTCGTGGACTTCCTGGCAGAATGACTGGTCATCGCGCGGCGGTGCATCGTGGAAACGCCCGCCGTAGGTGCATTCCATCAGCATGATATCCACATCCGGCACCGGTACGGGGTCTTTCAGCAGTTCATTGTTGCCGCGTCCGATATCGCCGGAAAAGAGCAGACGCTTGTGCTGCCCATCCTCTTGGTCATCAATATCCAGCACCACCTGAGCCGCACCCAGAATGTGGCCGGCATCGTAGAAAGTGAGCGTAACCCCCGGTGCAATGGGGAAGGCCATTTCGTAGCCGATGTTGATGAAACGGCGCAGGCACAGCTCCGCATCCTGTTCCGTGTAGATGATTTCGGCCACGCTGCCCTCGCCGCCCTTGCGCTTGTGCATCTTGTTGAGGAACTTGCAGTCACTCTCCTGAATGCGGGCTGAGTCCGCCAGCATCACCTGGCAGAGGTCGCGAGTGGCGTGGGTGCTGTAGATAAAACCGCCGAAGCCTTTTTTGACCAGATTGGGCAGGTTGCCGGAGTGGTCGATATGCGCATGCGACAGAACCACGCAGTGCACGGATTTGGGGTCAAAGTACGGGAAATCGCGGTTGATGCGTAACTGGTCCTCGCGGTGACCCTGGTACATCCCGCAATCCAACAGAATCCTCACGCCGTTCACCTCCAGCAAATGCTGGGAACCCGTAGTCGTTTCAGCTGCTCCGCAAAAATGTATTTTCATCACTCCGTAATCTAACGGATGTGCGCAAGATTTTCAAGAAAAAAGTGCTGCTGAATTGTTTAACGAAAAAAATAAATATCAAGTTGCACATGTTGCCAAATTCCATGATGTAATCCTCGAGCTCCCGATCAATTTTCATTGATTTGGTCGTGTTCTGAGGGCGGGGAGTTATCCCATCCCTCCCGTGTCAGCATCAGAAACGGCTTCATCCCGTTTGAGGAATGAAGCCGTTGGGGGGATAAGGGAAATGCTCTGCTTTATTTCTGCAGCAGCTTTTCCAGCAGTGCCTGTGAGTTGTCTGCGAGGGTGGCCGGATCTTCCAGCATGCCGGCGCGGAGCAGGGCGGTATTGATAATCTGTCCGGCCAGCAGCTCGGCCAGCGCTGCATCGCTTTCACGCAGCTCTGCCAGCTTCATGACGATGGGATTGTGCGGATTAAGCTCAATTTCCGGGTGGTTCTCCGGTACGTCCTGTCCCATGGCTTTGAAGTAGGCTTTCACCTCCGGGGAAAGGTCGTTCTCTCCCTGCAACGCAATGGCAGGAGCGTTGGTGACGCGGTTGCCGGTGGTCACTTTGCTGAACTTCCCGCTGAAAGTCTCGCTCACCCACCCGGTCAGGGCGGTGGCAGCGGCCGCATCCAGACCGGGGCGGTCGGGCTGGGCATCCTCCATCTCCGGCAGATCGAGGTTGGCACGGTCAATGGCCTTGATATCCTTGTCGGCATACTTCATCAGGCTGTCCAGGACAAACTGGTCGCCGCCCTCGGTGAGGAAGAGGACTTCGAATCCTCGGGCCTTGAGAGCATCCAGGTACGGGGAATTCTCCAGCTGCGCGCGGGAGTTGCCGTAGAGCACATAGATGTCTTTCTGATTTTCTTTCATGCGGCTCACATAGTCATCCAGCGAGGTGAGCTTACCGTCCTCCGTGAAAGAGGACTGGAAACGCAGCAGCTTGCCCAGAGCATCTTTGTGTTCCCAGCTGGTCACCACACCTTCTTTCATGTAGCGACCGAACTGCGTCCAGAACTTCTCGTAAGTTTCTGCATCATTTTTCGCGACACCCTCCAGGTGCTTGATGAATCGTTTGGTGATGATGCCGGAAATCTTTCGCAGCAGAGAGTTGTCCTGCAGCAGCTCTCGGGAGATGTTCAGGGGCAGATCCTCGCTGTCCACCACGCCGGCGAGGAATCGCAGCCACTCCGGCAGTAGTTTTTCCGGCTTGCTGTCGATGAGAACCTTGTGGCAGTACAGAGAGACCGCCGGTTCGCAGCGCCCGAAGCCCATGGCCTCCGGGTTTTCCTCCGGCACAAAGAGCACGGAGTTGAGCACGATGGGGGCGTCTGCGCTGAAGTGCATGTAGCTCATCGGCTTACTGTCCGTGTGGTGGATGAATTGATAGAACCCCTCATACTCCTCTGTGGTCACATCTTTCTTGTTCTTCATCCAGATAGCCTGCACGGTGTTGAGGTGCTCGCCGTTGAAATCAATGGGGAAACCCACGAAGTTGCTGTACTTCTTCAGAATGTAGCGCACGTGGTCGGCCTTGGAGAAATTGGCTGCATCTTCTTTCAGCCGGATGAGGATGCTGGTGCCGCGCGGGGTGTCTGCGGCAGCTTCGCCCAGCTCATAGCCTTCCCTCCCGTCACTCACCCAGTGCACGGGAGCGGCCTCCGGCTGCCAGGATCGGGTAGTTACCTCTACCTTGTCGGCTGCCATGAACACGCTGTAGAAGCCCACGCCGAACTGGCCGATGAGATCCTGCGGGCCTCCCTGATTCTCTTTCATCATCTCCAGGAACTTCTTAGTGCCGGAGTGAGCGATGGTACCCAGGAACTCTGCCACCTCGTCAGAAGTCATGCCGATACCGGCATCGGCGATGGTGAGAGTGCGGGCTTCTTCATCCGTGGTGATGCTGATGCGCAGTTCTCTCTCCGGCTGGTAAATGCCGGATTCCGTCAGCTGGCGGAGACGCAGTTTTTCCAGCGCATCGGAAGCGTTGGAAACCAGCTCACGCACAAACACTTCTCGGTCGCTGTAGAAAGCGTGAATTACAATATCCAGCAGCTGCCGGACTTCTGTCTGAAATTGGTGTGTCTGCATAGTGTTGTAGGAAAAATAATGCACTTATTGTAAAGAAACCCGCCGCACCGTCAAGATTCAATCGCGGCATGCTTTCTGAGGGGGGCTGCATGACCCGGATGTCTCCATGAGGGAAAGAAGAGTTGCCGGATGAAGAGACTCAAGTTCACTTGGGCGTCTTTCGGGTTGCCTTATCTTTTCGGAATTATCATAAAAAACGAACCGGGTTCCACACTCATGTGTCCCTAAGTTTTGATAAAAATCGGCACGTTTTGTTAATATCCCTTGGTACGGGGAGCCCACAGCCCATTCATTGCCGCAAGTGTCTGTTTGTTCCGGTGCCGGCGTAATCCGCTTAATTTTAATTCGTCATTCGTAAATCGCCGTACCCCGACAGAAGTGTTTATTTGCGGTTGAAATATGGGGCGGTTTTGTTATAATGTGTGGCGTACTCTGCCATGAACGCCATTTTCATCAAGTCTGCTTTGGTAGCCCTTCCGGCCCTGGTCTGTGTGACGTCTTGCTCGGATTCGGAGAATCGGGAACTGCCGGTGACCATGCAGTTCTGTGCCGGACTGAATGCGGAGACACCTGCGGCACAGGCTCTGACGGTGACCCTGCGCGGAAAGCTGGAAGCGTGGCAGAATCACAAGGGCGAGCTTGAGGATTGTGTGACGATGCTCATCTTCCTGGCGGCGCAGTCCCGGGCCGGGGATGAGGCGCTGCTGGAGGCGGTGAAGGAGTTGCAGGAGGCTGGGGCGGATATCCGCGTGCCGGATGAAAAGGGAACCACCGGGCTGCTGTATGCGGCATTCGGCGGATTTCGGCAGACGCTGGATTACCTGCTGGATGAGGGGTTGCCGCTCGATGATACCAACGATGTCGGCTGCACGCCTCTGATGATGGCGGCTCAGGGCGGGCATGTGGACATGATACGCTATCTGCAGGAAAAGGAACAATCGCTCTCTGCCACGGATAAGCTGGGCAACAATGCACTCATCTACGCCGCTTACGGTGGGCATCTGGATTGCATCCGCTACCTGCTGGACCGGGGACAGAATATCCGCTCTGTCAACACCAACGGACTGGACTGTCTCATCGCCGCCGCTCACAGCGGCAACGTGGAGTGCTGCCGCTTCTTCATGGAGCAGGGGCTCAATGTGCAGTCCTGCGGCTATGACGGCGTGACGGCCCCCATGTATGCCGCCTGGGGTGGCCATGTGGATTGTTTCGTGTTTCTGGCAGAGCAGGGGGCCAATCCCACCGCGATTGATACCTATGGGAATACCGTGGCGCATCATGCGGCTTTCGGTGGACAGGCAGAGTTTCTGCACGCTCTGGCACAATACGGATTTGCACTGGATGAGCCCAACCTCAAGGGGCAGACGCCGCTGATGATTGCTGCGGGGGAGGGCTACACGCCCTGCGTGCAATTCCTGCTCAGCGCCGGTGCCCGGGCTTCCCGCAAGGATGCGGCCGGAAACACCGCTCTGCAATATGCGGAAAGCGGCGGGCATGCGGCATGTGCCGAATTGCTGCGCTCGTGATTGAGAATGATTATTTAGTGAGTGCTTTTCCTCGGAGAGTTGATGACAGAATGCCGCACTATACATCAAGACTTACTGTTCGTCAGACGATTAGAATGGGTGTGGAGTTTGGACGAAAATACTTGAGGTCGCCTGAACGGGCAGATGCTACGGAAAACTTAGAAAACGAGAGAAGCCGCAATGCCTAGTGCTGCAAGATGTGGCATGGTTTTGCTATTGACGGTACCAGAAGTTGTGGTATGATGCGGGCATGAGATGCATTCAATGCGGATTTATGGATGACAAGGTCATCGATTCACGCATGTCCCGGGAGGGGACGTGTATCCGCAGGCGTCGGGAGTGTCTGCGCTGTGGTTATCGCTACACGACCTACGAGCAGATGGAGCGCACGGAGTTGCGTGTGCTCAAGCGCGATAATATGACGGAGGCGCTCAACCGCGAGAAGATTCTCAAGGGGATGATTAAAGCCTGCGAGAAGCGCCCCGTGGGGATGGATCAGCTGGATGTGGCGGTGGATGAGATTGTGGCAGAGCTTCACCGTGACCACCAGCGGGAAGTGCCATCGTATCTGATAGGCATGAAGGTGATGGAAAAGCTGCAGGGGATTGACCCGGTGGCCTATATCCGTTATGTATCGGTGTATCGCCAGTTCCGCACGGTGGAAGAATTCATCGAGCTGGTGCGGCGTATGGAGGTGAAGGCCGCCAATGATGCCTTACAACGCAAATTACCGCTGGGATGATTGCATTCAAGAACAGTTTGCCGCTGTTGCAGACCGGCTACTGCGTGATTTCCGATTACGGGGTGGAATGGATTGAGCGGGTTTTGCAGAATGCAGCGGATGCCGCAGGGGTGAAGCTGCCGTTCCGCGATGAAATTGCCCGCGCGGTGCTGCTGTATCTGGAGCGGGAGTGTCCGCTGCATGCCGTGCCGCTGGAATACCTCTTTGACCGCATGCGCCGCATGCTGTATGAAGTGGGTCTGCCGCTGATTGCACAGAATCTGCGGGTGCAGACTCCGCCGGTGGATATTGAGCTGGATGCGCTGGCCGGGCAGCAGGATTTGCCCCTGTTCTTCTACACGGAACTGGGGCGTCGGCTGGCAGAACTTCGCCGCATGGGGCTCAATACCTACCATTTCTCCGGCAAGAAAGAGTGCAGTCTCCTGCTGGGGGCTCGCCGCCGCGCCTGTCCTACCCAGCAGCGTGCTCTGGAGGAGCTGGATGCTTTCCTGAGCCGCAATCTCGGCAATGCCGGTTGAATTTGCCTTGCTGCGGGACGCAGAATTACGTTGATTTCGGCGGAAATATATGTTAGCCTCGGACAACTGAGGTATATGGGCACTGTGAATGTATTGAAATCGTCTTTTTTGTCCGGCATCTGTATCGGGATTGCCGGTTTTGGGTATCTGGCTCGTCCGGATATTGTGGGGAGTGTTCTGTTTACCTTTGCTCTCATTGCCGTGGTGAATTACAAGCTGAAGCTTTATACCGGCACGGCGGGATTCATTGCCCGGCATGAGGTGGGGCACATGTTTCTGGTGTTGTTCGGGAATATTCTGGGCTGCGCTGCCATGGCGGCAATGACGCGGCTGTCTGCCATGCCCTTGCAGGAGACGGCTCAGGCGCTTCTGGCGGATAAACGCCTCATTCTCGGCCCTGTCAACGGCGGTTTGCTGGCCATCGGCTGCGGATTCATCATGACCACGGCGGTGACATTTGCCCGCAAGGGAAATGTGCTTCCCATGCTCTTTGGCGTGCCGCTCTTTATCACCTGCGGTTTCCCCCACTGTGTGGCAGATGCTTTTTTCTACCTCTGTGCGCCGATGGATTTCTGGGGGGCAAACCTCTGTGCCATCCTGACCTTTTATGTGGCCATTGTGGTGGGTAATTTTGTCGGGTGCAACGCCTACCGCTGGGTGGCAGGGGCGAACCCGGAGTGAGGTGAGCGTGTTCGCGCTTGCCTTGCGAGGGAAAGAAGCGTATAATGCCGGGCATGAATCTTCCCATTCGTCCCCGTCGTAACCGAAAGTCTGCCGGAGTTCGCGGCCTGATGCGTGAGACTGAGCTCACGGCCGCGCATTTGATATACCCGATGTTTGTGCAGGAGGGGGAAGAGGATACCCCCATAGAGTCCCTGCCGGGCTGTACTCGCTGGAGCGTGGCGGGAATTGAGGAGGAGTGCCGGCGGCTGTATGCGCTGGGGATTCCCTGTGTGGATTTATTCGCCGTGGTGCCGGAGGAGAAGAAAGACGCCGCCGGTAGTGAAGCCTGGAACCCGGAGGGGGTGGTGCCGCGCGCCATTCGGGCTATCAAGGCGGCCGTGCCGCAGATGGTGGTGATGACGGATGTGGCTCTCGACCCCTTCAACAGCTACGGGCAGGATGGACTGGTGCGGGAATATGAGGATGGTACATACGAGATTCTCAATGATGAGACGGTGGAGGCGCTTTGCCGCCAGGCTCTTTGCCATGCCCGCGCCGGCGCGGATATCATTTCTCCCAGCGATATGATGGACGGGCGCATTGCTGCGCTGCGTGCTGCGCTGGATGCAGAGGGCTTCGAAAAGGTGTCGCTCATGAGCTATACCGCCAAATATGCCTCGGCGTTGTATGGGCCGTTCCGTGGAGCTTTGGGGAGTGCTCCCAAGTTCGGCGACAAGAAAACGTACCAGATGGATCCGTCCAATGGGCGGGAAGCCTTGCGTGAGGCGGCTCTGGATGCAGCCGAGGGGGCTGATTTCCTGATGGTGAAGCCGGCTACTCTGTATCTGGATGTGATTGCGGCCATGCGTGCGGCGACGACGCTGCCGATAGCCGCATACCATGTGAGCGGTGAGTACCTGATGGTGAAGGCAGCGGCGGCTTCCGGCTGGCTGGATGAAAAGCAGGTGATGCTGGAAAGCCTGCTTGCCATACGCCGCGCCGGTGCGGATATGATTCTGACCTATGCCGCTCCGCAGGTGGCGGAATGGCTGCGGGATGCCTGATAACCCCGCCCTCCTGCCATGAATCAGCTGCCGCCCATGCCGAAGCCTCGCCCCTGGTGGAGGAGAACGGATTTCTTCCTGGTGCTGCTGGTTGTTGTGGTGGCTGCTCTGGTGTTGCGGCTGTACGGCGGTGTCAGTCCCGCTGCCCCGGAAATCCTGGCAGCTCCGTACGCGGAGGATGCGGTGCAAATGGGCGAGCCCCCTCTCTGCCGACAGGTGACGGATGACATGCCGGAGTCCGGGCCGCCTGTTCGTTTCCTCATGCTCAATGCGGAGAATTATTTTGTGGCCGGGGAAAAGCAGCGCTCCCGCTATATCAACCGCCCCAAGCCGGAGGCAGAATGCGAGGCGGTGGCAGAGGTCATTGCCTCCGAGAAACCGGCTATCGTCGGCCTTATCGAAATCGGAGGCCCGCTGGCGCTGGATGATTTGAAACGCCGACTGCGGGACAGGGGACTGGATTATCCCCACTGCCGAGTGCTGGCGCGAGGTGGTGAGGACAGGGCGCTGGCGCTGCTGTCCCGGTATCCCGTGGTGCAGGATAAGTCCCGCGCGAATTATGGGTTGTTCGGCGAGCAGAAGAGGCAGATGCTGCGCGGTATTCTGGATGTGACGGTGCGGGTGGAGGACGGGCGCATGTTCCGTGTGTTGGGCGTACACCTCAAATCTCGGGTGAGTGAAGACTCTGCCGCCACTGCATCCCTGCGAACCCGCGAGGCCCGGACGCTGGCCCGCTATATTCAGCAGGAAATGAAGGAGCAACCGGGGCTGCCCATGGTGGTGTACGGGGATTTCAATGACGGGCCGCAGGATGCTGCCGTCAGGCTGTTGGTGCAGGGGATGACCGGGGAGAGCGCACTGAAGAGGCTGTCACCGAAAGATTCCCGGAATGAGGAATGGACGCTGTACTACCAACGCGGCCGTGCTTACAACACCTTTGACCATATCCTGGTGAATGCTCCGATGAAAAAACGAATGAAGCGCGGAGCGGCCTCCGGCATTGTCGATATCCCGTCATCCCGAAAAGCCAGCGACCACAGGGCCATCTGGTGTGACCTGCGCTGAGGTTTTCAGCCCCGCAGATTTAATCATTCCGCAGGAAATTCGTCTGTCGGATATAGGTCGCCCATTCAGCGTAGCGCTTCATTTTACGGTCGCTCTTCCAGTCAGCGAAGCGGTCCGCCAGGTTGGCCGCCTCTTTGTATTGCTTCAGTTCCAGCAGAGAGTCTACGGCGCCGATGGCAGCCTGGTGGAATACTGACCAGTCCCTGTCCGTGGCGCTGTCCTTGCTTACGGGATTCATCGCCAGAATGGTCATATAATCATCATAGGCCGGGCGATAATGGCCGCTTCTGCTGCAGATGGCCGCGTGGTGCAGCAGCGCGGCGTAGCGCCAGTGAGGGGGGAGGGTGGTATCGCCGGCGCACTTGCCGCCGACTTCGAGCGCGCGCTTCAATCCTTCCGGGGTTCCTTCCAGTGTGTGTTTGTTGGAAAGGGTAATCTGTGCGTGGGCACGTTCCTGCGGAGTGAGCTTTTCCTCTTTGCTCAGGAGATGGTTCAGAATGTGCTCCGCTTCTTCTCCCTGCCCGATGCGGATGAGCACATCCGCCTGCCGGATGGCTGCCCGAGTGGCCAGTTCCGGGTATTTTTCGGCACAGTTGGCGTATATGGCGGCAGCTTCTTTCAGCGAATCGGTTGTGCCGACCAGTTCTTTCTCGAATGCCGCATGGAAAAGACTCTGCGCTGCGGTATCACCGTTGCCTGCCAGACGATGTAATTCCATGAGCTGTCGGAAGGCTTCGGCATGCATGCTGCGCCCGGAGAACAGATGCGCCAGATGGAAGCGTAGCCGGTAATTCAGATGGCGATTCGGGGTGGACGCAATGGCCTGTCGTATGAGCTCGCAAATGCGTTCTTCTGTTTCTGCCCTGCGGTCTGCGGGTGAAGCTTTTCGCATGGAGCTTTCCCTGATCATGTAATAGCGCAGGAGTTGACGCGGCAGGAAGTTTGCCGTGGAAGTGTGGGCGAGCTCCTGTTCCACCAGCAGCGGGGAATCTTCCATGTTGAACCATGCTTTGTCCAGCAGGAAATCGACCATAAAGTCACTTGCCCGGTAGGGGATACTCTGCAATACCTGCAGAGCTTGTCGCGCCTGCGCATTGTCTTTCCCCATGTGATACAGGAAGAGCGCAGCATACACTTCCACCTTGGCTTCCGGCGTGAAATTGGGATAGTTCAGGATGTCGTTTTCCAGTTCCTTATCGCCGGAATTCAGAGCGCAGAGCAGGCTGTTGGCGAAGGCAGCCGGGCGAAGCCCCTCCGGGGCGTGGCGGGCACATTCGCGGAACATGTGCGCGGCCTGCCGGGCGTCTGTTTCAGCCAGAATGAAAGCAGAGTAGAAGGCCTTGTACGGGGAGTCTATGGTGACGTGACTGAGGTATTTCGCAGCGTCTTCGATAAAGCCTTGTTCCAGCAGGTAGCGAGTCTGCTCCAGCAGAATGAGCTGGGTGGCATTTTCGCCGGGGAAGAGTGTGAGCGCGGTGTTGGCGCAGGCGTTGTCCGGCTCAATATCATCCGGGTTATCCTGATTGATGAGGTACTGGAGAATGAGCAGCGAAATAGCCGCCCGGCGAGGTTTTTCAACATCTTCTATCCATTCCTGAAGCCTGGCTCTTGCATATTTGCCTTTCGTAAATGCCTGGTGAGCGGCGAGCCGCCGAAAAGCCTCCGGCAGCAGGGGGGATTCCGGATGGGTGGAGATGAAATGCAGAAGCGTTTCCTCGCCCTTGCCTTCTGTGGGGGTGTTTTCTGCCTCTTCCTCGCCATCTGCATCTGTCTGACTGAGCCCGGAAAGCAAACCATCAGACGCTTGTTCCTTATCCGGGAACCCGGCGTTTTCCTGAGCGTAGAACACCTCTGCCAGCGCCAGTCGTACACGCTGGCGGATATCGGAGGAAAGCTCCCGGTTGCTTTCCATCTGGCGGCAGAGGGCGATGGCCTCCGCATACTTCCCTTTCTGCCGATAATTCTCAATTTCCAGCAGTTGCAGAACAGGAGCGAAGTCCGGATTCTTTTCTGCCATACCGCGCAGCAGTTCCAATGCGGTGTTATCCTGACTTTCCGGCTGCTGGAGCCAGTATTCGGCCAGAGCTGCCGCAGCAATTTCGGCAATTTCCGGGTTGCGGCTGGCCGCCAGAGTCGGCACAACGGTGGAGAATTCCACATCCGGACTCTGCCATGCACAGTAAAGCAGAGCCTTGGCGGCATAGGGATAGAGCTTGTGTGCTTCGCTGACTTTGGAAAGATAGTCTGCGGCTTCTTTCATGCGGTTCAGCTCTATCAGCGCTCTGCCTTTCCAGAAGAAGCTTTCTTCGCTCTCGTCTCCGCTCAATATTGCGAGCGCGCCAACGGCATCTCCCTTTCGCAGAAGCCCGGACGCTTCGTCAACCGGCGAGGCGGTGGCGATGCTCATCAACGTCGGCAAAATGTAGAGATATGGGAAAAATTTCATGCTGGAACTATTCGTTTATAAGGAATTCTGGTCTTCCGACTGTGCGGCCGGCGGGTATTTGCCCTCCAGCCAGAGAAAGGTTTCGATATAGCGTCTGCCACTCGCGGTCAGAGCAGCGTTCTTGCTGTTGTTCTTGAGCCGGTTGGCGGTGCAGTTCTGTTGCAGGGTGGGTTGCGGCTTGCAGGAGATGACCTCCGGCGCTGCAACGGCCCGGTCTGCCGGATAGACGGCAAGGGGCACTCCCTCTGCGGTGAAGGCTATATCAAGGGCGGCCGGTCGCTTCTTCCAATCGCCCTTGTAGAGGAAGGGATGCCGCTGCAGCAAATCCATGGTGCCGATGCAGGGTACTCTCACCCGGTAATGCTCCGGGAGGGTGGCGAGATGCTGCCGCAGGGACAAGGTGGCTCCATTCTTACAGTGGAGAAGAACCTTTGCAATGTCGAATCCCGCCAGGTTCAGTCCGTTATAAATGCCGTGTTTGTTGGCCGGGGGGGAGAATTTGTCGTAGTGCCGGTTTATCAGGAAGCAAATCTCCAGATGCAGGTGTGCGCGTGTCTTGTTGATTCCTGCACCGGAGTATCCCAGCCGCCCCAGTTCATTGCCGGTCCCGACACGTTGACCTGCGCTGCAGCGTACCTCTGCCAGATGGGCATAGACCGTGTAGATATCGCCCTCCGGGATGCAGTGCTTCACCACAACATAGCGGCCGTAGTTGCTTAATCCGGGACCGTTGTTTGTGTATACCACCGTTCCGGGAGCGACCGGGTGAACAATATCCAATGGTTCATCGGTTTCATCCCGCTTCACCGGGCTGATATCGATGCCTTCATGCAGGCGGGAAAACATGATTTTGCCGTTGTTCAGGCGGAAAGGATTCCGAACAAAACCATAGGTCCCGGCTTCCCACGGTTGGGAGGTGACCCCCTCAAACGTGCGATCCACATAGGTGAAGAACGCTTTGTTGTCTCCCCGGAACAGGGCATCATTGCCTGTCGGCAGCCGGTACACCAGATCCACACCGGCAGAGCTCGCCCCGCTGAACCCCAGCAGGGCGGTACTGATGAGCCGGATGAAGAAATGCCGCATAGTTCCCCGGTTATCTTATTCCTCTGAGAATAATTGCGGAATCATGCGCCCGGTGGCATCTCGCTTCACCTTGACATCCTTGGGAACTTCGCGTTTCGGGCGCGGGTCTTCATCCCGATAGCGTTTTTCCTCGATTTCGGGATTGGCGGGGGCGACGGTTTCTCCAATCATCTTGAGGTCATAGCCATTGAGCCCGTTCCAGATAACGAGCTTGCCATCGCTGATGGGTACATCTATCAGCATGGGGGGCATGGCAATACCATTCACCACCGGGAGGAGTTTGTTGCCGTTGTTGTCCAGTGTCTGGGTATAGAGACGGGACCGGTATTCTTCCCTGGTGTAGAGCACGACCCCGTAGCTGCCGTCATCATTCAGGAATGAACGGAATTTGCTGAAATGCTTGAGAGAAAGCATCGGCATGCGATTGTAATACACGCCGTTGTAAAGGATGTTGAAAGAGGCCCCGGCCTCGGCGGTGTCGGATTCGGTGAGGAAAAAGAGGGGGTAGGTGGCCTGTTGGCAGCTGCTCAGAAGTGCTGCAGCGGCGGCAAGCGGCAGGAAAATGGTGCGGAGGTGTTTCATGTGGCTGAACGGAAATTCTAACGCCCGATATTCTACTATACATTCTCGCCCTTTTCCAGCACAAAGATGACTGTTGACTGACATAAAGAAAGCCCGATTCGATACTCGAACCGGGCAGGATGGGAAAACTGATTCCGCAGCTATCAGCTGAGGGTCGGCTTCTTGGCGCGACGCACGGAGCCGAAGCGCTTCTGGAACTTGTCGATACGACCCTCGGTGTCCACGAACTGGTTCTTACCGGTGAAGAAAGGGTGAGAGTCGGAGGTGATGCCGCAGGAGACAACATAGTGCTCAACACCGTCGATTTCTTCCTTCTTGGCGGAAGTCACGGTGGAACGGGTGATGAAGCGGCGGCCCGTGGTAATGTCCACGAACACAACGGGATTGTATTTGGGATGGATATCTGCCTTCATAATGATTTCGGACTGCGTTACCGTCGCAGCGCGCAGCAATACTACAGGTTTCCTGAACAATGTCAAGCCGTAATTTGTTTTTTTTGCGGCATTTCACGCATAAATGATGGAAAATTGGATTGACTCTGTCTTACCTGCTGTGTATCATACGGTCATGAATACATCTGTAACGATTCATGACGGAGGCATGCGTTGCCGTACTGTTTGGGAACCTTCGGGGCAGGAATGCTGCACCGATGTGGGAGCAGCCATCGGAGGCAAGGGGGAATACCCCTCTCCGGCTGCCATGATGGCGGCTTCCGTTGCCTCATGTATGCTCAGCATGATTGCCTGGACCGGAAAAAACAAGGGCTTCGAGACCCGGGGTATTCATATTTCTGCCGGGTACGAATCCGATGATAAAGGGGGGATTGCGGCGCTTCGTTTCGACATTACCGTCCCGGTGGCGACCGAGCCGGTACACCGTCGTATGATGGAACATGCTGCCGCACATTGCCCGGTGGGTGCGATTATTGCGCCGTCCGTCGAAAAGAAAATCAACTGGATTTGGGCTGAGGCCTGACGAGGCTGAGGTTTCTGTTGCCGGATGGGGGCATGCTCCCTCCGGCAAACCGCTTTCGGACGCATGGCGGAACCCTTTGTAAAAACACCCTTTCGCGGTGGAATCGAAAAAAATGTTAACTTTTTATCAAAAAAAGTCTTGCCAGACGGGGAGAAATGGGTATAATAGCCCCGCTTTCGTGCTTCTGGCCCGTCAGACCAGAGCGGAACAAAGCGGATGTAGCTCAGTGGTAGAGCGCAACCTTGCCAAGGTTGATGTCGTGGGTTCGAATCCCATCATCCGCTCTCAGCGCCCGGTAACGGGTGTTACCTCCTGAAAAATAAGGCGGATGTAGCTCAGTGGTAGAGCGCAACCTTGCCAAGGTTGATGTCGTGGGTTCGAATCCCATCATCCGCTCTTTATCTGAAGCTGCCTTATTGGCAGCTTTTTGATTTTTCGGGGCAAATGTATAAAGATGGCCAACACCAAAATGTGGGGGGCAACCAAACACTCGGGTCAAGCCCAATTTATGTGGAATTTGAATTTTCATATCACCACGTGACCACATTCAATTAACACTCTTAATCGGTAGTTCTGAAAGTTACGATAGCCATAGGCGCGGCGTTGAATTAATTTCATTTTTCGGTGGAAGC
>JAFUQZ010000002.1 GCA_017472085.1 Akkermansia sp. | reverse complement strand
TCGGAATGCGATATACTGCGCGCAGCGGGTGTGTGGCGGGTCTCTCAGCATTCCATCGCGCGTAGAACTGGGTATCCCCGGGCAGCTCGCAGCCAAAACAACAAACAAATAGAAAACATAAACACAAATGAAAAAGACGATCATTGCTTTGCTGGCTCTTTCCGGCCTTGCCATGGCTGATACCTATACGGCCTCCACTCCCGGGAAGTCCGGCGATAGTGCTCAGGGTAACTACTATGGCTTCACGCTGGCTTTTGACAACAGCTCCTATCTGACCACGGATGTGCCCTCCGATACTATCCTCAATCTTGACAGCATCACCCTGCTGTCCCGCTCCAACGGTTCTTCTGACGACATGAAGGTTGCTGTGTACGAGTACGATGCAGATGGCACGGTGGGTGCTTTCCTGGGCACTTCCTCTACTGTCCAGTTTGCCGCCAACACCACGTTCACGCTGACCTTCGACGGCATCACCGTGAATTCTTCCGACCGCTATCAGTTCCTGTATGTGGCTGCCACAGCAGATGATTCTACTCTGGGAACAATGGAAGGATATCAGGCAGCTGCTGTGCAGTGGGGTACCTCTGTTACGAACAGTTTCTCTGCTCAAATTCCCGGCGGTTGGGGTACTTACACGAGCAGCGGACTTAACAGTTGGGAAGGTATATATGTGCCTGTGACCACGGTAACGCTGAGCACTCCTGTTTCTGCTGCTCCCGCTGTTCCGGAGCCGACCACGGCTACGCTGAGCCTGCTGGCGCTGGCCGGTCTGGCTGCCCGGCGTCGCCGCAAGTAAAGCTTGCCTGACAGACCGGACAATTTCAAACGTTGCTGCCTTGCACGGGTGGCAGCGTTTTCTTTGTAATCTGTTCACAGGTGAAAGCTATTGCGTGAAATGGATTTGCACCCTGTGAAAGCTGCGCGTGAAAGTTCGTGGGGCTCACGTGAAAGGAGGCTGCGTCTCCGAGCTGACTCACACCCCCAGTAGTTCTGCCAATTGCTCCGGCGGGAGGTTCAGGAGCAGCTTTTCCAAGCCTCCGGCAAGCAGATTATCTGCCAGGGCTCGCTTGGCGGTGAGCATGCGGTGGATGTTTTCCTCGATGGTGCCGCGGCAGATGAGCGGGTGGATGAGCACCGGTTGGGTCTGGCCGATGCGGTAGGCGCGGTCGCTGGCCTGGTTTTCCACCGCCGGGTTCCACCAGCGGTCGAAGTGGATGACGTGGCGGGCACGGGTGAGGGTGAGCCCGGTGCCGGCGGCTTTGAGGGAAAGGATGAAGAAGCGTGGGCCGCCGGGATGCCGGAAGGCAGCCACGCGCTCGCGGCGCTCTGCCAGCGGGGTGCCGCCGTGGAGGGTGAGCCCGGGAGCACCGAAGATACCCGCCAGGAAGTCGTGCAGGGGCTCGATGGTGCTGCGGTACTGGGTGAACACCAGGCAGGAATCGCCGGCGGCGGCGATGGCGCGCGCCAGGTGGCCCAATCGCTGCATTTTGCCGCTGGCGGCGGGGTCAAAGTAGCCCTCGCCCCGGTATTGGGCGGGGTGGTTGCAGATTTGTTTGAGGCGGCTGAGCAGGGGCAGCACCAGGCTCAGACGCGTCTGCGGGTCGGGCTCAGCGATGACGGCCCGCAGGCTCTCCACCTCGTGGGCATAGAGGCGGGTCTGCTCCGGGGTGAGCAGGCAGTAGGCCGGTTGTTCGGTCTTCGGGGGGAGCTCCGGCAGCAGGTCGGGGTCGCTCTTGAGCCGCCGCAGCAGAAAGGGGCGGATGCGCTTCCGCAGCGGGCTTAAATCTGTGCCCATGCGCTGCACCAGCGCGTTGAATTCCTTTTCGCTGCCCAGCAGACCCGGGGTCAGGAAATCGAAGAGTGAGCGCAGCTCGCTGAGGTTGTTTTCCACCGGGGTGCCGGTGAGGGCCACACGGCGCGGTGAGGTGAGTTGCAGGATGGCTTTTGTGCGCTGTGACCCGGCGTTCTTAATGGCCTGGGCTTCATCCAGCACCAGGGCGGGGAGTTCTTCCTGCGCCAGCAGTTCGGACAGACGGGTGGCCATGCCATAGGTGGTGAGGGCCACGTCTGCTCCCTCCAGCAGCCGGGCAGGGGCGTGCCGCAGGGTGTCGGTCTGCCGGGGACTCAGGGTGTCCGGGTGCAGGAGGATGGAGCGCAGTTGCGGGGCAAAGCGGGCGAGCTCCTCCTGCCAGTTGCTCAGCAGGGAGGCGGGCGCCACGATGAGTGCCGCCCGCCGGGCCAGTACCCCCTGCCGGTGCAGGTGCGCCAGCCAGGCCGTCACCTGCAGGGTCTTGCCCAGCCCCATATCATCGGCCAGGCAGGCACCGAAGCCGCTTTCCGTCACCCCCAGCAGGAAGCGAACCCCCTCCCGCTGGTATGGGCGCAGGGTGCGGAGGAGGGATTCCGGTAAATCCGGCTCGGCGGAGTTGAGGCTGAGGCGGCGCAGGGCCTCCTCCAGCTCCGGGGCGGCGGTGACGGGTGCATTCTCTTCCGGCGGGGGCAGTTTGACGGTGTTCTCCGGGCGTTTGCCGAGCAGCCAGCGCAGGCCCACGACCATGGGGATGCCGCCGGCGGCCATGCGGGCAGCCTGTCTCCAGCTGTTGAGAAGGTGTTGCAGCCGCTCGCGATCCAGCCGTATCCATTCCCCGCGAAAGCGCACCAGCCCGTCCTCATCTGCCGCCAGCAGCGTGGCCAGTTCCTCATCCGTGAGAGCCTGATTGCCCAGCACCACGCGCGGGACGAATCGCAGCAGGGAATTGATGTTGAGCGAGGGGGCGCGGTCGTCCTTGCTCTCTCCCGCCTTTTCCAGCTGCACCTGCAATTCGGCGCGGGGTGGTTGCGTTTTCCAGAGGTTGACCATGCGGGTTTCGATACCGGCGGCCTCCAGCAGCGGGAGGCTTTCCAGAAATTCATACGCACGCCGCGCACCCCAGGCACAGGGGCGGTAAATGTCTCCGTTCCGGATAAGCTGCTGCCAGAACGCGCTTTCGGCGGCCACCTGCTGCAGCGGGCGGAGCAGGGCGGCCAGCGCGGCGTTGTCATTCATCTGCGCTGCCAGACCGAGCGGAGCATGCCGCGGCTTGCCATCCTGCCCGGCTTTGTGAATGAAGGTAGCCAGAAAAGCAAAGGGGGCTTCTGCCGCATCTGCTCCGCCGTTTTCTGCCAGATGCAGGCAGAGCATGCCCAGCTGTTGCCAGCCCTCGCCGAGTCGGCAGAGCCATTCCTCCGTGCTGCACCCGCTTTGCGCGGCGCGTTCATGCAGAGCGGACTCCAATCCGGCGAACCAGCTGCAGATGTCGCTCGCCCCCACCGTTCCCTGCTGCAGCGGCGGCAGGGCGGCCAGCATATCAGCCGCGTGTTCGGCCGTCACGCTCAATTCGGCACTCGCGGCAGCATCGGCACGCCGCAGGGCGCGGAGGTAGCGCATGAGGCGCTGCTGCGTCTGCTCCCGCAGCCACGCCAGCGCGCCGTCCGCACCCACCGGAAGCCCATGCTGCACCAGATCCAGCATCCCGTGCGCCGCACTGCGGGCAAAGGCTCTCTCTGCCCGCGGCAGGATGCCGCGCGGGGTCAGTTGCAGCTGCCCGCTGCCGATGGCTGTGAGTCCGATGCCCTCCACGGCGGTCATTTTACCCTCCCCTTGCTGCCGTGGCAAGAAATTTGATTGAAACCCGCGCGCGTATGTGGTAAAACCGCAGCCGTATGCAACGCCAAGATAACCGCGCCCAGAACGAGATGCGCCCGCTTCAGTTTGTGCTCAACATAGCACCCCACGCCACGGCCTCCGTGCTTTCCTGCTTCGGCAACACCCGCGTCATCTGCTCCGTCACCATCGAGGAAGATGTCCCGCGCTGGATGAAGAACCAGCATGTGCCCGGCGGCTGGCTCACTGCGGAGTATGCCATGCTCCCCTATTCCACCCTCGACCGCAAGAAGCGCGACAGTTCGGCCGGTAAGGTGGACGGCCGCTCCGTGGAAATCCAGCGCCTCATCGGACGCTCCCTGCGGGCTGTGGTGGATTTGGAAGCCCTGGGCGCACGCACCATCTGGGTGGATTGCGACGTGTTGCAGGCCGACGGCGGCACCCGCACCGCCAGCATCACCGGTGCTGCCGTGGCGCTCAGCATTGCGCTCAACCGCCTGGTGGCAACGGGTGCGTTGGAGAAGAACCCCATGCGCTGTCTGGTTTCCGCTGTTTCCGTGGGCAAGCTGGCGGGAACGCCGCTGCTGGACTTGTGCTATGTGGAAGACCGCGATGCCGAGGTGGATATGAACGTGGTCATGACCGAGCGCGGCGAGTATGTGGAAGTGCAGGGATCCGGCGAGGAAGCCGTCTTCACCGCCGATGAAATGGCCCAGATGCTTGCCCTTGCCTCCAAGGGCGTGGCAGATATCACCGCCACCCAGAAAGAAGCCATCGCCCGCGCCGACCAACCCGCCGAGTCTGACTTCGAGTCGCTCCGCAGCTTCTTTGAGGGGCGTTGAGAATCGTTTTACTCCTCTGTAAAGAAAGCGTGCTGCATCCGTATTGCGGGTGCAGCACTGTTTTTCGCTGTGAAAATGTCATTTTATCGGCTAATTTAGTCGATAATTAGCCGATATTAGCCGATGCCGGCTGAATTCGGGCAATGAATTCGCGGAGTTGCAGTTCCAGATTCGGAACAGGTTTGAAGATAAACTCCCGCGAAATCATTTCAGAGGTGAGTAAGCCCTGTTTTTCCAGTCCGGTCAGATCGGTGCGGGCTGTTTGGCGGACGACGTTGTACTCCCGGCAGTGCAGGCTTACGGAGGTGGAGCTGTTGGGGTGCTGCAGGAAATGCAGCAGGACGTTCCTTTGTCTGTGATTGATGAAAGGAACGCCGGACAGGGACAGCTGCAGTTGCTCCTGCAGCTGTTGTTTGGTGCGCAGATGTTGCATCAGACTGACAATGGATTCATAGATGGTTCCCAGTTGATCAATAATGAAGTAATTGAGGTCATTGTCGTCTTCCTCCGTATTCAGAAATGACTCATAATAACTCCGGGAGTGCCGATATATTTCCCGTGAAACAGAGATATACTCAAAAAGCCAGTAGCCGGCATGAAGCATTCCCCAATAGAAGAGGGAGCGAGCGGTTCTGCCGTTGCCGTCCACAAAAGGATGGTCATAGGACAGCTGAAAATGCAGGATGATGGCGCGTATAATGGGGTGTATATAGTTTTCTTCTCCTTTGTCATTGGCAAAGGCACAGAGAGCTTCCAGCCGCTCCGTCAGGCTGTCGGCTGCGGGTGGCATGTGGATAATATCGCCGCTGCGGGTATCTTCTATGTACACCCTATCCTCAGCCTGACGAAGCTGCCCGGCTTTTTCGGGGGCCTTCAGCGTTCCCTCCACCATGCTGCGGTGGAGGGAAAGAATGAAATCGGGGGTGAGTGGTTCATCCTTGTGCTGCAATATCATCCGCATGGTGCGATAATTATTCATCACCATTTGCTCATGTTCATCTCTGGGCGGACGATTGCTGCGAATGAGTTCCCGGGCTTCCGAGCGGGTCACAACGGCACCTTCCAGCATGCTGGACATGATGGCTTCTTCGGCCAGAGAGGTCAGCAGGTACTTGTCGCGTTCCGTTACCGAAAAAACGGCATTGGCATCGGTCATGAACATGGTTCCCGATGCCCGGTCGATTCGGTGCAGATATTGCTGAATGTACTGCGTGGGGGCGAAGCTGAATGCCTGCCCCGTTGCATTAAGAAGCTGTATATCCTGGCGTGCCTGGGTGCGGTGCAGCTTCAGACCAAGCCACCACTGCTCTGTGCTCAGCCCCTCCGGAGCTTTTCTGTAGTATAAATCCTGCCAGCTTAAATATCGATCCATTCGCAGGGCTTCCGGGCGGGCCTTGAGCATGATATCTGCTATGTTCCCCGTATCCTTTGCCAACAGCTCTCTCAAAACAGGAATTGTTCTGCGCCGCTTCATGAATGTATTGTATCATGTGGAAGCGTCAAGTCAATCAATTATCGGCTAATTTAGCCGATAATTAGCCGTCATTAGCCGATAACGGCTGAATTTGGTCGAAGTGAATCGGGGGGCAACAAGGCGAGCAAAAGATTTTTTGCAAAAAAATAACATTGCGTGTAGATAAATGAGGAATGGCTGCGTTCCCATGAGCGAGGCGGGGAAGTAACACCTCGCCGCCCCACTTAACAACAAACAGAAATACACAAGATGAAGAAATCCCTCTTTTTTGCCCTGTTCGCCGCTCTGCCGGTGATGGCTCAGGACGCTGCCCCGGAGCAGTGCCCCGATCAGAACCCCTGCTGCAAGCCCATGCCCTGTGCTCCCGCCAGACCCTGCTGCGGCAAGCACGGCGAGCGCCCGGACTTCCACAAGATGATGCTGGAGAAGTTTGACGCCAACAAGGACGGTCAGCTCGACGATGCCGAGAAGGCTGCTGCCAAGGCTGATTTCGAGGCTAAGCGCGCCGAGATGAAGGCTGCCTTCGAAAAGAAGATGCTGGAGAAGTTCGACGCGAACAAGGACGGCCAGCTCGACGATGCTGAGAAGGCTGCCGCCAAGGCTGAGTTCGAGAAAATGCGTGCCGAGCGCGGCCCGAAAGGCCCCCGTGGTCCGAAGTGCGTGCGTCATGGACACCGTGGCCCGAAAGGTCCCCACTGCGGCGGCCCCCGTGGTCCCCGTCCTGAGGGTGGCTGCTGCGGGAAGCGCGGCGAGCGCCCGGACTTCCACAAGATGATGCTGGAGAAGTTTGACGCCAACAAGGACGGCCAGCTCGATGATGCCGAGGAGGCTGCTGCCAAGGCCGATTTCGAGGCGAAGCGTGCCGAGAGAAAGGCTGCTTTCGAGAAGAAGATGCTGGAGAAGTTCGACGCGAACAAGGACGGCCAGCTTGATGACGCCGAGAAGGCAGCCGCCAAGGCTGAGTTCGAGAAGAAGCATGCCGAGCGTAAGTGCGGCAAGCGCGGCCCGAAGTGCGGGCGTCATGGGCATCGCGGCCCGAAAGGCCCCCGCTGCGGCGGCCACCGTGGTCCGAAGTGCGGCGCTCCCGCTCCGGCTCCCTGCAACTGCCCGGGCAATCAGCCCGCTCCGGCTCCTGCTGAGCAGCCCGCTGCCTGAGCCGTTTCTGTACCATTTTTTCCATGCGATAAGACCGGCCGGTACTCCCGCGAGGGGGTGCCGGTTTCTGCGTGCGTGCTTGACTGAGGCTCGCATTCTGTCGGTTCATACGGAAAACGGCCTGTCTCAAGCACAAAAAAGCAGGAATGATTCGGGAAGAATCACTCCTGCGCAGAAAATAATAATGATGGAAAATCAGTCCTCTTCTGCCATGCGGCCATCCGTGTCCAGCACGCGCTGAACCTTGGCACCCAGCATCATGAGCTTTTCATCCAGCATCTCATAACCGCGGTCAATGTGGTAGAGACGGTGAATTTCCGTCGTTCCCTCAGCCGCCAGAGCCGCCAGCACCAGAGCCGCAGAGGCGCGGAGGTCGCTGGCCATGACCGGGGCGCCGGAGAGTCCCTCCACACCGGTGATGATGGCGGTGCCGTTGTCCACCTTGATGTTGGCACCCATGCGCTTCAGCTCAGAGCAGTGCATGAAGCGCTGCGGGAAGATGGTATCGCGCACCACGCTGATGCCGGGCGTCAGGGCAAAGAGCGCCGTCATCTGGGCCTGCATATCCGTGGGATAGGCGGGGTAGGGGGCGGTGAGAATCTTACCGCTGCGGGGATTGGCACCGGGTTTCACAAAGACGCTGGTGCCTTCTTCATCAAACTCGACCACGTGACCGCACTCCACCAGCAAATCTGCCATGGCCTGAATGTGCTTGCGGCAAACGCGGTTGATTTGCAGACCATCGCTCACCATGGCGGCGGCCACCATGAAAGTGCCGGCCTCGATGCGGTCGGGAATCACGGTGTGCTCGCAGCCGTGCAGTTTCTCCACACCGTGGATGGTGATGGTGCGGGAACCGGCACCCTCGATGCGGGCTCCCATCTTGTTGAGGAAGTTGGCCAGATCCACCACTTCCGGCTCGCGGGCGGCGGATTCGATGACGGTAGTCCCCTTGGCAAGCACGGCTGCCATCATCAGGTTATCCGTGCCCAGCACCGTGGGACCGGAATCTCCGCGCATATCCACCGTGGTGCCGATGAGTCCGTTCGGCGCTTCCATCACCAGGTTGCCGCCCTTGATGCGGACACGTGCACCCAACGCCTGAATGGCGCGGATGTGCAAATCCACCGGGCGGTCACCAATCACACAACCGCCGGGCAGCGGCAGGGTGCAGCGGTGCATGCGGGCCATGATGGGCCCCAGCAGGCAGATGGAGGCGCGCATCTTGCGCACCTGGTCATAGGAGGCGCTGGAGGAGATACCATCCGGGGATTCAATGCGGACTGTACCGCTGGAACGCTCGACGGAGGCGCCCAGCTGGCTGAGAATCTGAATCATGTAGTTCGTGTCGGAAACATCCGGCACGCGGGAAATACGGACGGGTTCATCCGTCAGGATGGAGGCAGCCAGAATGGGGAGAGAGGCATTTTTGGAACCGCCGATATTCACGGTGCCGCTAAGCTTATAGCCGCCTTCTACAATGAGTTTGTCCATGGAGGTAAGAAAATGACGTTTGGTGTAACAGCTGGAGTGTACCACACCCCGCCCCTTTCTTGCAAGTGAAAAGGAAAAACAAGGCCGTTTTTTCGGGAGATAACTCGAAATACCGCAAGCAGAATCAGTACCCCTTGTTGAAGCGGGTCACCTCTCGCTGGGCTTCGCGCAGCTCAACGCGGGCCTTGAGGTCGTAGCGCTGGTCGCGGTGGGTCTTGCCGCGGCCGATGCCGAGCTCGGCTTTCACCTTGCCGTTTTTCCAATAGAGGCGCAGCAGGGGAAGGGCAAATCCTTTCTGTGCCTGCTGGATTTCCAGTTTGAGGATTTCGCGCTTGTGCATCAGCAGACGGCGCGGGCGCTTGGCTTCGTGCTGGAACCACTTGCCGGCGGTTTCCCAGGGCTGGACATCGCAGCCGTAGAGAAAGAGCTGCCCCTTTTCCACGCGGGCGAATGAGTCGGCTATGTTGACACGCCCCTCGCGGATGGATTTGACCTCCGTGCCGCGCAGTTCGATGCCGCACTCGTGCCTGCCGAGGATTTCGTAATCCCGGCCTGCTTTCTTGTTGCTGGCTATCAGGTTGTTCTGTGGGGCGGGTTTCTTGGCCATATGCCGGGGCGGAGGGTGGGGGGTAAAGGACGGCCCGGCTCCGATGATTCGGAGAGCCGGGCCGCGTAGAAAACTTACCCGGTCTGTGTTACAGGGTGAGGGTGGTCTCAATGACAGGGGGCTCACCGGCTTCTGCAGCCAGAGCCTCGAAGGGGTCAACCTCGTCATTAGCGGCGCGGGCGGCGGCCAGTTCCTCGTCCGTCTGCTCGCGCCAGACAATCTTACCCTCAATGATTTCGGTCAGGGCGATATCGCCACACTGCATTTCCGGCGTGGTGACGATGTAAGGGTCGGCACCGTGGTTGAGCTGCTGCACGCGCTTGGACACGATGTTGACCAGCAGCTGGTTATCGCCTACGATTTCAACGGCTTTTTCGATGAGTTCGACTTTCATGGGGAAAATGATGGTGACACTCCGCACCCCGTGTGCGGCGGGTCAATATATCACGTGGCCGTCACATTTGCAAGCCCATAATCGCAAAATGTCAGTAACTTTTATTAAAAAAATATGTCGGCAAAGATTTTACTTTACAAATGCAATGAAATATAGTAACCATGTGGCATGTTGACTAAGGTTTGCTTAAATAATACCAAAGAGTATTATTCCGTTTCTGAAGTTGCTGACATATTGTCCGTCTCCAAAGAGACTCTCAGACGATGGGATGTGTCAGGTAAGCTGGTACCTCAACGACATCCAATTAATAATTATCGAGTATATAATGTGCAACAACTTTCTCAGTTCGAGGAAGCAAACATGATGCTGAATTCTTTATGGGAGCAGGAATATGAAACGACTCCTGCGCGACCATATAATTCTATAGAGTTGTTTGCTGGTGCTGGGGGGCTTGCTATAGGGCTTGAGAAAGCCGGGTTTAATGAAGTGCTTCTTAACGAATGGGATAAGGATGCTTGCAAAACATTGAAATTAAATAGACCACATTGGAATATTGTAGAGGGCGATGTCGCAGATGTTGATTTTACACCATATCGAGGTAGAATTGATTTTCTGTCTGGAGGGTTTCCATGTCAAGCTTTTTCGTATGCTGGTAAGAAGTTAGGTTTTGGGGATACTAGAGGTACTCTATTTCACCAATTTGCCCGAGCAGTTAAAGAGACACAGCCCCGTGTTTTTTTAGGAGAAAATGTTAGGGGGCTTCTGGCGCACGATGGCGGAAAAACTCTGGACACAATTATCAAAGTTCTGGAAGATTTGGGCTATGACATTATTCCTCCGAAGGTGTTGAAAGCAGTATTTTACATGGTGCCTCAAAAGAGAGAACGGTTGTTTATAGTTGGGATTCGCAAAGATTTGAATATGTCAGATGCGTGGAATTGGCCTCACCCTTTCAAGCGTATCATGACAATGCGAGACGGATTAAAAAAAGGAATCTTGTACGACACAGACTGCCCTATATCGGATGGGCAACTCTATCCAGAGAAAAAAAGACGAGTAATGGAGTTGGTGCCTCCAGGTGGATATTGGCGTGATTTACCCGATGCGATTCAGCGGGACTATATGAAAGCCAGCTACTTCCTTGGTGGAGGCAAAACTGGTATGGCAAGACGTATGTCATGGGATGAGCCATGCTTAACCCTAACATGTGCTCCAGCCCAAAAACAAACAGAGCGGTGTCATCCTGAAGAAACACGCCCACTAACAGTACGAGAGTATGCAAGAATTCAAACGTTCCCGGATGAGTGGAAATTTGCAGGATCCTTAACTTCTCAGTATAAGCAAATTGGAAATGCTGTGCCTGTAAATTTAGCGTATGCTATGGGTAGATCTTTAATTCGATTGCTAAATGCAATTGAAAATAAATATCCTACGGTTGATACGGAATTAGTCAATTATCGAAGGATAGCGCAATTTGTAAACTCAGAATTGCCTTTGGATGAATAGAAGTGTACACGATATCACAATAGAAGGTGTTAATAGGTATGAATATGCTCTTTTCTTCTCTACTCACCCTTATTTGAAAGATGAGTACATAGCGATTGGAAGCATTCAAGAATAATTTATTCTTGACATAAGAGGGTGATGTGAGCTAGCATCACCCCGATGAGCTATCTTTCATGGATATCTGATGAAGACCTTACCGCAGCGGTAGTAAGGTTGGTTAGGTCTGTAACGTTGGCCAGTAAAAAAGCAACAAACAATATATCACGCAATGGATTAGATCCATTCAGTTTGCTGTTTAATATCTCGCTGCTTTCGCATGATGTTGAATCATGGAAGCTTAACGAAACTTCAAGGCAAGCGGAAAAAGGTCTTTCGAATGCGTTAGGCGTTTTTCATCAGGAGATTATTTCTCATGTGAGAGGGTGGGAGGATCCCTACACATCACAAGATTTTGATTTGATAAACCATGAAAAACGCATAGTGGTGGAAATGAAGAATAAGCATAACACCTTGAACGCTGAAGGCCAAAAAAATTGCTTTAAAAAATTAGAAAATGCGGTTAGCAATAAGAACAGTAGTTTCTATCAATATACTGCATACTGCGTCAACATAGTACCTAAAAAGTCACGCATTGGTGTAATCCCTTTTATTGTTAAGGATAACGCAACTGATTCGTATTTAAGTAACGATAGGGTTTTCTTGGTGGATGGACACACATTCTATGCGTTAGCAACAGGGATACAAGGTGCTTTAAAAGAGATGCTGGATATTCTTCCACTTGTTTTACGGGATAAGAAAATATCAACGATAGATGCCGATTCTGTTGCTTATATTAATCTTGTGTTCGAAGAAACGTATGCACATTTCGAAAACTGTGAGTAGATTTTCTTGTGTATGCGGATAACGCTTGTTTTTCAGCATCCGGCAAGCGCCTGCGGCAGGTGGGTGATGACCTGACCTGCGCGGATGGCGGGGGGATAGCCGGCGGCTGCCAGGGCGGCCTCAGCGGCGCGACCGCAGGCGCAGGCACCCAGTGAGGCGGCGCGGAGGGGGGGTAGCCCCTGTGCCGCCAGAGCACCGATGACGCCTGCCAGCACGTCACCCTGTCCCCCGTTGGCCATGAAGGGACCGCCGGTGGTGTTGTAGTACAGTTGCTCGCGGTTGGCAATGATGCTGCGAGCCCCTTTCAGCAGAAGGGTGCAGGGGTGCATTTCCGGAAAACGCTGTGCGATGTCGCGGCGGCGACCGCCACCGGTGGGATACAGACGGCTCATTTCGCCCGGATGCGGGGTGAGGATGTGGTTGCTGCGGAATGTCCAGCCTCTTTCGGCGGCGGTGTTGAGCGCATCCGCATCCAGCACCACGGGGCATTTGGCGTGGTTGATGAGATGTTGCAGCTCTGCGGCCCGTGGTTTGTTCTGATGGCCGATGCCGGGGCCGATGACCCAGGCCTGCACGGATTGTGCCGAATGCATGAAGGACGGCAGCAGGGGGGATACCATCACTTCCGGGGTGATGCGGGCGGCCAGCAGATCGTACACCTCCTCCGGGCAGTAGAGGTTCACGAGCCCGGCTCCGGCGGCCACGGCGGCTTCCGCACACATCTGTGCTGCGCCAATCATGCCTTTGCTGCCGGCGATGATGCCGACGCGTCCCACGCGGTTCTTGAAATGGGAATAGGGGCGGCGGGGAAGCCAACCGCGGGTGAGCTCCGGGCAGAGCACCTGCGCATCGGCGCAGGGGGTGAGCTTCACCTCCGGCAGCGGGATGCAGAGCAGGCGGCCCACGGCATCCTCTGCACCATCCACCAGCATGCCGGGTTTCACACAGCCGATGGCGGCCGTGATATCTGCCATGACCACATGCGCGCCGCCTCTGCCGTTGTCGGCGTTCAAACCTGTCGGGATATCAATGGATAACAGAAGGCTTCGGGGGGATTCGGCGCGGAGGGTGTTCATCTCGCGCACCAGGTCAGCATAGGCGGGCCGCAGTTCGCCGCGAGCACCGCTGCCCAGCAGTCCATCGATAATCAGCAGTCCCGGTTGCGGCTGCGGGGCGTTGCTGTCGAGCGGGGCGGTGATGCGGTACAGCTCGCGGCGGGAATCCGGGGAAAGTTCCTCAACTCCGCAGACGGCCCGCAGGGTGACCGGACAGCCGAAACGGGCGGCGAAGCCCAGGGCATCACCTGCGTTGTTGCCTTTGCCGGCATAGACCACCACGCGCTGCGGATGCAACCCGGCGGTGAGCGGTTCGCGCTGCCAGGCGTGCCACAGCCGCTCAATGACGGCATCCATCAGCTCGGCAGAGGTGACGGAGCCCCCGGCAAAGAGCTCCTGTTCAGCGCGGCGTATCTCCTCGGCAGTGGCTATTATCATGACGGTGGTACAAGGTTAGCAGACGGTGACCCAGGTGCGTGTGGCCTCGGGCGCCAGGATGCGGGCGATATAGCTGTTCATGGCCTGCGGGGTGACGGCTTTCAGCATGTCGGGCAGACGGTCATTGTAATCCGCGCCCAGTCCCAGCAGGGTATTGACGGCCATGGCGGAGCATTGCTTGCCGCAGGACTGGAGGGAGAGCAGCCGCCCGGTCAGCGCTGCGGAGCGACTGCGCTCCAGCGCATCTTCCGGCATTCCGTTTTCTGCCAATTGGCAGAGGATGTCCGTGAGGGCGGCTCGGGCTTCTGCCACCTGCTCCGGGGCAGTGCCCAGGTAGAAATACAGGCAGCCCGTATCGAGCCCCAGCAGGGAGGCAGCTGCGGCGTAGTAGGCCAGCCCCCGTTTTTCCCGGATTTCAGAGAACACGGGGCCGGACATATCGCGGCACCATTCCTCAAAGAGCGTTTGCAGCGGCACCTCATCATCCGTAGCGGTGAGCGCGGGCAGCGCTACCACCAGCACGGCCTGCTCCTTGCCGGCGGAGATGGTTTCATCCCCGGGCCTCTGGGGTGGGGTGGGAGTGCCCGTGGCGGGGCATCCGGCGGGCATGCTGCCGAAAAGTTGTTCTGCCAGCTGCACCACGGCTTCCGGGTCAATATCCCCGGCCACGGTCAGTACGGCATTGCGGCCGCACATCAGCCGCGCATGGTGGGCGGCAAGTGCTGCCCGATTGAGGGAGGAGACGCTCTCCACCGTGCCGTCCCGATGGTTGCCGTAAGAGATGGTGCCGAAGCTCAGGCTGCGGATGCGGCGGAAAGCCAGGGAGGCCGGGTCTTCCTCCGCATCCAGAATATCGGCTATCATGGCTTTCTTTTCCGTTTCAATAGCTTCCGTCGGCAGCGCCGGTCGCAGGGCGGCATCGGCCAGCAGCTCCAGCAGGGATGAAAGGTCGTCCCGGAGGCAGCGCCCGCTGAGGCTCAGGGTGTTGTTGCCGGCGTTGCCGGAGATGGATGCACCCAGGTTTTCCACCTCGTCGGCCCATTGGGCGGCGCTGCGGGTGGCCGTTCCTTTCAACAGGCATTCGGAGAGCAGGCTGTTGATACCGGCGGTCTGTTCCGTTTCCGTGGGGCTTCCCGCCCGCACGGCCAGCGTGGCGTGGGCCATGGGCACGCGGCGGTCAATGCGGGTGACGATGCGCAGTCCGTTGGCGAGTTCGTGCATCACCGGGGTAGCGCTGATGCTGATGGTGCTCTGTTCCTGCGGTGCGGGATTGCTGCCGATGGGGTCGACACTCACTTCCGTCAGCCGCTCCGGGCGCAGGTAGGCGGCAGCTGCACGTGCCAGGTCGGCGGCTGTCACCTGTTCCAGCGCGGCGTCCCATTCTTCCATGCAGTTGAGGTTGCGGTTCAGATGCCAGGACATGCCGACCGTTCCCGCCAGCCCCTGCACCGTGGATAGAGTCCGCAGTCGAGCCACTTTCATCTGGCGGCGGGTGCGCAGGCGTGCCTCTTCGAAATCGGCTTCCGGCAGCGTGCGGAGGTAGTCCAGCATGGCATCGCGCAGGGTATCGCGGTTGACGCGTTCCACATCGGCCTCCAGCACCATGGCGCCCTCGCCCTCGCGGTTCGGCACCATCATCACGCTCACATCGTGCGCCAGTCCCTCCTCATCGTGAAATTTTTTGTAGAGCCAGGCGCTGCGCCCCTCGCCCAGAATGGAGCCCAGGATGGCGATGGCGGCGGCATCCGGGTGGTTGGAATGCGGCACCCGCCAGGCCAGCATCAGCGTGGTGGTCGGCTGGGCAAACTCCCGGCGTTGCAGGCGCGGCCCCCACTGGCGGGCTTCTGCCGTGTGCGGGTGCGGCGGCAGCGGAGCGGCGGGCAGTTGGCCCACCTCTTCTTCCACTGCGGCAAAGAATGCTTCCTCCGGTACATCACCGGCGGCACAGATGAACACATTGCCCGGCACATAGCGGCGGCGGTGGCTGGTCACCATGTCGCTGTGGCTCAGGCGGTCGAATGTTTCCGGCTCACCGATGACGGGCAAGCGTCGCGGGTGACTTTTGAAGAGGGTCGTGATGAGAGCGCGGTAGGATGCGTCCTGCGGGTCGTCATTATACATGGCCATCTCCCTGCGGATGACATCGCGCTCGCGCTCGAATTCTTCCTTCGGGAAGGTGGGGTGAAACACCAGCTGCGCCAGCAGGTGCAGGAACTCCCGCCAGTGCTCAGCCGGGCCGTCGATGTGGTACACGGTGCGGTCGGTGCTGGTGTAGGCATTCCAGCTGCCGCCCAGCGCGGGCACGCGTTCGTTGAGCTCCTGTCCGCTGAACTCCTCCGTCCCCTTGAACACCATGTGCTCAATCAGATGCGATATCCCCGCCCCGGCATGCTCTTCCTCGTGAATCGAACCGCTCTCCACCCAGAACTGGAGCGATACCAGCGGCAGATTCCGCTGCGGTGCCACCATGGCCGCCAGTCCGTTCGGGCATACATGTACCTCGTGCTGCATACCCTGCATTATGCCACATACACCCCATTCCTACAACGCAGAATCGTGAATTCGCACTCTTTTTCTCCAAAATCCGATACTGTGTCAGAAAAGTAGAGGAATGGCAGAATGATTATCCGCCGCAGGGAATGGAGGCAACTGTCGCAGGATTTATATCATGGATATGGGGTAGGCGTAATTACCCCGCCCCAGGGGCAGAATTTCCATGGCTGTGCACAGCACGATACCCGGCTGTACCTGCACTCCCGGGGCTGTGGGGATGGTGGCGGCTCCGCTTAAATCACCCGGTCGGGGTGAGCTGCTGCGTTTGACTTCCATGGGATAGAGTTTTCCGTTCCGTTCCAGCAGGAAATCCACTTCTGCACCGTTGCTGTTTCGGTAGTATGTGAGATTGGCTCGAATTCCTCTGTTGGTGAAGCTGCGGCGCAGTTGCCCGTATATCCAGGTTTCCAGTATCGGACCGGCCATGGCTCCCTGTTGCAATACTCCGGCGCTGTGCCAGCCTCCCAGCCACGCGCATAAACCTGTATCATTGAAATACAGCTTGGGGCTCTTTGTCAGTCGCTTGCTTGTATTGACGTAGTAGGGTTGAAGGATGTCTACCACTCCCGATGTTTCGAGTACGGAAAGCCATTTCTTAGCCGTATTGGGGGACACGTCGGCATCCTTGGCCATGTCGGCATATACAACCTGTTGAGCCGTGCGTGCTGCTGCAGACCGGATGAATCGCATGAAAGCGTGGGTGTCACCTACCTGTGTGAGTGCCCGTACATCCCTTGCTATGTATGTGTTCAGGTAAGCGCTGAAATAATCTTCCGGCGTGGTGCCTGCGTATTTGAACATGCGGGGATAACCGCCTTTCCAGATGCGGTCATACAGTGCGCTGATATCACATACCGGCGCTCCGATGCGAGTCTTGAATGATTCTGGCTCGAAAGGTTCGGCAGAGCTCCCCTTGCCGTTGACCTCGCTCTGTGAAAGGGTATACAACTCCACTAATCCGACTCTGCCCGCCAGACTCTCCGCAACGCCCTGCATGAGATGGAATCTCTGGGAGCCGGTAAGCCAGTATTGCCCCGGTTCTCCGGTGATGTCCACTTTCATCTTGATGGCGCGCAGCAGCCGAGGTTCATATTGCACTTCATCGATGCACAGGGGACTTCCCATTTCCTCCAGAAAACCGACAGGGTCTTCTTTGGCCCGCATCAGCATGAGTTCGTTATCCAGTGTCACATAATGCATTCCTTCCGGCAACAATTGTCGGAGCAGGGTGGACTTTCCGACTTGCCGTGCCCCCGTTACCAGAACACAGGGGAACACGCGGTGTAGTTCCATTACCTTTGCAGCCAATTGTCAAGGGAAGAAATAAGAAAAACCATGTAATTCTGCAATATGGCTGCGGATTTGCATGTTTTTTTTGTCGGGTGATTATTTATTTTCCGCAGATGTGTTCCCCCAAGGGGCGGAGGGCGGCCATCAGGAGGAGAACCGGCAGGAGGGAGAGCAGGGTGACAATCAGGCATACCCATGCACCTGTGGAGGGCCACATGCCGAGGGTTATCCAAAGTCCGAACACAAAGATACCGAACGGGCCGCTGCTGTACCACAGCAGCTTTTGCCGCAGGCTCGTGAAACGGAAAGCGCGGAAGAGCAGCAGGGTGGCCGGTGGCAGAATCGTCAGAATACAGAGCCAACAGAGCGGAGAAACAATGAGGGCTATTTTTTCAGCTTGCGTCAGAGTGGGGTGCAAATGTCTGAAACGCGGCAGCAGGACGCGGCTGCTGTGCGGGGGAGCATCTTTCAGCCGCATGTACAGCAGAGTCATGCCCCCCGCCGTCTCGGCAATCAGCATGTCCTGAATCTCATAGCCGCTTTCGGAATCGGAGCGGAGCATGGTCAGCGGTTTCTCCGGGCAGAACGCGCGCCGTAATTCCTGTTCGGGCGCCGCCTGATTCAAGAGTTTTCGTTGCTCCGTGGATGGTTGTTGGTGATGGCAGTCGAACGCCTCTGCCGTGGAATCCACCCAATCGGATGTTGTTCCGAGGGTGAAGATAAATTGCTGATGGTTCAGCCGGAGGCAATCAGGAACGGACGGTGCGGGCCCCAGCCAGGGGGAGAACTGCATCCACCGCTGCAAGGGAGACAGATTCTTGTCCACCAGAAGCGGCACGCCCAAAGCCCCCGTCAGCAACAGGGCCACCAGCAGCAGATACCAGGGCAAGTAGTGCAGGCGCAGCATGGCTCAACGCTCCAACTCACTAAATGAAAAAAATGATTCGTCAATCGAAAATTGTCAATCGTCATTTCATTTCTCCCAGCCGCCGCCGAGGGCGGTGCAGAGACGGGCCAGCGCCATGCGAATCTGCTGGCGGGTGGTGATGAGGTTCAGCTCGGCCGCCAGCCAGGCGCGTTCGGAGGCTGCGACGTTCAGGAACTCACCCTCACCGGCGTTGTAACGCTCCAGGGAAAGGCGGGCGGCTTCCTTGTTGGCGGCACAGGAAGCAGCGTATTCCGGCAGCTGGTTGGTGAGCCGGGCGTAGTCGATGAGGCATTCCTCCACTTCAGCAAAGGCGGCCAGCACGGTCTTGCGGTAGCTCTGCATGGCGGATTTCTGCTGGATTTCCGCCTGTTTCACGCTTTCGTTGAGTGAGACGCGGTTGAGCAGCGTCTGGCCGGCCGACGCACCCAGGCTCCAGGTGGTGTTTTGGAAGAAGTTGGCAAAATCCGAACCGGCAGAGGATGAGGTGCTGCCGGTCAGCGAGAGCCGCGGGAACAGGTTCGCGACGTTCACGCCGATGCCGGCTGTGGCGGCGTGCAAATCACGCTCGGCGCGGATGATATCCGGGCGGCGGCGCAGCAGATCGGAGGGCAGTCCCGTGGGAACTCGCGGGATGAGGTTGTATACCGCGACCCCCGGCATTTGCAGGCTCACGTTGTTCACGGTCGTACCCAGATAGGTGGCCAGTGTGTTCTCGCACTTGCGGATGTTGGCCTCCAGCGCGGGAATCTGGGCGCGGGTGGAGGCGATGGTGGCGCGGGCTTCCGCTAAATCCAGGGAGCTGTCCATGCCGACTCCGTGGCGCTTGGCGGTGATTTTATAGGTGCGTTCCTGGTATTCCAGCTGTTCGCGGGCAATGCGGAGGCTTTCCCGCGCGGATATCCACTCAAAGTAGGCGCTTGCAATGCCGGAGGCAAGTGCTGCGCGGGTGGCATCTGCCGCTGCCCTGGCAGAGCCCACGTTGGCAAAGGCTGCCTCTACCTGGCGGCGGGTGCCGCCCCAGATATCCGGTGTCCAGGAGGCGGAGAGACCGCCGTTCCACCGACCGTGGGAGAGGGAGGTATCGAAGCTGCCGCTGTTGGTGCCGCCGAGGTTGACACCCACACCGGGGAAGAGCCCGGACTGCGTGGCGCGCAGGGCGGATTCTGCCTTGCTGATGGAGAGGGCCGCCGTTATCATGTCCGGGTTGGCGGCAAAGGCGGTCTCAATGAGCCCGGAGAGCTGCGGGTCGTTGAAGCTCTGCCACCAGCGGGTGAGGGTGTAGGCATCCGTTCCGGGCGGCAGGGCATTCACCCAGGTCTCCGGCAGAGCGGAGTCCTGCGGTCCGAGGTAATTCGGCCCCAGCAGGCAGGAGCTCAGCAGAAGAGTGCTCAGAGAAAGTGTTGCTAACGTGTGTTTCATGTGCGAAGAAAATGGGTTGCTATTATTCGTGGCGCAGGGCATCGATGGGGTCCATGCGCGAGGCTTTCCAGGCCGGATACCAGCCGAAGACGATACCGATGGCGGCTGCCACGGTGACGGCGAGCCCCATGGCAGCCGGGGATGTTTCTACCGGCCAGCCGTTCTGGGAACTGACAAATTGCGAGGCTCCGTGCCCCACGGCCAGGCCGATGAGTCCGCCGATGAGACAGAGCAGCACGGATTCCAGCAGGAATTGGTACATGATGTCCCGCGGGCGGGCTCCCACGGCCATGCGCAGACCGATTTCGCGGGTGCGCTCCGTGACGGATACCATCATGATGTTCATGATACCCACACCGCCCACAACCAGCGAAATCATGGCCACCGCCACGAGCAGTCGGCTCATATTCTCGCTGGTGGAGGTCATCATTTTGCTGAACTGGGCGCGGTCGCGCATCTCGAAATCATCCAGCACGCCGGGTTCCAGCATGTGCTGGCGGCGCAGAACGGTGGTCATCTCATCCATGGCGGCTTTGGCTGTCACCCCATCCTTAATCTGCACCAGCAGGGAATCCACCGTGCGGGTGCGCAGCGGGTGCGGGGCATTGGTGAAGGGTTGCAGGTCGCAGCCGGGGTAGAAGTTCACGGCGGAGGTGGAGAAAGTGCTGTTGGCAGAGATGGTCTGGGTGCTGTTGGCGGCGCCGCCCTTGGTTATGGTGGCTGTGCCGGAGGAGCCCATGAGACGCGTGCGGATGCTGGTCCAGGGCAGGATGAGGCAGTCATCCTGGTCGTTGCCCATGGCATCCGCACCTTTGGTGGCCAGCACCCCGATGATGGTGAACACCACATCCTTGATGCGGACATCCTGACCGACCGGGCTCTTGTCGCTGAAGAATTTTTCCGCAATCGTGCTGCCGATGAGGCAGACGCGCGAGGCTTCCTCTACCTGCTTTTTGGTAAAGGCGCGCCCTTTCTGTACCGTCCAGCCCTCGATGTCCAGATAGTGCTCGTTGCCGCCTTTGATGGAGTTCGGGCTCCAGTTCTCATTGCCCACGATAATCTGGCCGCTGGCGCGTACGTAGGGGGAGGCGAGCTTGACCGTGCCGGTGCATTCGCGCATGATGGCATCTGCATCTGTCGGGTAGAGCGAGGCCCGCCCGCCCATGCCGGAGCTGACGCCGGAGGTGCTGACGGAGGCGCCGAAGATGTTGATGACGTTCGCGCCCAGCGAGGAGAAGGAGGCTGCAATCTGCTTCTTGGAGCCCTCGCCGATTTCTGAGATGGCTACCACAGCCGCGATACCGATGACGATACCCAGCACGGTGAGGGCGGCGCGCATGGGGTTGCGCACCAGCGCCCGCAGGCAGGTGATAAAGAGGGTGGTGAGCTTCATTTGCTGAGAGTGGCTGAGAGTTCATCCGATACGCCCTCCAGGATGAGACCGTCGCACATGTTGATGGCGCGGTCGGTGAAGGCGGCGGTCTTGCGGTCATGCGTCACGATGATGACGGTGATTCCTTTCTGCCGGTTGAGGTCGCGGAACATATTCATGACTTCCACGGAGGTGGTGGAGTCCAGGTTGCCGGTGGGTTCGTCTGCCAGCAGGATACCGGGGTTGTTGATGAGGGAGCGGGCGATGGCCACGCGCTGCTGCTGACCGCCGGAAAGCTGGGCCGGGGTGTGGTGCATGCGCTCCTCCAGTCCCACCATGCGGATGAGCTCCAGTGCCCGTTGGCGTATTTCCGCTGTGGGCATGGCGGGGTGGTGATAGTAGGCCGGCATCATCACGTTCTCCAGCGCAGAGGTGCGCGCCAGCAGATTGAAGTTCTGGAACACGAAACCGATGCGTTGATTCCGCAGGCGGGCACGCTGATCGGCGTTCAAGCCGGCCACGTTCTTGCCGTCAATCCAGAACTCGCCGCCGCTGGGACGATCCAGGCAGCCCAGGATGTTCATGAGCGTGGACTTGCCGGAACCGGAAGCCCCCGTGAGCGAGACGAACTCGCCGTCCTCGATACGCAGGGAAATGCCCTTGAGCACCGGCAGGTCAATCTCGCCCAGGTGGTAGACCTTGGTGATGTTTTTCAGTTCAATCACGGTTGAAAAGTCGGGATGGAATGAAACTTACATGGGAGGTCCGCCGCGGTGTCCGCCGCCTTGATTCTGGCCGGGCTTGGCTTCCACTCCGCCGGCGGTGCGCTGGCGGCGCTCCGGTCGCTTGGGGGCGAAGGGATTGTTGGAGCCGCCGGAGGAGGCGGATTCCTCTGTGGTGACAGCCATGATGCCGGTCACCAGTTCCGTGCCGGGTTCCAGCGTTTCGCCCTCTGCGGGTATCACGATGGTGCGGGTGCCGTCCGTGTCTTTCTTGAGCACACGGATGGGGGCAACCGTCTTCTCACCGACTTTGCGCCAGATGAGTGTCCGCTCGCCTTCCTCTGCCTGTTTGGCGGGGTCTGCGGCTTCATCCTCTGCGGCAACTTCCACGGGCGGCGGTTTCGGGCGGGATTTGCGGAACTGCTCGTCAATCATGTCGGGCGAGGGGCGGAAATCAAACACGGCATCCGGCACCATGAGGGCGTCTTTCACTTCCTTGACGATGAAGTTGGCATTGGCGCTCATGTAGGGCAGCAGCTTGCGGTCGGGGTTCTCGATATCCACCTCCACAATGTAGGTCACCACGTTGGAACTCATGGTGGCGTTCGGGCGAATCTTGTTCACCACGCCGGTGAAGTTCTCATTCGGCAGAGCATCCACCGTGTAGCGCACCTCCTGGCCGGGTTTCACCTTGGCGATGTCGGCTTCATTCACGCTGGCCCAGATTTGCATCTTTGAGAGGTCGCGAGCCACGAGGAAGAGGGTGGTGGCGTTCATGCTGCTCACCACGGTCTGGCCCACGTTCACCTGGCGCACCACGATGGTGCCGTCCACCGGGGTGGTGATGCGGGTGTAATCGCGGTTACGCAGCTCGCTTTCCAGCTGGGCCTGAGCGCTCTGCAACTGGGCGGCGGCGCTTGCCTGCTGAGCGGTGGCGGTCTGCAGCTGGGCCTCTGCGCTTTCCAGCGAGGCGGCGGCGGTTTCTGCGGCATTTACATACTGGTCATAGCTCATCTGGGAGAGGGCATCACCCACACCCAGTTTTTTGGCTCTGTCCAGATCGCGGTCGGCTTTGTTCTTGTTGGCCTGGGCCTGAGAGATGGAGGCCCTGGCCTGGGCGAGCCCTGCTTCTGCGGAAAGAATCTGGGCTTTGGCCTGGGCCACGCTGGCTTCCGCGCGTTTGATATCCAGCTCCACGATGGTGTCATCAATGCGGGCGAGGAGCTGGCCGGCCTTGACCTCGCTGCCGTAGTCCACGCGGTTGCCGTCGGCATCGGTGCCGAATTCCTTGATTTCGCCCGTCACCTGAGCACCCACGTCCACAAGCTCTTCCGGTTCCAGCGTACCGGTGGCCTGCACCTTGCTCACAAAGTCGCCTTTGGACACTTTATCGGTTTTGAAGCGGAAATCCTGTTGGGCATTTTCTCCCATGCTGAGCCAGACGGCCACGCCGCCGCCTGCCACCAGAGCCGCTGCTCCCCATTTGTAGATACCTTTCACGTGTTTTTCCTTTCGGTTGGTTTGAAAATCTGTTCTCTGCGGAGGAGAACGCAACCGAAAGCGTGAAATCTACAGCTCCGGCTGCGTTTTTTTCTTGCTATCGGCGGGAGCGGCCGTCATCCCACCCGCTGCGGGAATGGCGTTTTTCCTGCTCGCGTTTGCGGGCTTCTTCTTCTGCGGCTGCCGCAGCCGCTGCGGCCTCTTCCTGCTCGCGCTGGAGGCGTTCTTCCTCGCTCAACTCCTCAGCCGGAACGTCCGCACTGCCTGCCTGCGGTTTGGCCAGTGCCTCCTGCATGCCCGATTTGATGTTTTCAAAAAATTCGCGCACCACGGTGGCGGCCATGTGACCGCCTGAAATGCGCTGGTGGGGTTTACCCTCGTACAATGCCGCATAGGCGTATCGCGGCTCATCTGCCGGCATGAATCCGGCAAACCAGGCCAGTCGGCAGTCATCGGAAGGCCGTCCCCACTGCGCCGTACCGGTCTTGCCGGCGTTGGATACGTAGCTGAGCTTGGCGCGGCGCCCCGTGCCGCCGTTGACCACGGCTTTCATGCCCTTGCGGACGGTGGCCAGCGCGACCTCCATATCGCTGAGGTTGGTCTGGGAGGTCGGGGTGAACTGGTAGACGACGTTGCCCTCCGCATCCAGCACCTGGCGCACCAGCTGGAGTTTGGGCAGGTATTTACCGTTGGCTATACCGGCAACCGCGTGTGCCACCTGCAGCGGTGTGGCCAGCAACGCCCCCTGACCGATGGACAGGTTGGCGGCATCACCTGCCATGAATCCGCGCCCGTAGTTGCGGTGCATCCAGGCCTCGTCCGGCACGTTGCCCGCCTTGTCCGGCAGGGGAATGCCGGCGGTGGAGCCGTAGCCGAAGCGGCGGGCCACATCGCAGAGCCGCTGGGCTCCCAGGTGGGGACTGCGGGTGGCAGCCACCTGGTACATGAAGGGGTTATTAGAGAGCACCAGGGCTGTGACGCAGTTGATGGAACCGGTGAATTTGCTGTGGTTCTTGAATTCGTGGTTGCCGATGCGGACGCTGAACGGGCAGTTCACATAGGTGCTTTCCTCGATGATACCGTGGCGCAGTGCCGCCGCGACCGTGATGGTCTTGAAGGTCGATGCAGGGGGGTAGACACCGGCGAATGCACGCGATACCAGCGGGGTGTTCGGGTCGTTCCTCAGCTCATCGTAGTCTTTCTGCGAGATGGCCGGGATGAATTTGTTGGGGTCGAAGTTCGGCGCAGAGGCCAGTACGACAATTTCCCCGGTGTGAACGTCTACCATGACGAAAGCGCCGCGGCCCAGGGTGTTGTCGCGCAGGGATTGCTCCGCTGCTTTCTGCCACTCCAGATTGAGGGTGGTGACGATGGAGCCGCCGGGTTTGGGCCTGGTCTGCAACTCATCCAGGATTTTTTTGCCGCTTTCATCGAACATGAGTCGCCAGATACCGGGTTTTCCGGTGAGCTGCTTGTTGAACTTGAGCTCCAGCCCGGCGCGTCCCTCCTGACGCTCGAAAATCGGGTCGTTGTGGTTGATGGGGCCGGTGGGCAGCTTGGCCTTGGCACCGGTGTAGCCCAGAATGTGGCAGGCCGATGTGCCGGAGGTGTAGTTGCGGATGTAGAGGGGAATGAGATGCGAATGCTCAATTTTCTTCACTTTTTCGCGCAGCGGTGCCAGTTCTCGTTCGCGGACGGTCGGGCCGATGGCCAGGGGAAGCCAGCGGCGGTTGCGGTAGTGATCCAGCAACTGGGTATCCGATTTCTCCAGCACCTTGAATCCGGCCGCTTCAAACTCACCGATGGCTTTGCGCGCCACGCGGAGGATGTTCTCCTCGCTCTCATCCTGCAACTGCCCGAAGTTGATGGCCGGCTGGTAGGCGACCTCGGAGCAGGCCATGACATTACCTTCCCGGTCTGTTATCAGGCCGCGAGGCCCGGGAACCGTCAGTGACATGGTACGGGCATTCGGGCGGGTGGCGGCATAGGCTACGCGGGAAGGGTCATGCACCGTGGGATCCATCACTTCCTCATCCGTCTTGAGCGGTGGGGTGGCTTCCGTATCCTCCGCACCGCCGATTTCCACGTTGGTGGGAGAATCCGGCGCTACTGTGTCCTCATAGGATTCTGCCTGCTGCACACCTTCCTGGACGGTTGATTTCTCCTCACCGCCCAGCCTGACGGTTTCGACCGTTTCTTCCACCTCATCGGCGGGGATGGCCTCTGCATCATCCGGCATGGCGGCCGCAGCCTGTTCAGGTGTCAGCACCTGAGGTGCCTGCCCGTCGGCAGACATGACCATCCACGGCATCAGCAGACACACCCATGAGAAAAAAAGCTTTCCGCGCAGCATAACACCCGCATTCTACCCCATTTCTCCCCGCTCTGCAACATTTCATTGTGCTTCAGGATTTATTTATGGCCTGTTTTGTATTTCTCCAGCCAGGCGCGGTAGGCGGCGGGGTTGATTTCGCTGGGGCGGATTTCGGCGCGGTTGCTCCAGAAAACGGCGGTGTGGAGGATGGGGATACCGCAGGCGGTGAGGTGAGCATCGATGGCTGCTTTGTGCGCCAGTACTTCCTCGCGGCTAGGGGAGTGGACAACACCCATAATCTGCGCACCGCCGAAGACGGCCCCGCCGCTGCGCCAGTAGCAGTGGGTCATGCAGATGTGACGCCCGCATTCTGCGCCGGCGCGTTCCTCCATGCCCTGCGGCACGGCCCAGTGGAAGAGCCCGGCAGCACCGGTGCCGGCGCGGCGGTTGCGCGGGGCGGTGTGGTCCAGGAAGGAGGCAAAGCGGCCGATGACCTTGCGGGTATCCAGCGCGGCGGCAATATCGCAGTAGTGTTGCTCGCTCATGCCGAGGGCTGCGGCGCGGGCAGCCCAGGGGGTGGGACAGAATTCTTCCGGTCGCAGGCTTTCCTTGAGGCTGAGTAGCACTTGCCATTCCTCCGGGCTCAGGACAGGGTGTTGCGGTACCTGCATGGCAGGCGGTTCCGGCAGCTTGTCTCCCGGTTGCAGCCCGACGCGGCGGGTATGGCCCACGGCCAGGGCGAACATGCCCACCACGGGCAGGGGAACGCAGTCCTCTGCCCCGATGGCACGGGAGAGGATGGCACAGTGTTCCTGCATGGAGCCATAGCCGGTGGGGACTTTCAGGGTGGTCCAGAGACGGTAATCGGCGCCGGGTGCGGTGGAGTCCTCGCTGCTGCGGAGGACGACATGCCCGGTGAAGGGGTCATTGTCCCGCAACCAGGCATAGGCATTTTCCAACTGTTCTTCCGGGACTTTCCAAGCGATGAGGGCACCCTCTGCCAGGCTGGTGGAGAGGAGTGTCTGGCGCACGCGGCGGATGGTGCCCGCAGCAAGCATGGCGCGCAGGCGCTCAATGACGATGGTGGTGGCGATGCCGCTCAGGCGTGCAATCTCATCAAAAGGCCGTGCATGGAATCCGATGACGCGGTCCTCTGCCACGCAGAGGATGCGGCGGTTGATGGGGTCATCGCAGGCGGCGGGAATCATTGAGGATTAACTGTACCGCAATGGGTGAAGAGGGAATCGCCGAACTCAGCGCGGGCCAGGGTGGCGATGGCCTGAGCCTGCTCGGGGGTTTCCGTGAGCGCAAAGAGGGAGGAGCCGGAGCCGCTCATGAGTGCCACTCGCACGCCTTCCTGTTGCAGCAGCCACATCTTCATGATACCCAGAATGGGGAATTTGGCAAAGACGGGCCGCTCCAGTTCGTTGATGAAGGTGATGCCGTCCGCTTTCTGCGCTCCGTAATTGACTGTCTTGAAGCGCTTGGAGCAGGTGAGGGCTTTGTAGGCAGAGGGGGTGGAGACGCCGAACTGCGGTTTGATGAGCAACAGGGGGCTGCTCCAGGCGGCCAGCTCCGGTACGGGTTTGACGATTTCTCCTCGCCCGGTGCAGCGGCTGATGACCGGGTTGAGGAAGAAGTTCACATCGCTGCCCAGATTGGCGGCCATGGCGCCCAGTTCCTCCATGTCGTAGTTGGTGCCGATGATTTCGTTGACGGCCTTGAGGGTGATGGCGGCATCCGCAGAGCCGCCGCCCAGACCGGCACCGTGGGGGATGCGCTTGGTGAGGGTGATGCGCTGCTTGGCCTTGCGGCCGTAGGATTTTTCAAACTCGCGGATGGCTTTGATGACCAGGTTGCTTTCGTCCGTCGGCACTCCGGGGGTATCGCAGAGCAGGGTGGTGGTGCGGGAGTTGTGGAAGTCCAGTTGGTCATAGAGGTCAATGGCTGCCATCAGGATATCCACATTGTGGTATCCGTCCTCGCGCAGTTTGCTCTGTACACGCAGGGAGAGATTGATTTTGGCCGGGGCTGTGTACGTGGTCATGGCTGTATATTACACGATTTTCTGCCGCCCGTCAATCACCTGTCGCGTTAGTGACAGAAACACCTCGGTGCAGGGTCGGATGCACCGAGGTGTTGATGGCCGCTTGTGCTTCAGCGGAAGATGATATGCCCGTTCTCGGCATCCACGCGGATGGTACTGCCCTCCGGGTAGCGGCCTTCCAGGATGGCCAGGCTGAGCGGGTCCAGGATATCATGCTGAATGGCGCGCTTGAGCGGACGGGCTCCGTATACCGGGTCGTAGCCGTGGGTTGCCACCAGCGCCGCTGCGGTATCGCTGAGCTCCAGGCTGAGGTTGCGGGCAGCAAGGCGTTTGCGCACGCGCTCCAGCTGGATGTTGACAATCAGCTTGAGGTCGCTTTCCAGCAGACGGTCAAAGATGATGATTTCATCGATGCGGTTGAGGAATTCCGGGCGGAAGTGGCCGCGCAGGGCATCCAGCGCTTTCGTGTTGCGGGCGGTGGCATCCTGCTCATTGAGGATGAACTGGCTGCCGATGTTGCTGGTCATGATGAGGACGGTATTGGTGAAGTCCACCGTGCGTCCCTGGCCATCCGTGATGCGGCCGTCGTCCAGCACCTGCAACAGCACGTTGAACACGTCCGGGTGCGCTTTTTCTATCTCATCGAAGAGAACGACGCTGTACGGACGACGGCGTACCGTCTCTGTCAGCTGCCCGCCTTCATCGTAGCCCACGTATCCGGGAGGGGCTCCGATGAGACGCGAAACGCTGTGTTTTTCCATGTATTCCGACATGTCGATGCGAACCATGGCGGCTTCATCATCGAAGAGGAATTCGGCCAGGGCCTTGGCCAGCTCGGTCTTGCCCACGCCGGTGGGCCCCAGGAAGATGAAGGAACCCAGCGGGCGGTTTTCGTCCTGCAATCCGGCGCGGGAGCGTCGCACGGCATCGGAAACGGCCTTGACGGCTTCTTTCTGTCCGATGAGGCGCTTGCCGAGCCGCTCTTCCATGTGCAGGAGCTTTTCGCGCTCCCCCTCGGCCAGTCTGGCGGCTGGGATGCCGGTCCAGGTGGAAACGACCTTGGCAATGTCGGCCTCGGTCACTTCTTCCTTGAGGAGGCCTTCGCCGCTGCTCTGCAGTTTGTTGAGGGCTTCTCTCGCTTCTTTGGCGGCATTCTCGGCGGCGGGAATCTCCCCGTAGAGGATTTGGGAGGCGCGCCCGAGGTCGCCCCGGCGCTGGGCCTGCTCGGCTTCGGTGCGCAGGGTGTCAATCTGCTTCTGGGCTTCGCGGGCGCGGGTTACCACATCTTTTTCGCTCTGCCAGCGGGCCAGCATACCATCCACTTTCTCGCGGGTGTCGGCCAGCTCGCGGGTGATGCTTTCCAGGCGTTTGCGGGAGGCCTCATCCTTTTCCTTTTCGAGCGCCTGGCGCTCCATTTCCAGCTGCATGGCCGTGCGGTTGAGCTCATCGATTTCTGCCGGCATGGAATCCAGCTCAATCTTGAGTCGGGCGGCGGCTTCATCCACCAGGTCCACGGCTTTGTCCGGCAGGAAACGGTCGGTGATATAGCGGTTGCTGAGGGTGGCGGCAGCCACCAGCGCGCCGTCGGTGATGTGGACGCCGTGGTGTACCTCGTAGCGTTCTTTCAGTCCGCGCAGGATGGCGATGGTATCGGCCACGTCCGGTTCCGCCACCATGACGGGCTGGAAGCGGCGTTCCAGCGCGGCATCCTTTTCGATGTACTTGCGGTATTCATCCAGGGTGGTGGCCCCGATGGTGCGCAGCTCGCCGCGAGCCAGCGCCGGCTTGAGCAGGTTGGCCGCATCCATGGAGCTGTCGCCGCCCGCACCGGCTCCCACCAGCGTGTGCAGCTCATCGATGAAGAGGATGATTTCGCCCTCTGAGGCGGTGACTTCCTTGATGAAAGCCTTGAGGCGTTCTTCGAACTCGCCGCGATATTTCGCACCGGCCAGCATGGAGCCGATGTTGAGGCTCACCAGCCGCTTGCCTTTCATGCTTTCCGGCACGTCGCCGTTCACAATGCGGCGGGCCAGCCCCTCCGCAATGGCGGTCTTGCCCACGCCGGGTTCACCGATGAGGACGGGTTGTTCTTCGTGCGGCGCGACAGTATCTGCGTCACGCGGCGGATTTCCGAATCACGACCGATGACGGGGTCAATTTTGCCGCGGCGTGCGCGCTCTGTCAGGTCTGTGCCGTATTTCTCCAGCGTCTGGTACTTCTGCTCCGGCTCCTGGTCGGTGATGCGCTGGTTGCCGCGAATCTCTTTCAGCGCGGCCAGATAGCCGGACTTGTTCAATCCGCAGCCTTCCAGCAGTCGGGTTAAATCTGCATCTGCCTCAAAGACACCCAGCACGAAGTGCTCCACGCTGAGGTAGTCGTCTTTCATGCTGCTGCGTTGCTGCTCGGCCGCATTCAGTACGCGGTCCAGCGCCGGGCCGATTCCGGCACCGCTCGCCACCGCTCCCTGTTGACGAGGTTGGCGGGAAAGCCGGTTTTCCAGCTCCCGGCACAGGCGATTGGCATCCACTCCGGCTTTCTGCAGCACGGCGCTGAGCACGCCCCCCTCCTGCCGGACGAGTGCCAGCATCACTTCTGCGGGATAAATCTCCGCGCGTCCGGCTGTCGCCGCTGCTTTCTGTGCAGCTTGCAGCCCCTCCATAAACTTTGTAGTAAGGTTGTTGGTCATGCCGTGTTGACGCCCCTTTCTCTGATAATGTTCAAAAATAATTATGCGAAGTTGTTATTTTGTTCTGCTTCGGGTTAAAAGCTTGCCAAAACGGATTGTATGTGGTAGAAAGTGGGGACATGAAATTCTACATTGTTACGCCGACTTACAACGCGCTTGATTGGCTGAAGCGGGCGATTCGTTCCGTGGCCGATCAGGTCAGGGAAGGGGTGGAGGTTCATCATCATGTGCAGGATGGTGCTTCGAAGGATGGGACGCAGGCGTGGTTGGAAGAATGGCAGAGAACGCATCAGGATACCCCGGGCTATGTCTTTACCTATGAAAGTTGCCCGGATAAGGGGATGTATGATGCGCTGAACCATGCGTGGGATAAAATGCCGGAGGATGCCGATATAACAGCCCATTTGAATTCGGATGAACAGTACCTGCCGGATGCGCTGGCACAAGTGGGGGAAGTTTTTAAGAAATTGGCAGAACCGGATATGCTCATTACCACATTTTTGTTTCTGAAAGAAGACGGGCGATACCATTGCCATTACAGACCCGTGAAGCCAACGGCGTGGAAGTGTTGGGCAACAAGTATGATTCGTACGTCTGCCTGTTTCCTTAATGCAGCGACATTCAGTCGGGTAGGAATTCGCTATGACATCAGCTACAAAATTATTGCGGATCGTAAATTTTATGCACAGTATCTGGAGAAGGTGGGGCGGGTACGAACGGTGCCGGCCTTAATAACGTCCACAGATGCCATAACGGGAAGTAATTTGGCGTGGTCTGCCGGATTGCAGGGAGAAGAAGACAGATACACGGCGTCTCTCCCTTTTTGGATAAAACTGGTCAGGGGTGCCGTTTGGCGCATCAATCATGTGTATCGCCGCTTATCTGACAAGCTGCACACCGCACCCCGACAATTTGCTGCCTACATGGCAGACGACTCAGAGCGCACAATGAAAACAATCGAAAAGCCGACATGTAGTTGGAGTAAAGCGAAGTAATCCATTTATCTTACAATCGTGTAGGGGGCTTTCGCCCCCTTACTCACCACCGTACGTGCCATTTATGGCATACGGCGGTTTTCCTGCGTATGATTAGCTCCGGAACTAAGGTTTCTGTCGCAGCTCTTTATCTCTCCTCGCCGGATATCCTGACAACTCTTCCGCACCGTTATGTGGATTCGGCCTTGCACCGCTTCCCTCACGCGTCGGCTGCATCTACCTGATGGACCTTGATGATGTATTGGATTTCGTCATTTTCAGCAACCTCGTCCATCTCTCCGACCTCTTTATGCAATTTCTGTTCGTACAGTCGAGATTTCCCCTCGAACTTTCACGGCTCATAGCTTCCCCGCAGTTGTTCTTTAGGTCTGGGATTCCGCATCATCGCGGCTCCGCGCGGATTTTCACCGCAGTACGCATGTCGCATCGGTCGTACGAAAACAGGCGGTTCAAGCTATTCTTGAACCACCTGTAAAATGATGGTTTCGAAAGTTTACATCGTCATGCCGCCATCGCAGACGATGACCTGGCCGGTGATGTAACGGGCCTCATCGGAGGCGAGGAAGAGCGCGCAGTTGGCGATATCTTCCGGCTTGCCCAGGTCACCCAGGGGAATGCGGGCCAGCATGGCTTCCTTAGCCTTTTCCGGGATGGCATCGGTCATATCCGTGGCGATGAAGCCGGGGGCGATGGCGTTGACCGTCACCTTGCGGCTGGCGATTTCCTGAGCCATGGACTTGGTGAAGCCGATGACGCCGGCCTTGGAGGCGGAGTAGTTGGCCTGGCCGACGTTGCCGGTCATGCCGACGATGGAGCTGAGGTTGATGATGCGGCCGGCCGGGCTCTTCATGAGTGTGCGCTGGAACGCCTTGACAAAGAGGAACACGCTCTTGAGGTTGGTGGTGATGACGGCATCCCAGTCGCTTTCTTTCATGCGCATGAGCAGACCATCCTTGGTGATACCGGCGTTGTTGACCAGAATATCAACGGTGGGATACTCAGCGAGGATTTCCTTGACGCAGGCATCCACGGCGGCGGCATCTGCCACGTCGCAGGGGAAAGCCTTGCAACTGCCGGGGTATTCGGCATTGATGGCATCAGCTGCATTACCGCAGGAAGCGGGATTACGGGAAATGAGAATCACTTTGGCGCCTTCAGCGGCGAAACGCTGGGCGATGGACTGACCGATGCCGCGCCCGGCGCCGGTAACAACTGCTGTTTTGCCTGCAAGTCTGTTCATAACAGTTGCATTCTAGCGGAAAGCTAGAGCTAAGGCAAGAATTATTTTGCTGCCCGGGCCTCATTTAGCCATGGCGATATGCTTCATGAATCCGGGGAAGAAACGGCGCAGGGGGTAGAAGATACCCAGACAGATGGCGGTGATGAGCAGGGGCATCCAGAGGCATTGGGTGGTGGTGAAATGCCCGCCGTAGGAGCCGGTGAGGATGAGCCGCAGCGCGTGCAACACAATGTAGTGGGTCACGTAGATGAAGAAGGCCGCCGGGCCGAAAGAGGCAATGAACCCGCAGAAGCGGGGCAGGTATTGCTCGCAGAGCGCCCCGATACCCATGGTGCAGGATACCCCGAGCAGCACCAGCGCGCTGCTCTGCACGGGCGGGTAGAAGCCGAAACCATACACCGCCGGCAGAAGGATGAGAGCTGCCAGCACCGGTGCCCAGGCATAGCTGCGAACAAAGGCGGTGAAGCGTGCAAAGTCAGCATATCGCCGAATCCACAGGCCCAGGGAATAGAACCCCAGCGCCATGATGCTCTCATAGAGCCGGAAAGGCAGCCACCACACGCTCCCGCTGCCGTGGCTGCGGGCGGTTTCGGCATCGCGGGCGCACAGTACGTCACTTCCGGCAAAGCAGAGCAACACCAGCACCAGCAGCACCTTGGAAGGAAGCCGTTGCAGCAGCGGACTGAAGAGCGCCAGCAGAATCAGCGTGCGCAGAAACCAGAGCGGTACGTTGTCGAAGTCCCAGTAGCACCAGTTCAGCAGCCCCATCTCGCGGGGGATGAGGGACCAGTTGAACCAGCTGAAATCTCCGGCAAGAGTCTGTCCCCAGTGCATCATGGGTTGCAGCAGCAGGATGGAGGCCACTGCCGTCCAGAAGATAAAGGGCAGCAGAAGTGTTCGGGTGCGCTTCCAGTCCAGCCATTGTCCGGCGGCGGCTTGATGCGTGAAATAGCCGGATACCAGGAAAAAGAAGAATATCAGACTCCGGTAGTTGAAAAGGTCAATGATGTAGTTGAAGCTGCCATACGGGCGATCCACATGGCGCAGCACCACGAAAAATGCCGTATACACGCGGCAGAAATCAATCCACTGGATGCGTGCAGACGGCATTTATTCGGAGTCGATGAGATGAAAAAATCAGACGGCATCATCCTCATCATCCGCCACCTCTATCATGCGGCGCAGACGGCGGTTGAGGAAAGGCCGGACGATGAGCCCGTACCCCAGATAGCAAAGGAAGATGAGAGCCGGTGCAATCCACGGGAACTCGATGAGCGCGAATACGGCAATGACGGCCATCATAATGGCGGCAACGGTACCGCGCTTCTCAAAGTTCACATGCTTGAAGCTGGGGTAGATGACCCGACTCATCATCAGTAGTGCCACCACGGTCATGATTCCGGCCATGATATACTGCCAAATCTGCGGTATTTCGAGGTTGCGGTTGGTGGTGAGGTCGATGACCAGGTACATGGTGCTGACCACGGCACCGGCAGCCATGGGCACCGGCAGTCCCACGAAATCCATGCTCTGATTGGGTTTCTTGGGCTCGGCTGCCATGCAGTTGAAGCGTGCCAGACGCAGCGCGGCGCACAGCAGGTACAGCACGGCGATGATGTCGCCCAGATAAGGAATCGGCAGGTCGAACAACACGGCGCGAGCCAGAAGCATGGCCGGTGCAATGCCGAAGGATACCACGTCTGCGATGGAGTCAAACTCGCGCCCGAAAGGGCCGTCCGCCTTGCACATGCGCGCCACACGACCGTCCAGCAGGTCGAAGATACAGGCGGCAAAGATGAGGTAGGTGGCCTGCTGGTAGTGGGCGAATGCCTCCGCCGTGCCGTCATCAAAGGCCATGCCCTTGAAGATGGTCAGAATGGCAAAGAAGCCGCAGAGCAGGTTGCCTGCCGTCAGCATGTTCGGCAGGATGGGTATCTTGGGTTCGTCCGGGTAGACCGGGGGCTGATGATTGGCCATAATGTGTCAGAGTATTTGTTCTGTTGTATTATGCCAGAGCTTCAGCCGCTTTGGCAAGAAGATTCTGCTTTTCTGCAAGATTCTTGCCGGAACCGCGGGCCATATCGGCCTTACCGCCGCCCTTGCCGCCCACGATGGGAGCCAGCGTGCGGATGAGGTCGCCGGCTTTCAGCCCGGCAGCCTGAGCGGACTCACCGCAGTAGGCACCCAGGGAAAGGCTGTTGCCGTCATTCACCACCAGGAACGCGGCGGCGGTATAATGACGCTTGCGGAGACCATTGAAGAGCTCGGTGAGCAGGTCATTGCCGCCTTCGGCGCAAACCACCACGTTGCCGCCGGTCAGCTGCTCTGCCAGCAGGGCATCGGCCATGCCTGCGGCGGCGGCAGATTGCGCTTTCTTCAGGCGTTTGTCAGCCTCCAGAGCGGCCTCTTTCAGCTTGTCGCAGTATGCGTTGTACTCATCCAGCAGGGCGTTGACCATGCGGATATCGCGGGACTGCACCGCCTTCATGGCCGGCTGGGAATCATTGGTGGGAACAGGAATGGTGGGTTGTCCCATGTCGGCAAGCTTACCATTGGCAGAGGTGAGCTTCTCCAGCATCTCCTTGCCTTCCGGCATACGGGCGGCAATCATATCGCGCACCACGGCAAGACCGGCTTCACCCACAGCGGCCTCGATACGGCGCACGCCGCTGGCAATGGCTCCCTCGCTGCGTATCTTGAAGAAACCAATCTTTCCGGTGGAGGCGGCATGTGTACCACCGCAGAGCTCCATGGAAACGCCGTTGAACGAGTCTGTTTCGCCGCCCATCTGCACCAGGCGAACCACATCGCCGTACTTGTCACCGAAGAACTGGCAGATTTCCGGGTGTTTGCGGATTTCGGTCATGGGATATTCGTTGGCCAGGATGGGGAGGTCCTCTGCCACCCATTGGTTGACGAGTTCTTCCACGCGGCGCAGGTCGGTCTTGGAAATGGGGCCGCTGTTGACATCGAATCGGAGGCGGTCGGCATCCACCAGCGAGCCCTGCTGGGCGATATCATCGCTCACCAGAGAGCGTAAGGCCTTGTGCAGCAGGTGCGTGGCGCTGTGGTGCGCCTCCAGGGCGCGGCGGCGGGTGGTATCCAGCGCCAGTGCCACGGTGTCTCCCACGGCGGGAGTCACACCATCAGCCGTGGAGATGAGGTGGGCGCGGGCATTGCCAATCTGCTGCACGCCCAGAACAGGGGCAGAATCGCCACCCAGAGCCAGCGTGCCGCCATCGCTCATCTGGCCACCCATTTCGGCATAGAACGGGGTCTTGTCCGTGATGACGAAGAGCATGCCATCTGCCTCATGAATCTCTGTGACGATGGCTTCGCAGGCATCTTCCGTGTAGCCGGTGAATGCGGTTACCTGTTCCGTCTGGATGTCCAGAGCGCGCACAATCTGCTTCTTCTGAGCGGCTTTGGCGCGCTGGCGCTGTTCCTCCATGAGGGCTTCAAAGCGTTCGGTGTCGATGCTCAGGCCGCGTTCGCGGGCCATCAGAGCCGTCAGGTCAATCGGGAAGCCGTAGGTGTCGTACAGCTTGAACGCAAAGTCTCCGGAGACAGCCCCCGTGGCGGCCACTTCCTTATCAAAGAGTTCCAGACCGCGGTCGAGGGTCTCGTTGAAGCTGGTTTCCTCGCGCAGCAGCACCTCCTTGATGGTGGCGGTGCGGCCGATGAGCTCCGGGAACACGCGTCCCATCTCTGCCGCCAGAGTATCCACCAGCAGGGAGAGGAAGGGCTTTTCCAGCCCCAGGGTGCGGCCATAGCGCACGGCGCGGCGCAGGATGCGGCGCAGCACGTAGTTACGCCCGTTGTTGCCCGGCAGGATGCCGTCTGCAATGGAGAAGCTCAGCGTGCGGATATGGTCGGCAATCACGCGGAAGGCGATGCTTTCCTTGAGCTGTTCGCGGTTTTCCTCTGTGGCGTCCTGCGGATAGATGTCGGCGTAGGTGCGGCCGGAAATCTCCTCGATGCGCTTGAAAATCGGGCGGAAGACATCCGTGCTGTAGTTGGAGACGCGGGCGTTGAAATCCGTGAATTCCTTGGTGCACTGAATCATGGCGCAGGCGCGTTCAAAGCCCATGCCTGTGTCCACATGGCAGGCGGGCAGGTTGCGGAACGTGCCGTCGCTCTCCGCATTGTACTGGATGAACACAAGATTCCATATTTCAATGCACTGCGGGCTGTCCTGATTCACCAGACCGCCCTCGGTCTTACCCTCCGGGGTGAGGTCTACATGCAGCTCGGAGCAGGGCCCGCAGGGGCCGGTCTCGCCCATCATCCAGAAGTTATCCTTCACGCCGCCGTTGACGATGTGAACCTTCGGGTCGAGCCCCTTGGCTTCAAAGAGCGGAGCCCAGGTATCCCATGCCTCCTGATCAAACTCACCGGGGTCACCCTTGGATTTGTCCGGGCAATAGACGGTGGCATACAGACGCTCGGCGGGGAAACCCCAGCGCTCCACCACCAGCTCCCACGCCCAGGCAATGGCTTCTTTCTTGAAGTAATCACCGAAAGACCAGTTGCCGAGCATCTCGAACATGGTGTGGTGATAGGAATCCTGCCCCACATCCTCCAGGTCATTGTGCTTGCCGCCGGCGCGGATGCACTTCTGCGTGTCCGTGGCGCGCGCCGGTTTCCACGGCGGCGTCCAGACGCCCAGGAAATACGGCACAAACTGGTTCATGCCGGCGTTGGTGAAGAGCAGTCCCGGGCTCTGCGGCATCAGCGATGCGGAGGGAACGACGGTGTGCTGCTTTTCATGGAAAAAATCAAGGAAACTCTGGCGAATCTGCGCTGCGGTCATCATAACGTCTTGCGAAATGGTAAATTAGTGCGTTCCGCCCAGCATACACCTTTTCCCCGCGCGTGTAAAGGCCAAAGACGTTAAGCGAATGTAAAGTTTCGCTTTCCGGGCCGTCAGGGAGGTTCAGGTGGGAGAGACCCGTCAGCAGGCTCTTTGCCGGCGGGCTCTGATGTACAGGAACAGGAGAAGGGCGAATGCTGCGGCTTCAGCGGATATGAGGATGTAGTCAGTCAGCCTGTCATCTGCTTCATCCGGCAGCCGGGTGGCTTTGATGCGGATGGCGGGGCTGTTGTATCGCCAGGTTTTGTTATAGAAGTTTTCCTGCGGGATGCCTCCGGCAAGTTCTCCCTTGTCGTTGAGATTCATGGCGGTGCCGGAGATGATGCAACCGTCCGGTGCATTGAAGTAGCGCATGTAGATGCCGCCGGGATTTCTGTCCCTCCACCGGATGGTCAGTTCCAGCCGGTCCTCAGCGGTGAAACTCAATCCCTCACTATCCCCGCTCAGGATAACACCGGGGTTGCCGTCCTTCTGCTTGTTGAGACCGGGCTGGGTAACATATTCTCGGCCGTTGGCAATGCGCACGGAACGGTTGCCGCCGACAAACCAGCCCTCCGGGTGTCCAATCCAGGAAACGGAATCTATCCGATAGCGGGCTCCCTGCTGCATTTGTTCTGCACCCAGCAACTTGCTGACGTCTATGTGTACGGTGATATTGACCTCCTGATGCCAATGCGGCTCCAGCCCTCCGGCCTGAGCAAGCTTGGGTTGAGCGTACAGAGATGATGTTTCCCCCTTCTTATCAATAAATTGGGTGTCAAGTGTGATTTCTTCGGCCAGGAGAGCTGAGCATCCCAAAAAGAGAAAGATGATTTTTTTCATAGCGGATTTGGTGTTAAAGGCGCGGCTGTTGTATCACGGTCATGCGTGGATGTCAATCCGATTACGAGACGAGGTTGCGATGAAACCGTCGCATGTTGGCAAAAAGCGCTTGTCCCGGGTGCAAGAATTTGAAATTGCATAGCATCGTTGCCTATGGTGCATTACGAATGCTG
>JAFUQZ010000021.1 GCA_017472085.1 Akkermansia sp. | reverse complement strand
GGCATTCGTCACCACATCCTCTTCATCCTGCGGCGTAGCCGCCGAATTTTCCAATCGTAAATCGTCATTCGTCAATCGTAAATCCTCTTTGATTCCCGTCACACGCTCAATCTCCTCCGGGGTGTAGCCTGCGGACTCCATACTGGAGGCATCCATCTCCCGCTCGCGGCGTTCGGCCTCCTCCGCCTCTCGGCGTTCGCGCTCCTCAGCAGCAGCATCATCATCTGCGCCGTCGCAGTCTGCATCATGCCCGTACTGATTGCAGGAGTTCATCACCAACCCCTCGCGCAGGGCGGCGGCGGTGTACTCCGCATCCGCCCCCACCTGCCCGGGATTCAGCCCACCACCCAGGAATCGCAGCGTGGCCAGCTCCTCCGCATTCAGCGGCGGATCAGCGTCATTGACAGTAGTCGTCTCGCGTTCCTCATCCGCCCGCCGGGCGGCATTATTTGAATTCGTACTTCGTAATTCGTCAATCGTACTTTCCCGGGCGGGCTGAAGCTCGCCACTGCGATTCATCACAGGCGGCGCCTGCGTGTTGGTGTCTGTTGGCGGCTGTTGGATGCGCTGCACCTCGAAATTCATCATCTCGCTCACCGTCTCCGCAGCGGGAGCCCAGCCTGCGGCGTTCAGCGCAGCGAGCAGCTCCGCCATCTGCTTGCGGTCGTCCACCGGCTCCGGCGCCAGCTCAAACTTCACCAGCACCGGCTGCCCGGCAAAGGCCGCTTGCAGCGCAGGTCGCAAAAACTGGCGGTTGATGGCAGCAGAGATGCTGCGCGCACTCGCCGCGCACAGGCGGCTGAAACTGTCGCTGTGGGCATTCCCCGCCAGCGTGCCGCTGCCGCTCTGCGTGGTGACGGTGAGCAGCCCACCCGTGGCCAGCTGGATGATGGCTTCATTGCACCACTTGGCGCGTGCCTCAAAGCTCTGCGTATTGTCCTTGCTGGTCTCCACGGTGTGAAACTTCGCGCCGTTGGGCACTGTGCCGCGCCCCTCGCCGATGAGCCGCTGCACCACGGCATCAAACTCCATGGCCTTGTCCTGCGGCGTGGCAGGCGGCATCTCCAGGAAGATATTCGGTATGCCGAATACCTCCAGAAAGGCATCCCACGCGTGCACGGAAAGATACTTGGCGCAGATGAGGAACATGGCCGGCAAGTCGATGGGCTGCGCCTCGCGCAGAATCACGCGCTCTGCCTCCAGCTCCTCCGGGCGGGTGGGCGTGGCAGAGGCCTCCGCATTGTAGTACCATGGTCCACGCCGCACCGGGCGGCACAGGTTCCAGGGTTCTATCACCTCCCAACGCAAGGGGGATTTTCGATTGACGAGGTACGAGGTACGATTTGAATTCTCGGCAGCCTCCGGCTGCGGGATGGCCGCGCCTGAAGCGCGGGCGGTAGCGGTGGCATCAGCTTCGCTTTCACTTGCGAGCGCAGGCTCGCCATTCTTTCCCATTCGTAAATCGTCAATCGTACCTCGTAAATCACCGACGATTTCCAGCGCGGCCACGCCGCGGAAATCGGCCATGCCCAGGTGCACCAGCGCCTCCGGCAGATTCTCCACCGCCGCCAGCAGCTCATTGGCCAGCCGCTTCTGGCTCTCGGCCAGCGGCTGTATATCCTCCGCCAGATCGGCATCGATATTGACCGCCCACGGCATCTCTGCCAGAGCACCCAGCCGCGCATGCAGCACGGTGAAAAGCGTTTCGTCCCGCTCCTCCAGCTGATCCCACATCAGCTGCACGTCTGCCATCTCTCCCCGGCGCCAGGCTTCATACAGTTCACGGGCTCGCTGCGGAGTCAGCTCCGGCAGGTCGTTGCGCCGCTCCTTCTGCACCAGCGTGCTCTGCAGCAGTTGGTAGAGCAGCACCTCCAGCCCGCTGCGGGCACTCAGGTGGCGCGTCTCTGCCGCCGCGCGGGCAGGTATGCGGGCAGTGTGATTTTTTCGATGCTTTTTCATTTCCTGAATCCTTTCTTTCTCTCTTGCATGCGCAGGCATGCCGAGCCGGTAATTCGTAAATCGCCTGCCTCGGCGTAGCCTCGCAGAGGCGAAGACGGGTAATTCGTACCTCGTAAATCCTCGGCATGATTCCACCCATGCCGATGGCCTGTGCGCGGGGCTGTGCGGGGAATGACACCCACATGCAGACAAGCTGCCGCCCCCTCTCCCGCCCGCACACAGAGCGCGGCGGCGGTACAGCGGTCAGAGTGGCCGTCCTTGGTGCGCGGGGCTTCGTAGCTGAACTGGCCACCGCTGCATACCTGCTGCATGGCTGAGAGGTCGGTGCGCAGCGCCGGGTCGGCGGGTATCCGCAGCCGCAGCCCCTCCATCGCTTCCCGCAACTTCGGAAAAATCTCCCGCTTCAACGCCGCAGAAAAGGTACACAGCTCCACACGCCCGAACTTGTGAGCCTCCGGCTTGTACTCGCCGAACTCCCGCACCAGCATGTCCCCCATGCCGATGCCCATGCCCGTGTAGTCCATGCAGCAGCGCGTGCACGCGCCCACGCGCGCACGTATAATCGATAATTGGTCAGCGTGGCTCATGCCCGCCAGCACCAGCAGCTCCCGCGTGTAGAGCACATCGCCCATCCGCTCCGCCGTCCAGATAACCGTCGGATCACTCACGCGCCCCACGTCCACACCCACGCGCAGGTCGCGCCCGCCGCTGAATACCTCGGCAGCAGGGTGCAAAGAAGCATCCGGGCTCTCTGCCCGCAGAATAATCTCCGTCGGCAGCAGCTGGCTCTGCGTGTCCACGAACTCCGCATCCAGCTCTTGCCGCACCGCCAGCGGGTCGCCGATAGCCTCCGCCAGCGTCTCATAATCCACAGGAAGCCCCGCCGCAATAGCATCCCTCAGCGGCATGCGGTGAACACTCCAACGCATGCCGGATTTACGATTTACGAGGTACGATTTACGATTTATAGAGTTCGGCTCGCTATCGCTCGCAGGGGTGGCCGCGCCTGAAGCGCGGGCGGTAGCGGTGGCATTAGCTTCGCTTTCTCCCGCGAGCGCAGGCGAGCCATTTTCTGCAATTCGTAAATCGTCAATCGTACCTCGTAAATCAGCATTTGCGGAGCAAATGTCAAAAAAGCGCTTCCCTCGCCCGGCTTTGCCGTTCGGCGTGGAGGTCAGTATCACCCGCTTCTCACCGCCCCTCAGCGGGTTCGTGATAGAGGGCAGAATCGCTTTCCACGTGGCATCCGGGTCTTCAAAAAACGCAAACTCATCCAGCCACACGTTGGCGCTCATACCGCGCACCGTGTCCGGCTTGCCGGGTACGGCAATGCAGCGGCTCCCGTTGCCCAGCCGCACCGCCCCGGCCTTGCTCTCCATACCCTCCAAGGCTTCCAATTCTTCGGCATAGGCGCACTCAAAAGCTCGCAACCATTGCTTCACTTTCTCCAGCGCCTCGTGGCTCTGGCGCTCAGAGGGCGCGGCAATCATCCACATGGTGTTGCTCCCGGCAATCATACTTGCCGCCACAATCGCCGCCGTCGCAAAGCTCTTACCCGTCTGGCGACTCCATACACCCGCCAGAAAGCGAGAACCGTCCTCATACCAGGCACGCTGATACGGCAGGAGTGAATCCAAAGGATTCACTAATTTACGATTTACGAGGTACGATTTACGATTTGAGGGCTCGGCAGCCTCCGGCTGCGGGGAAGACACACGCACCGCCATGGCGGGGGCTTTCGCCTTCGCTTTGTTGCCGGCAGTGCGTGTATCCTGTTTCCTCATGTCCCTTGCTATTCTCTCGTTGCTTGCGGCGTAGCCGCCTGAAATTAAAAATCGTCAATTCAATCCAAAGATTTCCCTGATTCTCGCCTCCTTCTCCGCCGGACTCAGCGACCCGTCTTTCACCGCCTCAGCGGCGGCATCAGCAGCGGCGGCTTTCTTCTCCAGCAGTGCCAGCTTGCGCTCATTCTGCGCCGTGGCCTGCCCATCGTTCATGAGCTTGTAAAACCTGGCCAGCAGCTCCGGGTCTGCCTTCGGGTCTGTGCTCAGCTCAAACACGCGCTGTGCCACAGCGCGGTGCGCGGCATCGGTCACTTTATCGCCGCCCACTTTGCTGAGCACGGCGGCCGCCGTTTCCATGCGTACCCACTTGTAGGGCAGCACATGCAGCCGGTAATACTCGCTGATATTCTGCAGACTCACTTCCACACCACGCGCGGCAAGCCATTGCTGGGCGTCTTCCAGGCCGTTGCATTCCAGATACATGGCCAGCTCACCGCGCTGCTCTTCCGTCAGGCGGGCAAATTTGCTGTCTTTGCGTAACTTCTTCATGACCCTTGCGGCTTTAGCCGCCTTGCTTTTACTTCGTACTTCGTCAATCGTCATTCGTACTTCAGCACTCTGCCAGCGCAGCGCGCCCGATTGCCGTGATGCTCCATCGCTTCACCCCCATGGCGTCAACTTCGCAATGTATCAGCGCATCTGCTTCCATACGCCGGAAAGCACTCTCGAACTCCCCAGCCGTGGGCGGCGGACACACCGCAAGGCGCGCGCTGCCTTCCAGCGATTCCTGCGGCTGCATATACCCGCGCGGTGTGTTGCTCAGGTCTTCCAGCAAGGTGCGCCGTATCGTGCGCTCTCTCTTCTTTTGGTCAGTCATAAGGATTTACAAAGTACGATTTACGATTGACGATTGGCAGAGTTCCCCGCGCCTGCGGCGCGGCCGGTCATCAAAAGGTTGAGAATCTTGTCCTGGTTGGCGGCAATCATATCCAGCTTACCCTGCATCTGCGCCACAGCCGGAGTCACCGTATCCAGCCGCTTGTGGACACTCGCAATATCATCACTCACCTGCTTGCGGTAATCCTCAAATTCACTGCGGGTCACATACTCCTTGCCCAGCTTCACTTCCAGCGGCTGCGGCTCAATGCGGATGGCATTCATCTTCTTATGCCCCTGCCAGCCCAGCGTGGTTGCCGTGCCGATAGCCGCCAGCATACCCGCCACCTGATACCACGTCAGCCCGCTATCTTCCCCGAGCCCCGGAGTTTCGGAGGGGCGAGCCTCGGCGTAGACGGAACGGGACTCCGTTCCGACGTAGCCGGGCTGCGTCTCACCACCCAGCAGCGGGCAGCACAACACCAGCACCAGCGTGACTACAAACAAACCTGTAAAAACCTTTCTCATTTGTCAATTCTCAAAGTAGTCCGTGATTCCCTGCGAAATCGCCGCCGCAACACCCGGCAGATTATCCCGCAGCATCGCCGCATCCGCCGCATTGCTCAGAAACCCGCACTCCACCAGCACCGCCGGCGCATGCGTCCGCCGCAGAATCGCCAGATTCGCCCTCGGCACCACCGACTCCGCGCGCCCCGGCAGCAGCTCACACAGCCGCCCCGCAATACAGCGCGCCATCGTCAGCCCCTTCCGGCTCAGATAGCACACATGCGCCCCCTGTGCCGCCTCATTCGCAGAGCAGTCACAGTGCAGACTCACAATAAAATCCGGCTGCAACGCATTGCACGCCGCCACCGTCCGGTTCAAATCCATGGCATTCGATTGCTCCGGATAATCAATCACAGAAACCGTGAATCCGCGCAGCACCAGCAGCCGCTTCAGCAGCACCGCCAGCTCCGCGCACACCTCATGCTCCTCCAGCCCGTGGCCACAAGCCCCCGTGCCATTCGCATGCCCTACATCCAACACTATGTGCTTATCCGTGCTCATAACTACCCCCGCCCGCAGGGCGGCATTATTTGAAATGCGTAAATCGTACTTCCTGAACTCCCTGCGGGGCGGGCGGTGTAGATGGTGGAAACAGGCAACCGCGCCGAACCGCCCGCGCCCCGCAGGCACGCCCATACCCTACCACAACAACGACCGCCCCGCCACCCGCTGTGTTCTTTATGTGCACTATGTTCTTTATGTGCACTAAGTGCATTATGTGCAAAAAAGCCGCCGCCCTCTTGCCAACTCAAAAAAGCATGTTACAATACCCCCTGTGGAAACCAAACAATTGCCGGCGCCGCGCGGCGTCACCGTAGAACACGCCGCCGCCATGCTCCGCTACAGCCGCATGACCATCCTGCGCATGATAGCAGACGGCACCCTCGTGGCCTGGAAACCACGCGGCCCACGGGGCCGCAAATGGCTCATTGATGAAGTTTCCCTCGGCGCCCTCCAGGCCGCCATGGTGCAATCTGCCCGCACCAAAGCCGCCCCCATCCAATCCGCCCTCCTCCAGGGCGAGCTACCCTTGGTGTGGTAAAACCAAAAAGCCCCGGAATCACCGGGGCGTAATGTTGCGTACGGTCTGGAAAATCAAAAATTGTCAGGATGCTCTTGTTTGCCGGCCTCAAGAAATTGCTTGCGTTTTTGCGCTTCTTCCTGTTGTCGATTTTCCATTGCGGTATCCAGCATTTTTTCCTCCAACTCATCAAAAGCGAAAATGATATGGGCATACCATACTGTGCTGAAGATGAATCCCACCCCGGCCACGGCCATGATATGTACATGTTCATGTATACCTGCAAGCATGCACAGTACGCCTGAAATAAAGCTAAAGAACACAATAAAGGTCAACCGATGGCAAGATTCCTTTGTCTTTCTTGAAATCTCCTCGAAATCTTTACTCTGGGAAATCAAAAATTTTGAGAAGTCTACAACCCTATTGCGCAGGTTGTACGCCACCACTCCGGAGGCTGTAACTACCGCAGCCGACACCTTGAAAAAATTGCCAATCACCCTCAGATGTGACTCTTCCAGTACATCATACAACACATACAAGAAAATCAAAGACAAGAGTATGGCCTCAGCATGCCGATACCTGCCTTCTTTCATGTATATGTGGAGTCCTTTCATTGTATCGCCTCATTATACCACGAACAACATAAATTGCAATCCCTTAAACAAGGCCGCTCTCTATTTGTTCAACAAGCCAGTCGGCCAAGGAACGCATTGCACCTGTTCGATGTAGATTCTTTCCATCCCCCTCTACCACAAGCGTATCTTTAACCGTCAGCATGTCTTTTGATATGTAACTTTTTCCTGAAAGGTTAATAACAGGGGAAAGTTCTTCTATTCCACCAACGTGTCGGGCAATGTCGCGCACCAGATTCTGCCCTGATTCGTTTTTTCTTTGCTTGCATTTAAATTCAATAGCCACGCTTAGACCATCCAAATCTTCGGCTGAAGTATAGGCATTAAGCACAGGAGGACACCCAATCGCATCTAAAATTGCTCGCACAACAGGTTTTTCCTCATAAATTTTTCGCACATATTCTTTCCTTGTTCCTTTTTCTTTTCCTTTTATCTCTTTAATTTCATCCTCCGACATCGGCTGAATATGCTGGGTATATGCAGACGAGCTAAAGCTGATGCTACGAACGGGTTTTTCGGTAAGCATGGCAAGGGCATTCTGCGTTGGAATATTGACTAAATCTACCGATACTGTTGGCATAATGCAAGAAATATCCTGAATCAGCCATGTAAAGAAATCCTTCAGCATGTCAATACCTTTGCTGGAAGCCGCCATGATAGCAACATGATTCCCCCTAATGGCGAAATAGTGGGCTTGCTGCTCCAATTTTCTCAATTTATTATTAGAATCAACTGGAGCCACTTGTTCGTTGAATACTTCGTCCTTTTCCTCGTTGTACTCGGAATCTACCAATGATACCTTTGTTTCATCATCATACAATGAAATACATCCACATAAACAACCTTTTTGACTATATGGCCGCTTGTTTTTCATACTGTGCAGTAAGAGATACGAGTTTTGTCCCTCAATGCCGTATGCGTATTTTACCGGACTGGGTACGTTCTCTGATTTTAAAGCACGCCTTATAAGTGATTCCAGAGTTTCCTCTATTACTTCACCCTCTTTGCCGATGAGCTCAGCTTTCCGGTAATTGACTGTCTTTGATTTTTTTGCCATGTCTATCTATTTGTAAAAAGCACTTTAATCGTATTCCCCTAACATAAGTACAGGAGGTGATAAGATTCTCTTTTGCGCCTGCATCTCCTCCTCCAGCGCATCGATATCATCAAGGCTCACCAACCCAAGCTCCTCGCACACCTCAAAATCCACCGGGCGCACCCGCATCCCGCTGTTGTAATCAAACGGCGGGTACGGATTATCAAACGCAGACAGCTCCACCCATATCGGACTTGTCACCAGCGCAATCATCTGCCCGCCCCGTGCCACTCCTTCCCAGCCTACCGCCTCCGCAGCATCCTGCCACCGCTGCGTCCAGTTGCGCGGCACCCGGCTGTTGCGCTGCCGGTACAGCTCCTGCCCGGGACTCAGCACATCCCCCAGCATCTCCTGCCGTTGCGCCCAGCCCCTTGCCATCGCCACATTCGTGTCAATGATATGTTTCATTCCCTCTACTGAACTACGATCTCTTATTGTCCCCTCCAACCCCGGATCGGGCGTGTAGCCTGTCCTCTCCAGATACCGCCGCATTTCCTCTCGAGCCTGCACGGAGCTCAGTCTCCCCCTCGTAACCGCATAAATCACCTCTTGCCACTTCTGTAATTCCTCTATGCTCATTATTTCCTTTTTGGAGGCTATTTTATGCACGTGTACAGATATTAAACGCGTTTAATATCTGTACGCGCCCGTTTTGTGCGCGTACAGATAATTACAAATTTTTTGACAGCACATTATTGACTTCATTCAACATGGGAATAACCCCCCGTAAAATAGCCAGCTTCTTTTCGGCTTCTAAAGCTCTCCTTTTCCATTCTTCGTACGAGGGGGATGTGTCGGCAGGAAAGGGCTCATCTTTGCCGCTCAATATCCAACTTACCGAAACATTTAATTCTTGAGACAAGGATATAAGGTAATCATTTTTTGGAGTAGAAACTCCGTTTACATACTTAGACATAGTTACTTCGGAAACTCCAAGAGCCGCTGCTATATCCTTAGCTTTGCGGCCGCTCCGTTCAACGGCGAGAGCAATACGTGCAGAAATTTCTTTTTTCTTTAAGTTTTCGCTTGCCATTTTCTTTCCATTATGTTTAACTTTTATCTCGTACAGAACATCTGTTACGCGAATATTCTATCACAAAAACCATGAAAACGCAAGGTAATACGATAACGAAAACATGGCTTTATAACCATGGCTATACCATCGCCGGAGCAGCCCGCCGCATAGGTCGTAGTGCTGCGCATGTGAATATGGTGCTCAGCGGAAAAAGAGAAAGCGGTGAAGTTTTGCGAGCCCTTCGGCAATTACCATTTAACCCGAACCTCCAGTTCCGCGAGCGAGTAACCCGCTAACTCCCACCGACAATGATAAGATTACACCAAAAAAGCGAGACCACTCAAGCCACCCCTCCGAACATCGTCTTCTTGTGTTCTGATGGCTTTGAATACGCCTACCTCATAGATCTATTTGGCGGCAAAAGTCTGCCCGAGCTTTATGTGACAAAAGGGACAATAGGCAATTCTATGTTGGAATTATGGGACTTTGAAAGAGTAGAGCGCATAGGCATACTGAAGAAGCTTCAAACCCGCACGATTAAAAATCAACATTGTAATCCTCGCTGTGAAGCCATCCTTGAGGCCTGGCACAAAAAACTCCAAACCGCCCAAACCGCCCAAACCGCCGAAAAGAAAGACCGTTTCAACACGGTGTCGGCAGTTGTTCTGCTGCTGCTTTTGCCCCTGTGCGGTGTGTTGCTGGGCTACTACCTCGCCACCGTCACCCGCTGAGCTCACACCGAACTTCAAAAATCGTCAATCGTCAATGAAATCATTTCCTACTACCCCCGGCTTGGACGAACAAGCCCGCGCCGCAGCCGCCGCGCTGAGCAGTGAGCAGCTGGCCGACGTCCGGCAGCACTTCCTGGGCTACTTCGCCTCTCTGCGGCGCATCAACTGCACCGGCAGACGGCGAGAGATACAGCGGAAGCTGCTGCGTTTTCTCGTGGATGCAGCCGTTGATACCGAAACCGATGCCGAGCTGGCGCAGTACCTGATGCTGGCATGCCTGCTGCATGAGCAGCAAAACCTGCCGGAGCACCTGACCACCGCCGGTGCTGCCATCGCAGAAGCCATCCTCACCCTCAGCGATATTTCCATTCGCCTGCCTCGGCGTAGCCACGGAGAGGCGAAGACGGGTCAATCGTAATTCGTCAATCGTCAATTCCCCATCATGCTTTCTCTCCGCGAAAAAATCATCTGCACCGGGGTGCTGGCCATACCCGGGCTGCCGCTGCTGGCTCTGGCAGCCGCGCTTGTCTGGGAACAGGGCAGCGCAGAGCCCCGCTGGCAGCACAGCGGCTTCTGCCCGGACAGCCCGACCGCCGAAAACAGCCTCCCGCCCTCCGACTACTAAAGTACGAAGTACGAGTTACGAAGTACGAATTCAAAAATCGTCAATCGACAATGGTCAATCGTCCATCCGAAGAGCTTATCATGCTGGCGCTGCTGGGTGTGCCGGAGTTCCGGGAAAAAGCGGGGCTGCCCCCGCGCATGCCCGGCTGCGGCGATACGCTGCAAACCATCGGCACGCTGCTGGGCATGAGCCGCGAGCGCGTGCGACAGATAGAAGCCAAAGCGCTCCATAAAATCCGCCGCGCCGTGCTGGATAACCCCGAAATGCGGCAAGCGCTGGCCCCCTTCGTCAACTTTAACCCATCAACCAAAGACACATCACACAAATGAATACTGAACTGACCGGCTTGCCCGGTGAATATGCTGAGCCCGCCACCTTTGCCCCCGTGCAGGTGGTGGGGAGAACAGAGCGCGCGGAGCTGAGCCGCGAGGCTGACCGCGAGCTGCACGAGGCGGTGCTGCTGTGCGGCACGCTGCACGGGGCGCTGACCCGCGCGGCAGAAACAGCGCGGGAGGCCGCGCGCACCCACCTGCTGGCCACGCTGAATCTGGCCTGTGTGCTCAAGCAGATCTCACTGCGCTGCGCGGTGGGGCGGGTGGCCTTCGGCGCGCTGTTTGCCGGCTACAAAGGCAACATGAAAGCCCGCGAGGCCGCGCTGGAAATCAGCGGCAGCGGCGGCTTTCCGTTCACTTATGCCACGGCGCGCAACTACACCAAAGTGCTGGAAGCGGTGATGCAGCGCATGCAGGAGGCGGGCGGGCTGACACCGGCGGTGGTGGCGCAGAGCCTCAGCGACCACACGGCCGCCCTGCTGACCGGTGCCTATGATGACCCGCAGGAGGCCACGGAGCTGATGTGGAGCCGATGGCTCACCGCCGGCTCCCTGCGCGAGGCCTACCTGGAGCTGGCACCGGAGAAACCGCAGCTGCCCGCCGGGGAAAAGCTGGATGCGGCAGCAGATGCGGCAGAGCCGGTCTCTCTGGAGGCGCTGCGGGCGGCTTTCCTGAGCAAGAGCGGCGGGTGGCTGGATTCGTTCTCCGGCTATGTGGATGAAATGGCAGGGCGGGTGACGGCGCAGGAGCGGGAAACGGTGGCCACAAAGCTGGAGGCGCTGGCCGCCCGAATCCGCGCCGCTAAAACCCGCCCGATGCTGCCGCCGACGGCATAATAAACCAAGCCCCCCCCCCACGCTTGCCATGCACGAGAATGTACGCCTGGATGATCTGCCGCTGGAGGATGCGGCGCGGGTGCGCTACCTGGTGGCGGCCTGCAAGAGCCTGGAGCAGGAGCAGTTCCCCACGCAGCATTTTGCAGAGATGGCGGCGGCGCTCACGCTGCGGCTGGCCGGGCTCTCCGGCGCGGCGGCGCGCCCCGTCTCTGCCAAGAGCATGGAGCGCTATTATTACAACTGGAAGGGTGGCAAGAAGGATAAGCGAGGGCAGCGCGTGACCGCCCCGCGCTGCTGGCAGGCCGTGTTCGATGGCCGCACCGTGGCCGCCAACCGCCGGCAGGTGCGCACAGCGCAGCCCTGTTTCCGCGCGCACCTGGCCCTGCTGGCCAGCCGCCACCCGCGCTCGCTGACCACCGCCATACAGGAGCTCTATGCCGAGTGGGAGTCGGGCAAGGCAATCCCCGGCTACGAGGGCATGAACCCCACAGGGCGCGAGCCTTACCCCGCCGGGTGGAGCAAGGAGCGGCTCTACCGCCTGATGCCTGACCGCGCCGCCCTCACCATCATACACGGCGGCACACGCACAGGCTACAACTACCTGGCGCAGGCGTTCTCCACGCGCGAGGGGATGTGGCCGGGGGCGGTCTACTCATTCGATGACGTGTGGCTGGATTGTAAGGTGCAGGGCTATGACGGCAACGGGCGCATGCACATTGACCGCCCGCTGCAGCTGGGCTGCCTGGACCGGTTCACCGGCAAGCGGCTCAGCTGGTTCACCAAGCTGCGCACTAAAGGAGAAGATGGCAAAAGTCTGCAACTGACGGAGGATGAAATGCTCTACCTCATTTGCGACCTGTTGCTCAATGTGGGCTATTCGCCGCGCGGTACCGTGTTTGTGTGTGAGCACGGCACGGCGGCCATCTCTCCGCAGGTGGAGGATGCGCTTTCCATGCTCTCCGACGGGAAAATCAGCGTCTCTCGCAGCGGCATGACCGGCATGCGGCAGGTGGGTGCTTTTGAGGGGCGCGCCGTGGGCAATCCCCGCTTCAAGGCAGAGCTGGAAAGCTGGCACAACCTGCTGCATAACCGCATGGACGGCGTGCTCACCCAGACCGGCAAAAACCGCACGGAGCCGGAGCGTCTCTACGGTATCACGGAAAAGCATGATGCCGCCATCGTCAAGGCGGTCAACACCGGCAAGGGGCTGCACAATAAACAGCTGAGCAAGGCACAGGTGGCCGGGCTGGCTACCTTTGCGCCGCCGCTCGGCCAGCTGGCAGACATGCTGGTGCAAGTGGTGGGAGGTATCAACAAGCGCACCGACCACAAGCTGCAAGGCTGGAAGGAATGCGGATTCATCCAGCCGGAATTCTCCTTCACCGGGCAGGATTGGAAGCTGCTCTCCCTCATGGAGCCGGAGGAGGCCGAGGAGGCGCTGATGCTGGCCCGGCGGGTGCCCTCCCGCCTGCGCGAGCGCGTGTTCTCTCCCGATGAGGCCTGGATGCAATCGCTGGCGCGGCCGGGCAATGAGCTCATCCGCTTCACGCCGGCACAGTGTGTCGCCCTCATGGGCGCGCACCGCAAATTCAAGTTGACCCGCAGGGGAGGGGCTCTCATCGTGGACGGGAAATCGCGCCACCACCGCGAGCTGCTCTTCTCTGACGTGGTGCTGGATGCAGAGGGATACAAGGTGCCGCTCCCTGCCGGAGAAACATGGTACGGGGTGCTCAACCCATTGGCGGAATCCCTCTTTGTGCTGGATGAAAAAAACATCGTGAAAGGGGTCGCCCAACGCCTCACCCGAGTGAAGTACCAGGATGAAGCCGCCCGCCTGCGCATGTTCGGTGATATGGTGCAGCGCCGTGCGGAGGAGCTGGCCCGCATTGATAACATGGTTGCCCCCGATACCGCCGAGCATCGCATCCAAATGGACTACAACCGCCGCCTCCTGGCAGGTGAACAGATTGACCCACTCGCCGTGACAGATGCCGCACAGCTGCGGAAACCCCGCCGCCGCGCAGCCGCCCCCCTGCCGGACGCCCTGCCGACCGAGGAATTCGCCGGAATGGGGCTGCCGGAATCCTACGATGAACCCACTTTCCTCTAATCCCAAACCATACTCATGACCATGAACGATACTCAACTGCAACACCCCGCCGTCCGTTGGCTTGTCGATGACTTCCTCCCCTCCGTCGGAGGGAAACTCACGGAAGCAGAACGCCGCCTCGGCCTCTCAGAAAAAGTACTGCGCGGGCTCATCCGCGGCAATTATGAAGGCAACGCCGCCCGTCAGCTCGCCAAGCTGGAAGAGCAGCGCGGCCTGCACGCCGCGAGACTCTCTGCCCGGCCGGTCACGGCATCCCCCGGCGGCTACATCCCCACAGAGCTGGGTCAGCGCGTGCTCAACACCTGCCACCAGGCAAAAATCACCCACGGCTGCCACGGCATTTACGGTGTGTCCCAAAGCGGAAAAACAACCGCCGCCCGTGAATACCGGCGCCGCTATCCGGAAACGACCATCCTGCTGGAACTGCTGCCCGGCGTAACCATCAGCTCCATTGTCCGCGACCTTGCAGCTGCCCTTAAAATCCCAACGGCGCGTCACAGCGTAGCAGCCCTCATGCGCTTGCTCTGTGCTGCGCTCTCGCCCCGCCACCTCATCATCGTGGACGAAGCGCACCTCGCCCTTACCCGCCAACAGGGGGCAGATGCGCTGGATGTGGTGCGGCGCGTTGCGGACCTCTCCGGCTGTGCCGTGGTATTCATCATCACCAATCTGGAAAAACACTCCAACACAGACCGCGTGCGCACTTCTCCCTTTGCTGAGCAGCTCGACCAACTTCTGCGCCGCGGCCTGCCCGAAATCCTGCCGAGTACCCCTACGCAGCAAGATATCGCCGCTATCTGGCAAGCCTTCCGGCTGCCCGCACCCACACAGGACATTCAGCGCACCGTCCACGCTCTCGCCCGGAAAAACTGCTTCGGCACACTGCTGGCCATTGTGCGCCTGGCCGTGGCCGAGGCTCGCCTCAATGGTGCCGCCGTGGATTTGCAACACTTCAGCGCGGCACTCAGCCGCATGGGAAGGGGGCTTGCGTGACAAACGCCAAAAGCGTAGCCGCCGCCCAGCAGCTGGGTGACATCTTCAGCCGCCTGCAATGGCACCGCCGTGGCATCTATGTCACGGCGGGCAGTGAGCCCGCAGAGGTGGCCATCCAGTACAAAAGCGAGCAGCACGGCTGCTGCCGCGTGGTAGTCTGTGACGCTCTCGCCCTCATGCGTTGGCTCAAAGAGAATGCCAGCAAGCAAGGTGCCTGGGTGCGCTTCCTTGCCATCCTTGACAAGAAAGAGGAACGCCGCACACCGGTGCAGCAAGAGCTGCTTCCCTTGGGCTCATTGGCACCGGCTGCCCGCCGCGCCATGATGCCGGATTAAATCGCAGCGCGGGACTTCAGTCCCTCACACACCTTTCCTTAACAACACACACAAACCATGACAACAATAACCATAACCGATACCGAAACCGCCCGCAAGGTTGCCGATAAAATCGTAACCCTGATGACCTCCATCACCGAGCAGGAATCAGCCCTCGAACGAGAAAAAAACGCCGTAGATGCCCGCTATGCCGCCGTCATCGATACCCTCGAAGCCGAGAAGAAAGAGCTGCAAGCCGCATTCCAGAAATACCTCAAAAAAGCCGCCAACCAGACCGCGCTATTCGATGAGGGCAACCGCTCCGGCCACTCCACACTCGCCACTTTCGGCTACCGCGATTCTGCCCCGTCCCTCAAAGCCATGAAAGGCAAGCTCACCGATGTGGCAGCAAGCCTTTATGCTCAGGGCAAGAAAGAATATCTCACCATCGAAGAACCAAAAGTATCCATCAACATCCCCGCCGTCAAAGCCGCCGACCTCGGCACCGGAGCCCTCGCCGACCTCGGCATGCGTTGGGAGGTAAAAACAAACTTCTTTATCGAACCCACCAACGGCATCGTCACCGGAGCCACCACCGCCAAGGCATGAAGACGCTTTCCAAAAAGCAGCTTGCCACCCTGGGTGCTGTCAGCTCTCGCGCTTACAAGCACCTCCAGGGCTCTGGCATGCCGCTGGGCTCATACGTTGAATGGCGGCATGAGTTCACCGGCTTGCACTGTGGCGGGCGCACCTCATGGCGCACACTCTATCAAACGGACTATGTGCCCCTCCTGAATGCGTTTGCCGCCTGTTATGGAGGCACGCAAAAGGAAGACAACACGCCGAAAAGTGACGCCGATGCGCTCATCTATGAAATCCGCAACGTTGTGCGCTACTGGGAACTCCCGCGCGCCTACGTTGCCAAGGTGGTGGCGGGCAAAGCCCGCCGCCCATGGGTAACTCCGGACATGAATCTTGATGCCATGCTCACCGGCTTGCCTGAAAAAATCATCCGCGACATCCTCATCACCCTGGAAAATCGCGGGCGCAGAATCAACAAAAAAGAATCCGCAGCCCTGGGCATTGATGCCCCCGCCCGCGTCCATGTCAGCCGCTCCACCGTGCCGCCTGAACGCTTGGCAGAGTACCACGGGGACATAGTGGCCACGCCCACCGTTAAACCCCGCCGCCGCAAAAAATCGGCGCCGGTTCCACAGCCCTGATGCCGTCCATTTTTCCATCCGCCCCGCTTCAATGCCGGGGCGTTTTTTTTCCGCCCTCTGCCGATGCTCTTCCTCACCTATGCGACAGTCTCGCCGCTTTTACCGGGTGCATTCCGCACTTACTTCCTCAACCGCTAATCGCGCCCGTATCCCCTGCGTTTCAAGGCTTTTCACCCCTCTTTCATCCCTCCTCAACACTCTTGCGCAGGAGCACTTTTTCTGAAAAAAAGTGAAAAAATGTCAGAAATAAGCCATCCGTGCCGTCAGGTTGACGCTCCGTCTTCCTGAACCTTGCGGGGCTTGTAGCCGGTCAGCGGGGTCTTGCGGCGCTTCTTTTTCGGGGCAAAATGCTCCGGGTGAGCCGCTGCCCAGGCCTCATACAAATCCGGTCGATTAGCTTTGGTGCGCTCCAGAGATTTCTCCAGCTTCCACTCGGCCATGGCCTTGTGGTTGCCGGAGAGGAAGACCGCCGGCACCTCCATGCCGCGGAACACATTGGGCTTGGTATAAGCGGGTGCCTCCAGCAGGCCGTCGGAGAATGATTCCTCCACGCTGCTGCGGGCATCGCCCAGCGCACCGGGCAACAATCGTGCCACGGCATCTATCACCACCACAGCAGCAATCGCGCCGTTGGTCAGGATATAATCACCGATGGACAGCTCCATGTCCACCAGCGTCTCGATGACACGATAATCCACCCCCTCATAATGCCCGCAGAGGATGATGTAGTGGGCATCACCTCCCTCCGCACAGGGAGCGGCCAGTTCCTCCGCCACCGGCTGGCGGAACACCCGCCCCTGCGGTGTCATGAGAATCACACGGGTATTGTCCCGCCGCAGCTCCTCGATAGCCTCGAAAATCGGCTCACACTTCATGAGCATGCCCTGTCCCCCGCCGCAGAGATAATCGTCCGTGCGGCGGTACTTGTCGTGCGTCCAGTCGCGCAGCTGGTGCGCCCGCACAGAGATGATACCACTCTCAGCCGCCCGCCCCATGATACTCTGGGAAAGCGGCCCCGTTATCATCTCCGGAAACAGAGTCAGTACGTCAATCTCAAGCATGAAAGGAATTACGAATTACGATTGACGACTTACGAATTCTTATTCGTCAATCGTAATTCGTCAATCGTCACTCCATTTTAGGCATTGGCATTATGGCGGAGCATGGCCTCGACATAGCCGTCGATGTTGCCATCCATCACGTCCTGGATATTGCCGGATTCAAAGCCGGTGCGCAGGTCCTTCACCATCTGGTAAGGCTGGAACACGTAGGAGCGAATCTGGTTACCCCAGGCGATATCACCCTTCTCGGAATACTGGCGGTCGGCCTCGGCGCGTTTGCGGTCCTCCTCCAGCTGGATGAGACGTGCCTTGAGCATGCGCATGGCTTCCTCTCGGTTGCGGAGCTGGGAGCGCTGGGTCTGGCAGGCCACAATGATACCGGTGGGAAGGTGTGTCAGACGCACGGCGGTTTCCACCTTGTTCACGTTCTGCCCGCCTTTACCGCCGGAGCGGTAGGTGTCCATCTTCACATCGGCCTCCTTCACCTCAATCTCCACATCATCAGAGATATCGGGCGTGGCATCCAGAGAGCAGAACGAGGTGTGCCGCTTGCCGGCGGCATCAAAGGGGCTCATGCGCACCAGACGGTGAATACCGCGCTCATTCTTCAGATAGCCGTAGGCATACTCGCCGTCAATCTTGATGGTCACGGAGCGGATACCGGCTTCATCGCCATCCGTGCTTTCCATGATTTCCGTGCTGAAACCGTGGCGTTCGCAGTAACGGAGGTACATACGCATGAGCATGCTGGCCCAGTCGCAGGCCTCCGTACCGCCGGCACCGGCGTGGATGGTGATATAGCACCCGGCATTGTCGTGCGGTCCGTTCAGCAGCGTGAGCAGCTCGAACTCCTCCAGGCTCTTCACCCAGGCATTGTACTCCGAGTGGGCCTCATCCGCCATTTCCGGCTCCTCATCGGCCATCTCAATGGCTACCTCCACATTTTCCAGCCCGGATTCCAGCTCGTGGAACTTTTCCAGGCGGCGTTTGAGTGGGTTCACCTCATTCATCAGCTCGCGGGCGGCCGTGGGATTATCCCAGAAATCCGGCGCACTCATGCGGGCATCCAGTTCTGCTACTCGTTCTTCCAGGTTAGCGAGGTCAAAGATAGCTCCCGAGCTCGGAAAGACGGCTGCGCATAGCGGCCGTGTCGAGCGCCGAGAGATCAAAATTGGTGGTCTGGTTTTCCATACGGGCGCGGAGTATACAGGCTTTCCCCCGCCAAGTCAACCCTCTTTTGGCTTTTATTCTCCCTTTTATTTCAGCGTTTTGTTGCTTTTCGTCCCACTTATTTTATCTTTTTTTCAAAAAAACTTGCGGATTTGCGGAGGAGATGGATTAATGTTTACAGATACCATGCGAAAAGTGTTTCACATCATCGTTTCCGTGCTGTTGGGTTCAGCGGGCGTATTTGCTGTGGATGAACCGCCGGGTGTGCCCTACGCCGGTCTGGCGGCAGCTGATGCGGAGGGCGGCGGTGCTATCGTCACCTCTGTGGCGCATTACGGTCCGGCAGATCGCGGCGGGGTAAATGCGGGTGATACCGTTCTGAGCCTCAACGACCGTCCCATCAGCGGCAGAGAGGAGCTGCAGTCCGCGCTTACCGCCACCCGCCCCGGCGACAAGGTAAAGCTGGTGGTGCAGCGGCGGCATCTGCAGCTCACCCGCACCATCACCATCAGCAACCGGCTGGAGCCGCAGGCTGTGTTCCGGCCGTCCGACAAGCACCTGAGCGATGAGGAATGGGATGCGCTGGAGCACCAACAGCGGCTCATTGCCGCCCAGCTGGCCACGGAAACGCCGGATACTGCCGCCATCGCCGCCGCCTTTGCCGAAATCCGCAATCTGCGGAGCGAGGATTGGAGCGGCGAGTGCTGCCACCTGTTTTTCTGGGGCAGCAAGAGCCTCCTGTACATCCGTGGCAATGAAGATACACTCGTTGCCACCGAAGTATTTTTCGACAAAGACAAACCGGATGAAAAATACCGCCTGAGCGGGCGCGGAGCCGTGCCCTTTCTGCCGGAGCACCTCCGCAAGCGCATCCGCTACCAGCTCGAAACCCTCCCCGACTTCCAATACCATTTCTCCCTTCACCTCCGCGAAAAACAATGAAACAGCTACTCTCCCTCCTCCTGATTCCCGCCGCCCTGATGCCCGCTCCGGCTCAGGATGTTTCCCCGGAACTGCGCAGCGATATCTCCGAACTCATCTCCCTGCGTGCCGCCGACGGCCTGCGCAGCGTGAGCGAATCCCTCGGCAAAGCCTTTGTGCCGCAGGTCTACCGCGAGCATTTCCGGGCCACCCTCCTGAGCGGAAAACCCGTGGATGAACCGGAAAAGACGGACTGCCCCATGGCGGTGGGTCGCGCCGGCAGCATCCTGAAGCAATTCGAGCCCCGCGATTTCGATGTGCAATACGTCCTCTCCCGCATGGAGGAACACCTGGCCGCCCCGCCGCCCGAGGACGAGGAAAAGGCCATGAAGGAGCGAATGAAGCTCTACGAGAAAGTGGCCGGAGCCTATCGCCCGGTGCTCCGTGCCCGTGAAAAGGCGAAAGAGGACGAAATACTGCGCGGCAATGCCGGCCGGGCGGGCGTTGTCACGCTGGATTTCGGCGTGCAGATGGAAGCGGAAGCCGGCGGCGATGATATCCGCAGCATCAACCGCGGCACCACCGAAACCGGGGTGGCTTTCTACACCCGCACCACCCGCCGCATGGAGTGGTCCGACCTGCCGGAGGCCATCCGCCTGCTGGAATCCAAACTGCCGAAAGCCCGCAGCTGGACCTTCTGGGTGCCCGCCGAGGCCGCCGCTCAAGTGGAAGAATTCAAGCAGAAACAGGAAGAGAGCGAGGATAACCGCCGCGCCGAGCTGATGCAGAAGCTCATGGGTGCCCACGGCGGAGTCGGTGCCGTCATCAGCTCCGGCAAGAAGAAGAAAACATCCCACCGCCGCCCGCAGCTCCCGGAAGAAGAGCCGGTGATGCAGAAAATCAAGGTCTGGAAAGATGACCCGAATACCCCGGTGGAAACCCTGCTGGATGTGGTGACCGACATGATTTAACCCCCATTGCCGACACCGATGAAAAAAGCTTGTCTTTCGCTGCTCCTGCTGATGGGGAGCATGGTGACCACTGCCGCAGAGGAGATGGAGCTGAGCCTCTATCCCTACATCCGCGACATTTCCGATGAACAGCGGGAAAAGTGGTCGCCGCAGGAGGCCATCAAGGCGCTGGGGCCCATGCCCGGAGCCCCCGCGCAGGCCACCCTCGATATGCTGGCAGAGACGTGGAAACAGCCGGAGGATGAGCGCCTGAAGCACCGCCACCGGCAAATGGAGCAGCTGGTGAACGATGGGCGCACCACGGATATGAACACCTTCATGCTCATCCTCTCCAACCGACTCTGGTTCGAGTACCTGAGCCACCGCGACCGCGCCCTCTACGTCACCCACATGCTCAAGCCCTATGAGACCGAGAAGCCGCAGGAGCTGCCCCACCGGCAGAACTGGCTCGGTTCCCTCTGCTTCGTCGGGGATTTCCATGCCGAATACATGCTGGGTATCACGGATGCCCAGCTCGGCATCCCCGCCCGCCTCACGGAAAAGCGCTACACTCTGTACAAGATGCGCCAGCGGCGCGCCGCAGAGGTGAACCGCCTGTGGAGCGCACCGCAGGAAAATGCCGCCCTGCTGACAGCCTGCGGTTCCTCCTGGGCACGGCGGATGCTGCGCTGCCTGCTGCATGACAGCTCTGTGCTGTACGACAAGGTCACCCGCAGCGGTCTCACCTGCTGGCACTATACCTGGGGCAAAGACCTCCCGCTCCCGCTGGAGCTCGGGCTGCGCATCATGCAGCGCCGCAGTCTCGGCCATCTGCCCACCCCGGAGGAACTGCAACAGATGCGCAGCGCCGCCGACGGACTCCCGGCGGAAATGAAAGCCTTTGCCGTGCGCAACCTGCTGGCGGCTGCACCGGACAGCACCCCCTGGAAGAAGCTGGACGATCCCACGGCCGCGCCGGAGGAAATGCCGGACTGCACCGCCGTCCTGCTCCCGCAATGGAGCGATGAATGGCTGGGCAGGCCGACCACGGTTGCACAGGACCTCGCTGCGCTGGAACAGCGGGTGCAGGAGGAAGCCGCCGCCGACAGGCTTTCCTCTCTGGTGCTGTTCACGCTGGCTCAGGATGCCCGGCTTCTGCCGGATGATGTCCACACGCACGACATTCCCACGCAGGGACACTTCCGCAGCTCCTCCACCTTCGATGTGGAGGTGTCGGAAAACGGCATTGACGTGCTCATCGATGAACGAGGCCCCCGCTTTGCCCGCGATGATGAGGAAATGCGCCGCCGCTGCCGCGACCTGACGGTGGCTCTGCACCGCTGCGCGCTCCAACTCGCTCTGCTGGAGAAGAAAGGAAAAACGGACGATGTCAGAACCCACGCCGCCGCATTGGCCGATATCCTCAACCTCCACCGCCTCTGGCCCCTGCTCATCAGCCAGTACGGCATGCGGCATCTGGGCGCGGAAACCATGGTTCAGCTCATGCACCACTGCCGGGCAGACAGCCGCGTGCTCAAGTGCATGGGACGCCGCTTCACCAACTCCGTCTCCTCCGCTCCCCATGTGTGGGCCAATCCGGAAACCGGACGCACGGACGAATCCGGCAACCCCGACCCGGAGCCGGAGTTGCTGGCCGCCGGCCTGCGGGATGTGCTCATCAACCGCGACCTCATGTCCCACAGCCCGGAGCAGTTGCAGGAGGTGCAGCGCCGCTTCCTCCGGCGCGTGGCGCAGCACCCCGACAGTCTGACCGTCATGGAGCTGCTGCGGGTCGGGCGCATGAACGACCTGCTGTACCTGCCGGAGTCCCCCGCAGAGCAGATTTCCGGCAACAAGAGCCGCTACGGCTACCTCCTGGTGCGCCACGCCCTTCGCAAAGGTGATTTGCCCACGGCGGAGAACATACTCGCCCGCATGACTGCCGCCCCGAAGCACTACAGCTATGTGGGCACCAGGCTGGCTGCGGCGCTGGTGGCTCGCGCGAAAGGCGATGAAGCCACCGCCCGCGAGCAGGAGCGTCTGGGTATCACGCTGGCCGCCATCCACCTGAATTCCCGCAATGTCTATTACCGGGAAGACGCGCACCGACTGCTGCTGGAGCACGGCCTCGTGAAGGAATCGGAGCGGCTGTTCCTGCTGCTGCCGAACCATGAGATGCGCTTCATGCGCCCGGAACTGGTGCGCTGTCTGGCGGCACAGAAACGCTTCCGCAGCGCCGCTTTCTGGCTGGAGTTCAACCTGGTGGACTACCTCAGCACCGCCACCCCCACCTACAGCATGGGTACGCAGGCCGATCTGGTTCGCTGGCGACTCATGGCGGATGTGTATCGGGCGCTGGACCTGCTGCAGCAGAATCAGACCGCGGCCGGCATGAGCCTCCTGCAACACGCCCTGCCGATGCTGGAAAAGATGCCGGAAACGGCGGCAGAACTGGCTCCCGCCATCCTGCAATGTGCCGACCTCCCCACCGCCGACCGCGAGAAGTTCCGCCGACAGCTGATGAAGATCCTCCCCGAGTCGCAGCACGGGAATCTGACCATTGCCGACTGCCCCACAGCAGATGAAAGCACCACCTCTGCCGATGCCGAGGGAGTGCGGAAACCGCGGCCTTTCGAATCGCCCCTCTACACCTGGCATCTGAAAAAAGAGGAGGCCGGGGAGGCCGCCCCGGAGGATGAACGCCGCATCACCCGCAGCACGGTGCAGGCGCGCCTCATCCGCGCCAACTACCATCAGAAAAACCTGCCCCTGCGTGTGGTGCTGGAGACGGAAAGCAGGCGGCAGCTGAGCGTCCCTCTGGAGGAGCTGGAACCGGATGACCTGCAAAACCTCATTGACTGGAAAGAGCGCAACAACATCCAAACCTGGAAAATCAACGAGAAAAAAGTCTACGACAGACGCCCGCTGGAAGCCCGCCCCGACCGCTATATTCAGGAAAGCACGAACGGTGCCCGATTCATCCTGGACGGGGTGGACGTGACGGACGGGCGCGTGGTGGAATTCACCACCTCCAATGGCGAACCGCAGAAAATCTATGCGAATATGCTGGATGAGGAATCCCGCCGCCGGATAGAACAGGAGCTCCCCCTGGAGCCGCGGCAGGCCACCCTCCATACCTCCCTGCCGGCAGCAGAGGCAGAAGCCTACCAACGCAAGGATGCCATCATGGTCTTCATGCTGGGCAAGCGCGGCGGCCCGGAGGAAAAGGAATTCCTGCGCACGCTGAATGATGCAGAGGGCAAGAGCTGGGCCGCCGGCTATGTGCTGCTGGTCTGCTACAAGGACGAGCAGGGACAGTGGGAGCGGACAGGTCAGCAAATCATGCGCATCATCGAGCGCGAGGCCGCCGTGGTTGACCCGCCCGGCACTCCCGAACACGACCGCATGCTGGACTCCGGCTTCAGCATCAGGCTCGACCAGAGGCCGTATCTCATTGCCCACCGATTCCGCGGGGCGCTTCCCCCGGAATACAAAACGCTGACGCAGGCCATCAATCGCGGTGATGCAGCAGAGGTCACGCGTCTGCTGGATGCCCACCCGCAACTGCTGCACACGCGCACGGTGGATTATTCCGGCTGCTGCCCGCTGCAAATAGCCATCCGCAGCGGCAAGGCAGGTATCGCAGAACTGCTGTTGAAGCGCGGGGCGAGCCCCGACACCCGCAACTACAGCGGCATGACGCTGCTGCATAGTGCTATCCAAAGTCGCACGCCGGAGATGGTGCGGCTGTTGCTGAAACATGGGGCAGACCCCAACCGCCCCTCGCTGACCCACGATGGCCGCATCACCTACCCGCTGTTTGCCGCGCAGCGCCGCCCGCAGATGCTGAATGCCCTGCTGGAGCACGGGGTACAGGTTGACCGGCTGAACGAGGACGGAGAGCATGCCCTCTTCCGGCTCACCGCTCAGGAGCCGGATGCGGATTTCCTGCGGCTGGAGGCGAATGCGCGGCTGCTGGTGCCGAAGGGGCTGCCACTCAACCTCCGCAACAAACAGGGACAGAGCATCCTGTTCAGCCTGGCGCTCTGCTCCTCCCTCGATAAATACGGCAAGAACCCGCAGCGGCTCGCCAACCTGCTGCGCGCCATGAAAACGCTTATCGAGCTGGGAGCGGATGTGCAGGAGACGGCAGGCGGTTCGCCCTCCCTCCTCTCCCGCCTGGCAGACAGGAAGATTCACCCCGAAGTCGGGCAACTGCTCCGCGAACACGGAGCCGGCGGGGACACCCCGCCCTCGGCAGAGAAGAAAGCTCAGACTCCCGGTGGTATCGACATGCAGGTGGAGCCGGGAGATGACGATATCCGCCGGATGACCCACGCCACCTTCACCATCGAAGGCCCGGTCAACAGCAGCAGAACCACCCCCATGACCTGGGATAAGCTGCCGAAAGCCATTCACGACATGGGGGACCGCATCCCCAAAGGCAGCCGCTGGACCTTCCGCCTGCCGTCCACACCTCCGGCACCCGTCATCACCATCACCGTCTGGAAACAATAATCTCTCACTTCCCGCTTTTCATGAAATATCATACCCTTTCCCTCCTTTTTCTGCTGGGCATCCTGCCGACATCGGCCATCGAAGAAATAGCCTCTCCCTACTCCGCCGGCATCTGCAAACCCATCTCGCAGCGCAAGTTCGACACCTGGGATTTTCAACAGGCCGTTCGCGCCCTGGGCTATCCTCCCGGGGCCGTAACGATGGCCACCTACGACATGCTGCGCAGCACCTGGAAGATGGATTCCTATTACAAACGAAGCGGACGACAGCACTACCATATGCTCATGCTGATGAAAAACGGCAACACCACGGATATGAACACATGGATGCTGATTCGAGCTAACAGCATCTGGCTGAATCACAGCTGCAAGGTCGATCGTCGCCTCTTCTTCTCCCACCTGCTCAAGCCCTACGAACAGGAAAAACCACAGGAACTGCCGCACCAGCTTAAATGGCTGGAAGCACTGAGTTATCATCCGGATTTCAAGACTCCCTACCTGCAGGGAATCGTTAGTGCGCAGCGCGGCATTCCTGCCACCCTCATCGAGCGGGTCAACCCTTTCACCCGAACCACCTATCTGCCGGCAGAGATCAATCGTCTCTGGAGTGACCCTGTGGCACATGCCCCTTTCATCATGCATCATGGCAGTAGCTTTGCCCGGCACACGCTGCGTTTCCTGCTGCATGACAGCACTGCAATCTATGAAAGTGCCCGGCATAGTGGACTGACCTGTTGGAACTACACCTAGGGCAAGGATTTGCCGGAACCGATAGCGCAGGGGCTCCAGCTGATGCAGAAGCGAAATACCGGATTTCTTCCCACCAAAGAGGAACTAAACACCATCCGTCAGTCAGCAGAGGGACTGCCACAGGAAATGCAAAGTTTCATTGTCCGTAACATGCTGGTAGCAGACCCCACCTGCATGCCTTGGAAAAAGCTGGATGACCCTGATGCCACGCTGGCGGAAATGCCGGATTGCTCCGCTGTCCGCACGGCTCAATGGGACGATTCTCTTCTGGGAGAGACTCAGAGCATCGAAGCAGACCTTGCAGCTCTGGATGCGCTGACCGCCCAGGAGCAGGAGGAAGACATGCTTTCCTCACTGGTACTGTTCACGCTGGCAGAAGGAGCCCGCACCCGCAAGGATAACGACCTCAACAGAGAAATCCCCACGCAGGGACATTTCCGCATATTCTCTTCCTTTGATGTGGAAATCTCAGAAAACGGCATTGATGTTCTCATTGATGAAAAGGGACCTCGCTTTGCCCGCAAGGATGAGGAAATGCGCCATCGCAGCCATCTGTTGAATGTCTCGCTGCACCGCTGTGCGCTCCGACTCGCGCTGCTGGAACGCGATGGCAAAACAGAGGAGCTGACCAAATACTGTGCCGCGCTGGCAGAACTGCTGAACCGCCACCGCATCTGGCCGCTGCTGCTCAATGAAATCGCACTGCGCGAACTCAGCCCGGAATGCAAGGTGCTGCTCCTGAAGCACTGCAAAGCCGGTGGCAATATTCTGCGCAGCATGGTGAATATCTCTTCAGGGGGAAGTGCAGACGTGATTTACGACCTGGCTCAACTGGTCACTCAACGCCGGGATGAAGATAACAAACCCGACCCGGAACCTGCACTGTTAGCCTCATTCCTGCGGGATTGCCTTATTGACAACGCACCCCTTCTCTTTACCCCGGAACAGTTGACAGATATGCAGAAACGATGGATGGAGATTGATGACCGCTTTCCCAAAAAGAGCATCACCGTATCACTATTCAGACCGGGGCGCATGAATGAAACCATGTACAGCCCTTCCATTGAACCTTATCGTTTCTCCGGCGAAAGCAGCCGACGCGGCTATTTTCTCATCAGTCATGCACTCAAGAAGGGAGATTTGGCCACAGCCAAAAAGCTGTTATCCGGTATGACGGCAGATCCGAAAATGTACCGTCACCTCGGCACCCGGTTGGCGGCAGCACTAGTGGCACGAGCCGAAGGAGATGAAGCTGTTGCACGTGAACACGAGCGATTGGGAATCACCCAGGCTGCCATGCAGCAGTTTTCCTGCTACATTTTCCATTGTACAGATGCACACCGCCTCCTGCTGGAGCACGGCTTCACACACGCAAGCGAACGCCTCTTGAGGCTGACTCCTGACCGGGAATTGAACTATATCCTTCCGTATCTGGCAGAAAAACTGGCAGAGCAGAGAAAATTCCGCAGTGCCGCCTTTACCATGGAGCTGCTGCTGGCAAAATTCTGCAGTTATGCTGCACCCTTTACCGGACTGGGAACCCATGCTGATTTGATTACCTGGCGACTTCAGGCAGATGTGTACCATGCGCTCGCCCTGCTGCAACAGGGCAATAAGGAAGCCGCAGAAACACTCCTGAACACCGCCATGGCTCAGCTGGAGCGCATGCCGGCCGCAGCAGCCCTGCTGGCCCCCGCGCTGCTCACCTGTGCGGATATCCCCGCCTACACCCGACAAAGCTACCGCGAGCGGCTTCTGCGGGGCGCGACATCGCACCCCGCCGCCCTCGCAATCATGAAACAAGTACCGCAGACAGACCTGCCCACCGCGGATGAAAGCGCCGAGGTGGCTGTGCTGCAAAAACTGCGGAAGCCGGAGGGTATCAAGCCTCTGGAATCCCCTTACTACACCTGGCATCTGCAAAAACAGGGAGACACCGATGAAGAAGACGAGCAGGATGAACGCACCGCCACCCGTGTCACTATCGATGCCCGCATCATCTCCACCGTATACGGTCAGCCGGGGGTATCTCCTCAAGTAGAGCTGGAAACGGAAACAGGACGCAAAATAAAGGTACTGTTCGATGATTTACAGGCCGATGACCTCGCCAACATCATTGATTGGAAAGAGCGTAACAACATCCGCACATGGGTCTACCGCAAGACCAAATACACAGGAAAGCCCCCTTTCGATGCACGACTTGACCGCATGGTGCAGGGAAAATCCGGCGGGAAACACCTGCGCAACGGAATAGATGTTTCTGACGGAAGACTGGCGGAATTCACCCTTACAGACGGTACTTATCTTAAACTGCATGTCAATCTGCTGGATGACGAAGCCGTCTCCTGCATCGAGCAATTCCCCCGCAAGGAAAAATCAGCCCCGCATCTGCACACCTCCCTGTCGGAAGCAGAGGCCGATGCCGTGCGCCGCAATGTGACTCTCCGTATCTTCATGCTCGGCAAACGCGGCGGTCCGGAAGAAGCCGATTTCCGGAAAGAACTGGCTGAATCCGGCGCCAGCTTCCAGGAATACAACGCCCTGCTGGTATGCTACAAGGATGACAAGGGAGAATGGGATGAAGCCGGACGCGCCGCCATGCAGCTGCTCAATGCCACGCCGGAGTTCTACCAAACACCCGGTGAAAGCCACCTGGACGGCGGCTTCATGATTGACGTCTCCCGTCACCCCGGCAACCGGCCGTCGCGTCCCCGTGTTTTCCTCTACAAATACGGCAGAGATGCCTGGAAAGATGAAAACTACAAAGCCCTCATCGGCGCCATACGTGCCGGCAGGCGCGAAGAGGCGGAACGCATCATGACCGAACGCCCGGAGCTGCTGAAGATGCATGCACCGTACCAAGGCATGTCCTCTGCCCTGCTGGCCGCCATCCTGAACACGCGCCCGCGCATGGCGGAAACCATGCTGAAACTCGGCGCCAACCCCAATGACCGCAACTGCGACGGGCATACCATGCTCTATACCGCCGTCTGCCGGAACAGCCCGGAGCTCGTGCGCATCCTGCTGGCCCACGGTGCGCGGCACGATATGCCCTCCCTCGACCTGCTGGGGAGAGCCAATCTGCCCCTCTTTGCCTGCACCAACAAGCCCGAGGTGTTCAAGGTGCTGGTGGAGTCGGGTATCGACCCCAACCTCCGCAACGAACTGGGCGAAAACCTCCTGCATTCCATGCTGGACGGCAACATGCTGCTGAAGGTGGATCAGTTCATGGCCACAGCACGGGGGGCAATTGCCGCCGGGCTGGATATCAACGCCACGGATAACATGGGCAAAAGCGTACTCTACGGCATCGCCAGATGCGCCGCAGATAACTATAACTGTGAGCCCAAACGTGTGCCACCCCTGCTGGATGCCATGAAAGAGCTCATCGACCTCGGGGCCGACCCGGAGGAAACCGCCGGCGGCTTCCCCCCGCTGTTGGACCGACTCAAAAAAGTCTACACCCCGACCATCAACATCGAATTCTGCCCGGAAGTCGAAAAAATCCTCCGCGAATACCGCAAAAAATCGTGAAACCGGCCCGTCATGTACAAACTCCTGCTTATCGTCCCGCTCCTCCCGGCCTCATGCAGCACTGTCTCTTTACAGGGCACAGCGCCCTGTAATGAGCGGATCGACATTACAAAACCTAAACGGATATTTTTTCAACAGCGGGACAACGGAACATTATCCGGTTACATCATGAAACCCATCTGCACCATCCCTTTCAAAAAAGGAGACAAAATTGACGAAGAGCTGACCTTCTGCTTCCTTTCCGGCTCGGAGCTGGGCATAGAGGTTCGGCAGGAGCATTACATTACCGTCAACAAACATCATACTCTCTATGATGATGTTATCGGAGAGGCCCGTTTTATCCTCAGTCAAACCCGGAAAATTGACATCGATGACCGGCAGTTCACAGTTCACACAACCGACGAACCCACAAGCCATCAGTATGTTTCCCATATCGAGCTCATGAAGCACGTCTCAACTCCCCATATCAAGTAATGGAATTCCCCATGAACCTCCGAAAACTAAAACTACTGATTCTCTTTGCCGCCGGGGCGGTGTTGGGTGCGACTGTCATGCACATCCGGCATGATGCGCTGAGCGTGGAGCGGACAGAGGCGTTTGCCGTCTATCAAAAGGCCGGGTTGGCCTGGCTGGCCCATACCCTCCGGCATGGTGAACCCACGGATTGCTCTTTTCTGCCGGAAGAACTGAAAGATGCGGCAGGGAATCCGCTTCCACCGCTGAGCGTCAACGAGGAAGGGACGCTCACCTGCGAGCTCCGCTGCCCGCCGGGCACAGTCCCTTCCGTCGGCAATTACCTGTTTCCCCCCCATTCTCCTTGCCACATCATCATCGGAGATATCGTCACCCCCCGGGAAAAGGCAGAACAGAGCGCCTTCTCCATCCCCGACCTACCGAAAAGCATCCCGCATTCCCTCAGTTGGCTGCATCTGCTGAACACCCTCAAATACGAGGCCGGGGAGTCATCCTCTATATGGGCCTATACCCTGCATGAAGGCAACTGCATCGTGGCTGTGCATGCCGATGCCATGGGGGCTCTGTATTACACCGCCGATTGTTACGAGTTGACGGAAGACAGCTACCGAAAACTGAGCCGCATCCGCTACTCCTCCCGCACGGATTTTTCCGAGCCCACCCTCCGCAACGGCATCTATTCCGTCACTTCCCTGAAAAGCGGAAAAACCATCACCTTCGACATCCGCACCGGCGGAACATACGAGGAGTGACGGACCTTGTGCCACACTAGCGGGCCTGCTAATGTCGCGCCACCGCCACCGCTATGGCAAAAAGGAAGCCTGGTTTTTCTGCTTGTCTTGCGGAGCGGAACATGGTAGACTGGGAGGAACGTAAAAACGTTAACCTATGCGAAATAATCTGTTTCTGATTTCGATAATGGCAGCAGCAGCTGTGTGCGGACACACTGCCGCGGTAGACTATCCCGGGGATGCACCCGGCAAGGCAAGGGCAGCACATACCGGCTCCTCATACAGCCTGAGTAATAATCTCATATCCGCTGATTTTGAATGGAAGAACAACGGTGTCACCTTCGGCGGGATGAAAGCTGCCGATGGGACACTACTGGTAAACGGCGGCGGCCCGGTGTTCAGCCTCCAGCTGGCCGACGGCAGCAAAATGAGTTCCACGGACATGACGGCGGATGCGCCGCAGGTGGAGACGCTGAGCGGCGACAAGACCGCTCTGCGCATTTCCGAACAGCTGCCGGGCAAGGCTATCAGCGCCACGTTCACCGCACCGGATGCCTCTTTCAGCGTGCAGTGGCGCGCCGTGCTGCGCGATGGCTCGCACTATCTGCGCCAGGAATACACCCTGAAGGCCAAGGACAGGCCTGTTCCCTTCAACACCATCACCCCGCTGCAGGTGATTCCCGCGCCCGCCGCCGGCATTCCCACCATCTCCGGCAATACGACTCACGGCACCGTGGCGGTGACGGATAAGTTGTTCATGGGGTTGGAAACCCCCATGTCTGCCATGTCTGTGGGACTGCACGACGCCGCTCAGCAAGAAGCCTGGAGCGCGGAGAGCTGGACTCCGAATATGTTCGGCAGCGTGTTTGCGGTGCCGGAGAGTTTCCACCCGGTATACGGCAACCGATTTGATGCCAAAATCGGCCCCACCGTACGCGATTTGCTGGTGGCAGAAGGCCCGGTGAATTTCCTGGAACCCGGCGACTGTGAAATTGATTTCGAGTATGAGAGCGGCAATCACCGGCTCAACATTGTGGGTGTGCAGCTGGTAACCACCGCCGGACAGGTTCTCAGTGAGGACATACACCCCGGCTACACCGGGCATAAATCCGAAAATGCCGCATACCACGTAACCGTTCCCGTGGCCGGCACTTATCACCTGCGCTACTGGATTGAAAAGAAGACCGAACCCGTCACCAGCAACGGGCGCATCTCTGTCTCCCTGGCCATGGGTAATCCGGAAGAAAGCGCCGCTCCGATTCCGGAGGATATGGTGCGCGGCAACTGGGTTCGCAAAGCGAAGCTCACCCCGGAATCCCCCTGGAAAGTCAACTCCGTCATCGGTCTGTTCGCCCCCGGGCAGCAGCGCCGCTCCTTCCTGGCCTATCTGGAGCGAGAGAAGCCTGTTCCCTACCGCACCATGGTGCATTACAACGACTGGTATGAGGTGGGTATCGTGCTGCACGACTACCAGGATCCGAAAAAGCGCACCAGCGAGCAGATTTCCATGGACATCCTCAAGACATGGAAGAAAGAGCTCTTTGAAAAGCGCGGCACCAAAATCGATGCTTTCGTCATTGATGACGGCTGGGATGATTTCAACAGCCTGTGGGACTTCCACGTCGGTTTCCCCAACGGTTTCTCCAAACTGAATGAGGTGGCCACCTCCATGGGCTGCGGCATGGGCACCTGGCTGGGCCCGGTGGGTGGCTACGGCGCGTCCAAACGCATGCGTATTGCCTATTGGAACAAGGTGCACCCGCACAATCGCATCGCAAACCTCGAGCTCTCCAACCCCTTGTACTTCAACGCTTTTGTAAAGCGTTGCACAGACATGGTGAAGAACTACGACATGCGCTACTTCAAGTTCGACGGCATCTCCACCAAGTTCCACGCCAAGGGACCCGGAGCACTGGAAGATGCGGAGGGCATCCTGCGTGTGCTGGCAGCTCTGCGCGAGGCTCGCCCGGACATCTACATCAACACCACCGTGGGCACCTGGGCCAGCCCGTTCTGGTTCATGCATGCGGACTCCATCTGGCGTCAGGAAAATGATTTCGACCAGATTGGCAACATGGGCGACGCCCGCGACCGCTGGATTACCTACCGCGACCGACTCGTGCACGAGGTCTTTGTGGAGGGGGCTCCGCTCTTCCCCATCAATGCCCTCATGGTTCACGGAACCATCATCACGAAGAACGGCCCGCCCCGCGTCATGAGCAAGGAGCCCGCCAACTGCATCAAGGAAATGCGCACGGCTTTCACCTGCGGCTCCGGGTTGCAGGAGATATATGCGGATGCAGACCTCATGTCGCAGGAGAACGGCCTCCTCTGGGATGAGCTGGCACGCTGCATCGCCTGGGTGCGCCGCAACGCAGATGTGCTGGCAGATACCCACTGGGTGGGCGGCAAGCCCTGGAATAAACAGACGAAGGATGGCGACATCTATGGCTGGGCCTCATGGAACAAGGAAAAATGCACCCTTTCCCTGCGCAATTCCTCCAAAAATGAGAAAACTCTCAAGGGCACACTGCGCAGCATTCTGGACATTCCGGCCGGAATCAGGGGCAGCATTGTCCTGCGCAGCAGTTTCGAGGACCAGACCCGGCTCCCCATCATGAACAAGCCCATTGATGTGGACACGCCCCTCGAAATCACACTGAAACCTTTCGATGTGGTCGCCATGGAAGGCACATGCAGCCACCAACAGTAAAACGATAAGGAACGAAGGACGATAGAGGCAACTCTTTCGTCCTTCCTGTTTTTATTTCCAAACATTATGGCGGATTTCCGAATCACCAGCATAGACGCCCTGCGCGGGCTGGACATGCTTCTGCTCTGCGGTGGCGCGGCGGTGCTGCAGCTTCTGCTGGAAAACACCGGCAGCGCACCGGGGTGGCTCCTGCAACAGTTCCGGCATGCCGAATGGGGTGGTGCATTCACCTGCTGGGATCTGGTCATGCCGCTCTTCATCTTCATCACCGGCGCCAGTATGCCCTTTGCCTTCGCCAGATACCGGGAGAAGGGCGGCTCGCGCTGGCGATTCAGCACCGCCCGGCGCGTTCTGCGGCGCGTAGCCCTTCTCTTTGTGCTGGGCATGCTGGTGCAGGGGAATCTGGCAAGCGCCGTTCCGGCGCAGATGAGCCTCTTCTGCAACACGCTGCAGGCCATCGCAGAGGGCTACCTCATCGCCTCCGTTGTCCTGATGTTCTGCCACCTGCGGGGACAAATCATCAGCTGTCTCCTCTGCCTGGTCAGCTATTGGGCACTGTTGCGCTTTGTTCCCTATGCCGGGAATCCCGGCGGGCTCTTCCGGCCGGACAACAACCTGGCTCTCCACATCGACCTTCTGCTCCAGGGCTCCTGGCAGGACGGCACGCCCTACACCTGGATTCTCACTGCTCTCTCCTTCGGCGCGCTCACCCTCATGGGCAGCATCTGCGGCAGTCTCATCCGCGCCCGGCGCGGGCTTCGCACCGTTGGGCTCCTGAGTATCTGCGGGGCGGGCTGTCTGCTCGCTGCGCTGCTGCTGGAAGCCGATACTCCCCTCATCAAGCATATCTACACCACCACCGCCGTCCTGTGGAGCGGCGGGTGGTGCATCCTGCTGCTCGCGCTCTTTCATCTGCTCTTCGACTGCTGCGGCCCGCGCATGACCGGCCCGGCCTTTCCCCTCCGGGTCATCGGTTGTAATGCGCTGCTCGCCTACCTGCTCACCGAAATCCACGGCCCGGGAGGCCACAGCATCTGGCATGCTGCTGTGCATCCCCTCATCTATGGGCCGGCCAACCTCTACGGCAATAGCGCACCATTGGCACACGCTGCGCTCAGTCTCCTGCTCCTCTGGCTTACCCTCCTCTTCCTCTATCGCCACAAGGCCTTTCTGCGGGTGTGAACAGGCGCTTTTGCCGGCTGTACCGGGCTCTTGGGGCTCCGGCCGGGGAAATTACAACCCGCGGCGGCCTTCGAGGGCGCGCATGAGGGTGATGGGGTCGGCATGGCCGAGTCCGGCACCGGCGGGCATACCCTGGGCAATGCGGGTGACGGTGCAGTTGAGGGCAGCGAGCTGCTCTGCCAGATAGAGGGCGGTGGCCTCACCCTCCACATCACTGCCGACGGCCAGAATGACCTCACAACCGGGTGCGGACCGGACGCGGGTCAGGAGTTTTTCCACGCTCAAATCCTCCGGCATGACGCCGTCGAGCGGGGATATTTTGCCACCCAGGCAATGGTAGAGTCCGCGGAAAGTACCGCAGCGCTCAATGGGCAGCACATCCGTGGGCTGTTCCACCACGCAGAAGAGGTCTGCGCGGCGGGTGGGGTCATCGCAGGCGGTGCAGCGTTCCCCGGCGGTGGTAAAGAAGCCGCACTCCGGGCAGGTGGAGATGTCTTGCGCGGCAGAGGTCAGCGCAGCAGAGAGTCGGCAGGCATCGTTGCGACCATGCTGCAGAAACCAGAGGGCGAGCCGCTCTGCCCCGCGGCTTCCCACGCCGGGCATGCGTTTGAGGGAGGCTATCAGCTCCAATACGGCGGGGGGATAATCCTGGGCTTTCATGCGGCGGGGCGGTTCTTTCGGCGGTGACGGATATACCAGCGGGCAAGCCAGTCCAGCTCTGCCAACCCCCAGCAGCCCAGCGAGCAGATGATGGGTGCCGCCATGTTCAGCACGCCGCCCCAGAGCACACAGAGTATTCCCGGCAGCGCCAGAGCAGCGGTGGAGATGACAGCCACCTGCAACCGCCCGGAGAAGCGGGGTTCTCGCAGGTACACGAGGCTCAGGTACAGAGTGGTGATGATGCAGATACTGAAGATGCCCCCTATTCCCAGCAGGGATACCTGGGCTTCCTCTGCGCTGATGAAGAAGGGTGAACCACCCAGGAAACGCACCTGTTCCAGCTCTATCTCATACAACATGCCGGTCTGCATGAGCACCAGAACGCTCACCAGCACCAGCAGACAGATGACCACCCAGCGCAGCAGTCCGTAGTCTGCGGCACTGAGGCGGCCGGGATGGAAAACAGATGGAAGCTTCATCACTTGAACGAAAGCGTGGCGACGGACTGCCGAAACATCCGCCGCCACGAGAAATTGACTGTTCAGAAATCAGTCCACATAGCGCTTCACGATGAGGGAAGCGTTGTGACCGCCGAAGCCGAAGGAATTGCTGAGGGCAACGTCCACCTGCTTGGCGCGGCCCACGTTCGGGCAGACATCCAGGTCGCACTCGGGATCCTGGTTGAACACGTTGATGGTGGGCGGGATGAAGTTGTCCTTGATGGCCATGACGCAGGCCAGCAGCTCAATCGCACCGGCTGCACCCAGCAGGTGACCCGTCATGGACTTGGTGGAGCTCACCACCAGACCGTTCTTGGCATAGTCACCAAAGGTGCGCTTGATGGCGCGGGTTTCGCAGATGTCGCCCAGCGTGGTGGAGGTGCCGTGGGTGTTGATGTAGTCCACATCCTCGGGCTTGAGGCCGGCGTGGTCGAGAGCCATCTGCATGCAGCGGCTGGCACCCTCACCCTCCGGCATGGGAGAGGTCAGGTGGTAGGCATCAGAGCTGAGGCCGTAGCCCACCAGTTCTGCCAGAATGTTGGCGCCGCGAGCCTTGGCGTGTTCCAGCGTTTCCAGCACGATGACACCGGCACCCTCAGCCATCACGAAGCCATCGCGGTCGATATCATACGGGCGGGAAGCCGTGGCGGGGTCGTCATTGCGGGTGGAAAGGGCCTTCATGTTGGCGAAACCGGTGATACCGATGGGCAGAATGGCGGCCTCTGCACCACCGCAAATCATCACGTCCGCATCGCCGAACTTCATGATACGCCAGGCTTCACCAATGGAGTGGTTGGCCGTGGCACAGGCAGTGGATATGCTCATGTTGGGGCCGCCGAAGCCGTACTCAATACTGATCATGCCGGCGGCCATGTTGGTAATCATGTAGGGGATGCAGAAGGGAGACACGCGACGGGGACCGCTCTTGATGAGTGTCTCGCAGTTATCACCGTGAATGCCCAGACCGCCGATACCGGAGCCAATCATCACACCCACACGGGTGCCGTCCACCTTCTCCGGGTCGATACCGGCATTCTCCAGAGCCTGAGCGGCAGCGCCCATGGCGAGCTGCTCAAAGCGGTCGCAGCGACGCACGGCCTTGGGGTCTTTCTTGAAATAGGGGGAAGGGTCGTAATTACGCACCTCGCCGCCAATATGGACGGCATACGTCTCCGAGTCGATATTCTCAATCTTGCGAATACCGGAACGGCCGTTCTTCATGGCATCCCAGTTCTCCTCCACGGTGTTACCGAGGGGAGAAAGAGCGCCCATACCTGTGATAACGATTCGGCGGTCAGTCATAGCTTATGTCTGCATGTTAGCCAAAAGCTAGTGTTAAGTCAAGCTTAAAAGATTATTTCCCCGCAGCGACGGGCGGCAAATCTTCGGAAAAAGAGTTGTTTTCCAGCGATTCAAGCACCAGCGGAATGAATTCGGGACAAAAAAAGACGGAGTTATGGTCTGCGGGCAGCACATGCTCGCGGGGTGGAGTCGGATATGCCTGCAGAAGAGCCGCCGTGTGCGGAGCCGTCACCAGCGCATCATTCTCCGCTCTCAGCACCGTGACCGGGCAGGTAATGCGCGGAGCAAAATCCGTTGACACAAAGGTATTCGGCAGCAACAGGCGCGGCAGCAGGGGCACAAAGTCACAGGCAACCTCCGTGATGCTGTCGAAGGGGCATACCAGGGTCAGCGTGGCGGGGGATTCCGCCGCAGCCACCTGATTGGCCACCCCGGAACCGATGCTGTAGCCGATGATGTGCAGAGAGGATGCCTGCCCCCCGATGCGACGGCGGGCTTCTGCGATACAATGCCGCGCATCTGCCACCAGACGGGATTCGGAGGGCACACCCTCACTATCCCCATAGCCCCGATAATTGAGCATCAGGTATGAGCGGCTCGCATCCGCCAGGGCCAGAGCCAGCACTCCACCCACATTCATGTTGTTGCCGGTATAGACCGCCACCAGCGGGCTGCCCGGCCCGCGGTTGAAAAACCAGCCGCGCAGAGTAGTCCCATCCGCCGCCGCAAACTCTGTCCGATAACCCTCATAACCGTATGTTGCATCCGGCCGGTCTGCGAAGAATCCGGGAAAAATGCTCAGCCGCACCAGATACACAGCGGGAATGAGCAGCAGCAGGATGATGAGTACCATCTTCAGAAGTCGGGATTTTTTCATACGCACTTTCGGGAGATTCTGGCAGGCAAATCCTTACCTGTCAAGCACAAATGAATGACACGTCGCGCGCGTAAAATCACACGCAGGGGAATTCGCGCTTGAACCCGGCGCCGATAACTGCTAAACTGTGGCGGCTTCATGCAATCCATCAATCCATATCCGAATCCGCTCTGGCCTGATGCCGAGTGGGATGTTTCCGGCGCGTTCGTCAACGACCGCGAGCTGGTGTCATTCTTCGATTACTGCCGGATGGTGCTGGGATTCGAGCCTTTCCACATCGTGCACGGTGCCCCGCTCTGCGAATGGAACAGCGGGCGTGTGCTCACTCAGCTCATTCGCACCGCAGAGGAGATTCGCACCGCCGGATTGGAGTATGAGAAGCGCAACATCGCCGTCTACGCCACCTTTACCAACCTCTACCTGGAGGAGCGGCACATGAAGGACCGGCTCGGCAATGCAATGTGTACCTTCCTGAGCCGCCACAACCCCACCGGGCGCAATGCCATCATCGCCGCTTCCGATGTGCTGCGGCAGCACATCCGCCGCGAATTCCCCACCCTGAAGCTCGTATCGTCCATCCTGAAAATCACGAATGGCGGCGGGAAAGGAAAAATTGATGTTTATAAAAAGCTGGCAGAGGAGTACGATGAGGTAATGGTGCATCCGGATGACGTATTAAACTACGGGCTGTTGGAGCAAATTGAGGATAAGGAGCGGCACATCCTGCTGGTGAATGAATACTGCATCCGCAACTGTCCCATGAGGGCCTATCACTACAAAACCCTCTCGGAAAGTGCTTTCAATTTCCTGAGCTACGACAGTTCGGAATTTGAAAAGCGCCAATCCACCAACGGCTGCCAGGATTTACTTACTCTGCTGGCCGACCCGAAACGAGGCGTTCTGTGCCTGAACACCCCGGAGATTCAGCGTCTGCGCGAGATGGGTTTCCGGCATTTCAAGCTGCAGGGTCGCGGCCATAACAACGCCTCCTCCATCCTCTTTGACCTGCTGCGACTGGCGCTCAGAAGCGATGCGGCAGACGAAAACGCCATGCATTTTGTCGGCCAGATGTTCTGGGAATCTCTCACTCCTTCCTCCGAGACATGAATACGGAATCTGCACAACAGACGAATATAGCCGCCGCGCTCGACCGGCTGCGCGGCGACTATCTGACGCAGGCCTCCTGGACTGTGGGCGGCGCCTTTCGCTTTGACCATTCCTTGCAGGTCATCCTGAAGACGCTGCTGCAAATCGGCAACATATTCCCTGTCTCTCACGTGGCAGGCGTCATGCCCTGCAGCTGGTCGCTGGACTGGGTGGCACAGCGCCGACCGATTCCGCTGAGTGACTACACCAACACCCTGGAAACATACGCCCGGATGGGGCTGGGTGTTGTCCTGGTATTCGACAATCCCTTCCTGCCGGACGAACTTCTGGAGGACTCCTACATCCCTCTGCTGGTCCATGAGCTGTACAACCGCGACCGCATTCGCAAGAATGCCGTCTGCGTCGCCTCGGACAAGATGGCCGCGCGCATTCGCACCATCTGCCCCAAATTACCCCTATACTGCCACGATAACCGGCTGTCCGCAGAAATGGGCAAGCGCACCCCGGCTCTGTACAACAAACTGGCTGCCGTTTATGACCGCGTGCGGCTGCATCCCACGGATGCCACCCGTCCCTCCATCTACGAAGCCCTGGAACAAGCGGGCAAGTTTGAGGTGGTGATGAATGACCCCTGTCTGCGCACCTGTCCGGTGCGGCGCGATCACCTGCGGCTACTGGCACAGATGCGGCGAGAGCCCTATAACCCGGAGCTGATGACACAACGCAGCAACCTCATCTCCCGTACTGCCTGCCGGATAATCAACGCCCATTCTCTGCAACAGAAAGCCACCTGCAACCTCACCCGCAGCGAAGCACAGGCACTGCACCGGGCCGGATTCCGCAGTTTCATTATCCGTGGCAGCCAATTCCGCAATGAGATGACCCTGCTGTGGGATATCCTGCGCTGCCTCCAGAATGACACACCGGAAACTTCCAACAAAGCCGCCCTCATTGCCACATCCGTCATGGCTGAGTTCGGCAAAGCAAGCTTTACCCTGCCCAGCGGGCTGAAGCGCTTTTCCTTTTCAAATTACGAATAACCCCCGCATCACATTATGAAACACCTGCATATATTCACCTCTGAATCCGTGGGCGAAGGCCATCCTGACAAAGTGGCCGACCTCATCTCGGACTCCATCGTGGACGCCTGCCTGGCGCAGGATCCGTCCAGCCGCGTGGCCTGCGAAACTCTGGTGAAGGACAACCATGTGGTACTGGCCGGCGAAATCACCACCCAGGCCGTGCTGGATTATGAGAAGATTGTGCGCGACACGGTGAATGAAATCGGCTACCGCACGGCAGCAGACGATGATGTATTCAATGCCGAGACCCTGCATGTGGTCAACTACCTCTCCACCCAGAGCCCGGATATCGCCCAGGGGGTGGATGCCCGCGCCGCAGAGGGTAAGGACGGCTGTGAACAGGGCGCCGGTGACCAGGGTATCATGTTCGGCTATGCCTCTAACGAGACCCCGGAGCTGATGCCCGCTCCCATCATGTTCTCCCACCGCATCATGCGCGAACTGGCTCGCCGCCGCCACGCCGGCGAGGTGGCCTGGCTGCGCCCGGACAGCAAGAGCCAGGTGGCCGTGGAATATGGCGCAAACGGCAAACCTGTGCGCATTCTCAATGTGGTGCTCAGCACCCAGCACACGGAGGATGCGGATATCGAAACCATCCGCGCCTACTGCCGACAGCTGATTATTGATGTACTGCCCGCAGAGCTGATTACCCCGGAAACGGAATACTTCATCAACCCCACCGGTCGCTTCGTGGTGGGCGGCCCGCACGGCGACTCCGGCCTCACCGGCCGCAAAATCATCGTGGATACCTACGGCGGCATGGGACGCCACGGCGGCGGCGCTTTCTCCGGCAAGGACTGCAGCAAGGTGGACCGCTCCGGCGCCTACATGTGCCGCTGGGTTGCCAAGCATGTGGTGGCCGCCGGTCTGGCAGACCGCTGCGAGCTGCAGGTGGCCTATGCCATCGGCAAGGCCAGCCCGGTCTCCATCATGATAGATGTGGAGACCTACGGCACCGCCACGGTGGACGATGAGGTCATCATCGAGCGCATCAAGAAGGCATTCTCCTTCAAACCGGCTGATATGGAAAGCGTGCTGGGGCTGCGCCGTCCCATCTTCCGCGACTCCACCAACTACGGCCACTTTGCCAAGGATGAGCTGCCCTGGGAACAGCTCGACCCCACCCGTCTGAGCATCCTCAAGGGCGAATAACGCTTCATTCCCTCTCCTTATCAAAAGAGCCGCTGAAACAGCGGCTCTTTTTTATACCATTCAAAGAGTACGAAGATACTTCAGATACGCCTCCAGCGCCTCAGCTGCACCGGGCATGGGTGGCGGAGGAGGAACAACGGGCTTGGGCAGGGCGGCCATCTCCTCCGGCAGGCGCAGAATGGCCCGGGGGGCTTTCCCTCCCTCCAACAGTTTACGCACGGCATCCCGCTGCCCCACGTATATCCGGCCTCCGCGCTCGGCCATCAGGGCCTCATCATCCGAATTGTAAAACCACACCCGGCACTGAAGATTGCGCGACAGACGCTCCCTGGTGCTGCGGGAAGCCGAATCTCCATAACCCAGCACTTCGGCGATGCGAGACGCATCCTGTTGCCCGGAGAACTTTCCCGCTATCTCCAACACGTCAAGCCTGGCCACCGCCGGATAAAATTGCAGACCGAGACCGCTTCCGTTCTCAAAACTCAGCACCAGGCGTCCACGCTCATTCAACGCGGCTTGATTGAACTCTCCACTCAATATCAACGCAACAAGTGCCTGTACTCCGGAACCGCTCAGACAATCCGCCTCTTTCATCCGTTGGCGGAGAGATGCTGACAGCACCAGCTTTCCCTCGCCGAGCGATATGACCTGCGGTTCATCCGCCTGCCGGTCAAAGAGAAGCTCCGAAAGCCGCTCCGCCACACGTGCCACACGCGCAGCATGCTCCACCCCCTCCGGCAGCACCAGCAAGATGCTGTCATGCCCCGATTGCAGAACCAGCACCCGGCAATGCTCCGTACGGAAAGCGAGATGCCCGCCCTGTACCCGGGCGGGCTTCACCTGCATGGCCAGCTCGGTCGGAGTCAACGGCTCAGCCATCACAACACTCCCTGTCAGGAGCATCGCTGCCAATTTGCAGCCCCGCCTGAACGCGCTTGCCATCATCGCGCTTTTTTATACTGGGTCTTGTAGGATTTAATCAATCGGTTAATATAGCGCTGCATGCGCGGCAGCTTCTCGTCAATACTCTGCGCCAGCTTCAGCTGGTTACGGGCACGCACGAGGTTATGCTCCGGGTATTCCGTGCGGAAATATAAATCGCCGTCCAGATAATCCGTCAGGAAGCGGATACCGATTTCCGTGGTAATCAGCCATCCGGCAAAAGCCAGATTATCAATCTCACTCTGTGTCAGGAACTCGTTGGTTGCATCCAGATACCCCTCGGCCAGAGATTCAAAGAACGGCATTTCCAGCTTCACTTTGCTGAGGTCCTTCTCATCTTCCTCTGCCTCGCAGGTGGCCGTGCGCACCATGTCGCCAAAGTCATAGAGGGAGAGCCCCGGCATGACCGTGTCCAGGTCAATGACACACACCGCCTGGTCAGACTCCTCATCCAGCATCACGTTGTTGATTTTGGTATCATTGTGTGTGATGCGGGTAGGGATTTCCCCACGGGCCTGCATATCCGTCAGTTTGCTGTAACGATCCGCCCAGCCGGCCAGCAGTTCCAGCTCTGCCTGACAATCAGCAGCGCGCCCTTTCACATCTGCCGCCACGCTTCCCAGAAGTTTTTCATAACGCTTGGCTGTATTGTGGAAATCGGGAATGGACTCCTTGATATCGTCCGGGTTCATATCGCTGACCAGTTCCTGGAAAGAACCGAAAGCATAACCGGCCTGGTATGCCTGGCGGGTATTCTCCACCACATCGTAGGTGTGAGTCCCCTCAATGTTGTTGTAGCACCGCCACATGCCACCCTCGTCCGGCAGCACGATATAGCTGCGGCCTCCACGTGCCGGATACAGGGTGAGAATCTGCCCGGCATTGCAGCGCCCGCGCCGCCGCATGAGTTTCCAGGTGATGTGGCGTGTGACCTTTTCCACATTCCGCATCACCTGTGCCGGTTCTTTGAACACGTAGTCATTGATGCGCTGCAGGATATAGCGCTCCTCCAGCCCATCCTCCGAACGATAACAGGCTCGATACGTCGTATTGATATGTCCGTTGCAGAGCTCCTCGCCGTACAGGAAATCTCCGCTGATGGCAAACTGATTTCCGATACGGGCAATACGCTCAGCAACGGCACCTGTTGCATGCTTACTGTGAGGCATAATCGGAGAGAGATTTTTATGATGTTACTTATCCTCCATCAGCTGAATGGATAACAGCTTGGGAGCATTGCGGGAAGCATCCTTCACCACCATGTTAATCTGGGCCTGCCGGCCGGAAATGGAGAACATGGATGCCTTGAGACGCTTGAACTCCTTGGCATCCTTATCCTTGTACATGAGAGCAAAGGCCACGCTCTTGCCCACTTCCTCACCCACGTAGGACCAGGTATTGTTGGCAGAGATACCCTCATCCCGACGGAACACGCCGATGGTCTTTTCCACCGAATCAGAGAAATCTCCCTTGTCCGAGGTAATCATCTTGAGAGGATAGGAAGAGAAGTTGATGATGTGCATTCCTTTCTTCGGAAAATCACTCTCTTTCAGGAAATACGTCTGCGTCCGGGAAACTTCCTTGCCCGGCACAACGATGCAGAGCATCTTTCCGCTGCCTGACGGTACCGGGACAGACAGTACGGGCTCCGGCATTTTCTTCTTGCCACCCTTTTCCTTACCCTTTTCGGCGGCAGCGGCCTCTCCCGGATCCTCATCCCAGAATTCCACCTTGCCACCCTCGGGACGAATGCGGCGACTGGGAATACGGCTGCTGATGTTCACCGTTTTGAACTCCTTGCCGGCCTTGTAGTACAGAGGAGAAGGAAGCTGAGCATTGGAGGGAGAACAAATAACGAAACGCACCCCGGACTTGGGAGCAACATCTTCCTTGAGCGCATCAGCAGAACCTCCCCGACTCTGGGCGTGCAACGGGGCAGCCACCAACATGGCGGCACAACAGGCAACAAATGTAGCGATTTTCATGACTTCTATCTTACCCGATGATATTAGCAAGCCTACCCCACGAAATCAAGCAGAAAAACTCATCACGTCCAACCATGCCGCAATCCGGTGAAAATGACGGCATTTTGAACTCGCCAAAGCAGGCTCTCTGTGATAGTATAATCCGGTATCATCTCGAAACCATGTTCAGAACACTTTTCCAATCTGTACTTTTCGGCGCAATATGCTTGTATGGCCTGGCATTCGGACAGGAATCGACTGCACCGGCAACAGACGTGCCCGCCACAGCTGAAAATCATGTTACCCCGCTCTCTCTTGAGAAAATTCAGCAGGATGTCCGGGAAAAAGAACAGATTATTGATTCTCTGAACCTGCCAAAAAAGACGCGCGACGCCCTGCTCTGGGCCTCCGGCGCCACCAGTGTGCAGGGGATGAGAGAATATCTCCAGGCAGACCACCATGCCTATGACGGGCACAGCGTGCTGGAGCACGCCCGTCTGAAAGAGGGATTCCGCCCGCCGATGAATCTGTGGCCCTGCCCGGACTGCGGGGAGGTGACCCACAACATCAGCCCGGACGGTCCTTTCCCCGCCTGGACACACCACTACACCAACGGCAACCCGCAGTACAGCCGTTTTCCCATCCCGCTGAAGGTGTATGCCCCGGCGGAAAAAGGCATGGGGCTCTGGGCCAAACTGAAACACCGCGTGGACGTTGACCCGTTCAACCTGGCCGCCACGCTCATCTTTGTGCTGGCCATTCTGCACACTTTCATTGCCCCGAAGTTCCAGCAGCTGGCTCACCATCTGGAACAGGAGCACCGCCAGAAACTCAAGGAGGAAAAATTCCGCATCCTGCACCCGGAGCAGCGCATGCCCGTCTCCTTCGCCTCCACCCTCTGCCATTTCCTGGGTGAGGTGGAAGTGGTATTCGGGCTGTGGATTATTCCGTTCGCTTTCATTTGCAATCACTACTACTCCATGGAGGACTTTCTGCTCTACATTGACCGCGACACCAGCTTCACTGAGCCCCTGTTCGTGGCGGTCATCATGGTGATTGCCTCCTCCCGCCCGATTTACCGCCTGGCGGAGAACACGCTGAAGTTCGGCGCCTCCATCGGCAAGGGAACGCCTGCCGCCTGGTGGCTCTCCGTGCTGTGCATCGCTCCGCTGCTGGGGTCATTCATCACGGAGCCTGCCGCCATGACCCTGGCTGCCATCCTGCTCTCCAAGAAGTTCTACCAGCTCAAGCCGAGCATGAGCCTGCGCTATGCCACCATCGCCCTGCTCTTCGTGAATGTGTCCGTGGGCGGCACGCTCACTCACTTTGCCGCGCCGCCCATTGTGATGGTGGCCGGCAAATGGGACTGGGACATGGCGCACATGTTCACCGCATTCGGCTGGAAAGCCATGCTGGGCATCTTCCTCTCCAACATCACCTATTTCATCATCTTCAAGAAAGAATTCCGGCGTCTGGAGGAAGTACAGCGCATCAACAGCGCCTTTGACGGCTCCGTCCCCACCACCTGGGAAGACCGCCAGGATGTCATCCCGCCCTGGGTATACGGCGTGTCCATCTTCTTCCTGGCCTGGACGGTTTATTTCGCCCACCATCCGGCCATCTTCATCGGCGGCTTCCTCTTCTTCCTGGGCTTCACCATGGCCACACCGCAGTACCAGAATGCCTTCTCCATCAAAGTGCCGCTGCTGGTGGCCTTCTTCCTGGCAGGGCTGCTGATTCTGGGCGGCTGCCAGGGCTGGTGGATGCAACCGGTGCTGCAGGCACTCGCGGAGCTGGGAGCTGCCACCACCATGGGTCTGGCCAGCATCCTGACGGCGTTCAACGACAATGCCTCCGTCACGTTCCTGTCCAGCACCGTACCCAACCTGCCGGAGGAAATTCGCTACGCCATCGTGGCGGGTGCCGTGACCGGCGGCGGTCTCACCGTCATTGCCAACGCTCCCAACCCGGCGGGGCAGGCCATCCTGGGCAAGTACTTCAAGGGTATCAGCGCCCTGAAGCTCTTCCTGTGGGCCATCGGCCCCACGGTGCTCATCTTCCTCATCTTCAACTTCATTCGCTGACAGGAGGGCTCTATGTTTACCGGATTAGTGGAATGCACAGGACGGGTACTGGAGCTGCAGCCTGTTGAAAGCGGAGCACGCTGTGCCATTGACATTCCCTTTGCCGCAGAGCTGGCATTGGGCGATTCCGTGGCGGTGAACGGCTGCTGTCTGACGGTGGACAGACTGCCGGGGGGAAACAGGGTGGAGTTCGACCTGCTCACCCAGACCATGCGCGTCACCTCGCTCGGACACCTTAAACCCGGCTCCCTCTGCAATCTGGAGCGAGCCATGGGCGGCGGCGGCCGCTTCGGCGGGCATTTCGTCATGGGTCATGTGGACACCGTTGGCGAGGTCATCTCCATCACTCCCGTGGGGCAGGACCACATGGTGCGCATCCGCATCCCGAAGGATTACATGCGCTACACCATCGACAAAGGCAGCATCGCCATAGACGGCGTATCACTCACCATTGCCTCCATCCCGGAGGAGGATGTGCTGGAGTTCTGGATTACGCCGCACACCTGGCAGCGCACCATCATGCACACCTATGCCCCCGGCAGCATCACGGACATCGAGGTGGACATGATTGCCAAGTACATTGAACGGCTGCATGTGCCGCGCTCTTGACACATTCCCCGACGCATGGTAATAATATCCGCGTGACGGACATGCAAGAAATGGTGACAGAGGGTAGCGGCAATATCCCGGAACAATCGGTTCTGGTACTGCCGAACCGCGTTAATGCCGCCATCATGCAAGAGCTGGAAAAGGCTCTGGGAGGCCCGGGGCGGGTATCCTGGCTCGTGCAGAATGAACTGCCGCCGGAGCCGGCTATCATGGAGTACCTGCAGAAAACGCGTGCTTCCGGCCTGATGTTTTCCACCCGCCGCCAGACACAGGCACAGGTCGTGGAGCGCCTGCGGCCTTTTGCAGCAGAGCGCCGCTATATCATCCTCCTGCCGGGGCGGCCGGCACAGCTGCGGGGCACCCTCAGCGATTATCCGGCAGAGCTGCTGACTTTTTTCGACAATTCTCCCATTCCGGCGCTTCCCGTATTCTGCGGTATGTTCCATGACAGCCCGGATGACACCATCTGCACCGCAGCCCCCTGCGATTCAACCCACCTGCGCATTCTGCCGCCCGTCAAGCCCGGCCCGGCCCAGAGCTCCCGCGTGCTGAGTGCCTGGCTGGAAGCCTCCGCAGATTTGTTGAACCGCCACAGCGTCATCGAGACAGCTTCCCTGCCCCACCTGCTCGTCAGCGCCCTGAAAACGCACCCGGAGGCCTGCATCATCGACGGCATTGACGATTCGGAACTGACCCACCATGATTTGCTGGTGTATGCCTTCCGGCTCTCCCGGCTGCTGCGGCGCCACACTACCCACCGCAGACTGGGCATTATCCTGCCCCCGGGCAAGCTGGCAGCCATTGCCAACGCAGCCTGCATCCTGGGCGGCATTTCCCCGGTCAACATCAATTTCAACGCCCCGGCACCGGTATTTCGCGACATGGTGAAGAAAGCGGGCATCACCCGTTTCATCACAGAGGAACGCTTTGTCACCAAGTTGCAGGGCTTCCCCTGGCCGCGCACCCGCGACCTCATCTTCATCGAGCAGGAGCTGGCCGACATGAGCGGCAGCCGCCTGAGTCTGTGGCGCATGCTGCTGCGCATGCTCACGCCGGAGCAGATTGCGAAGCGCCTCCGCCTGCCGGACACCCCCACCCCGGATGCCGAAGCAGCCATTCTCTTTACCAGCGGTTCCTCCGGCACTATCAAGAGTGTTCCCCTCACCCACCGCATGCTGACGGCCAACCTCGTCATGTCGCAGAGCCGTATCGACCTCACCATCGGTGACCGCTTCCTCTCCTCTCTGCCCATCTTCCATTCCTTCGGGCTGACTATCGGCATGCTCATGCCCCTGGTCTACGGCTACGACATGGTCACCTACCCCAGCCCGCTGGCTGCCCGGCGTCTCTGTGAGCTCATTCGCCGGTATAAGGTACGCCTCACCGTGGCCACACCCACCTTGGCGCGTCACATGTTTCACCTGGCCACACCGGAGACCTTCGAAACGCTGGATTATTTCATCACCGGCGCGGAGCGGCTTTCCCCGGATCTGGCAGCAGAGGCTCGTCAGCGATTCAGGCTCAACCTGCTGGAAGGGTACGGACTAACGGAGGCTTCCCCTGTTGTTTCCGTCAACCTCCCGGCTCCCATCTCTCCGGAGGGCGAGAGCTCCATCCCCTCTGCGCGTGGCGGCAGCGTGGGAGCCCCCCTGCCCGGCGTCGCCGTGCGGATCATGGATGCCACCCGCGAGGACCAGATTCAACCCCTCGGAACGGCGGGTATGATTTGGCTCAAGGGCCCCTCCATCCTGAAAGCCTATCTGGAGGATGAGGATGCCACCCGCGAACGCACCCGCGGGGCCTGGTTCTGCACCGGCGATATCGGCAAGCTGGATGCCGATGGCATGTTGACCATTCTGGGACGCCGCACCCGATTCTCCAAAATCGGCGGCGAGATGATATCCCACGAGCACGTGGAACAGGTGCTCACCCGTGTCCTCAAAATCAAGCCTTCCGCCTCCGGTGAACCCGCCCGCCGCATCGCCGTGGTCGGAGTGCCGGACTCTGCCAAGGGAGAAAAGCTCATCCTGCTATCCACAGTGCACAAAATCTCGCACCCGCACGACCTCATCACCATCCGCTACGGCATCATGAACGAAGGCTACCCCGCCCTCTGGTGTCCGGATCGCATCCTTCCCGTCCCCTCCATCCCGGAGCTGGCCAACGGCAAGCTTGATTACCCGCTCTGCTACAAAACAGCTGTCGAGGCGCTGAAAAAGTAAGTGATATCCGGAATTACCTACTTGACCTGTGGTTAATAATATGCTATAAGCCGCAACAGGTGATGCCGCGCGGTACGGCATCACACCACCGAATCCCCGAATAACGACCAACCATGAAGAAACTCCTCATGCCCTTGGCCCTGCTGGCCGCTCTTTGCGGCCAGACCACCACAGCTGCCACCCCGCCCAAACCCTGCGGTGCCACCCCCACCAACCAACAGGTTGACTGGCTGAGGATGGAATGGTATGCCTTCGTTCACTTCAGCCTCAACACCTATACCAACAAGGAATGGGGCTACGGAGACGAAAGCCCGCAGCTGTTCAACCCGACCCAATTTGATGCCGACCCCATCATCCGCACCTTCCGGGATGCGGGCATGACGGGCATGATTTACACCGCCAAGCACCATGACGGCTGGTGCGCATGGCCCACCAAATCCACAAAGCACAACATCACCCAGTCCCCCTGGAAAAACGGTAAGGGCGATGTGGTGAAAGAGTTTGCCGCCGCATGCAAAAAATACGGCATCAAGTTCGGCACCTACCTCTCCCCCTGGGATCGCAACTGTGGTGAATACGGCAAAAAGGGCTACCTGAATGTTTACTACAAACAGATTACAGAGCTCCTCACCAACTACGGTCCCATCTTTGAAATCTGGTTCGACGGCGCCAACGGCGGCGATGGCTACTACGGTGGCGCCCGCGAACACCGCAACATCGGCAAGGCCGACGATTACTATGATTTCGCCCGCGTCGTCAAGCTCATCCGCCGCCTGCAGCCGGACTGCATCATCTGGGGCGCCGCGAGCCGGGGAGACGTCACCTGGGGCGGCTCGGAAAAGGGCCACGTGAAATACCCCTGCTGGAATCTCATCAACAAAGACACCCCACAGGAAAAGTGGCTGTCGCTGGAGGGTGATACACCCATCAACCATGCCGGATGGTTCTGGCACCCCGGCCAGGAAACCCGGGTCAAGACTCCGGAGCATCTCATGCAGGTGTACCTGGACAGCGTGGGCCGCGGAGCCAACCTCATCCTCAATGTAGCCCCCAACCGCGAGGGCAGACTCGACCCCGCAGATGTGGAAAGCCTGCTCACCTTTGGCGAGAACCGGCGGCGTCTCCTGGCCACGGACTACGCGCTGGGCGCTGCAGCCACCGCCTCCGAGGTGCGCGGCAACGACCCGCAGTTCGGTGCAGACCGCCTCACGGACGGTGATATTGAGAGCTACTGGTGCCCGAATGACGGCACCACCACAGGCTCGCTGGAAATCACGCTGCAAAAGCCCACCACCTTTGATGTGGTGCGCCTCCGCGAGCAGATTCGACTGGGCCAGCGCGTCACCGGCTTCAAACTGGAAGCCCGCGTGAACGGACAGTGGCAGGTGATAGACGATGCCGGTCAGACCATCGGCAACCAGGTCATGCGAAAGCTCGCTGCCCCGGTCACGGCTGATGCCGTGCGGCTCACCATCACCGGCTCCCGCGCCTGCCCCTGCATCAGCGAACTCTCCCTGCTGCGCATGCCCGTTCAAATGCCCAAGCCGGAAATTTCCCGCGAGGACAACAAGCTCCTCATCACCCCGCAGGAGGGTATGACCATCCACTACACCACCGATGGCAGCAACCCCGGGCCGAATTCCCCGGTGTTCACAGGCGAAGCCCGGTTGGACAAAGCCCCTACACACCCCGTCAAGGCTGTTTATGTGGATGCAGAGGGCAACGTCTCCTCCGTGACCTCCGTCCTCTTCGGCATCAACCGCAGCGGATGGAGCTGTGAAGGCCCGGGCAAAGAATCCATAGACGGTGACCCCTCCACCATCTGGGAGGCGGCCAAAGCCCCGGCCTCCATCACCATCGACATGCAGGAGCCTTTCTTCATCAACGCTTTCTCCTACCTCCCCCGCCAGGATGGCAGCGTGCAGGACATGACGGATCGCTTCATCTGCGAGGTGAGCCTTCACGGCAAAAAATGGACCACAGTGGCAGAGGGCGAGTTCTCCAACCTGCGCGCCAATCCCATCGAGCTGACGGAGCAGTTCAAGACCAGAAAAGCCCGCTACATCCGCTTCACCGGCACCCGCTCCGTGGAGGGCAAGGGTGTCTCCGCAGCAGAAATCAAGGTCTACGCCGCTCCTGCCCCGAAGCAGGACAAAAAGAAAGACTGATTCTGCAAACCACCTCATTTTCACACCTCGACTGCCCGACAAGGCGCAGCCGGGGTGCTTTTTCCCCCGAAATGCCCGATATAACAGGCATTTTACTTTACAAATCCGGCTCTATTCTGGTATAATCCCACCAGCATGAACTCCGAAATTTTACAGAAAGCAGCCAATCAGGCCCGTGGTCTTGCCATCGATGCAATTTTCGACAAAGCTTCCGGCCACATGGGGCTGCCTCTGGGTTGCGCAGAAATCGGCGCCGTGCTCTACGGCGACCTCCTCAGCATCAACCCCTCCGAGCCCCGCTGGATCAATCGTGACCGATTCATCCTCTCCGGCGGTCACGGCTCCATGTTCCTGTATGCCTGGCTGCATCTGAGCGGTTTCGGTGTCACCATGGATGATGTGAAGGCATTCCGCGCCAAGGGTTCCAACACTCCCGGTCACCCGGAATACAAATGCTGCCCCGGTGTGGAATGCACCACCGGCCCGCTGGGTCAGGGCGTGGCCAATGCCGTGGGCTTCGCCATCTCTGCCAAGCACGCCGCCGCCCGCTACAACACCCCGGAGCACGAAATCTTCTCCCAGAACATCTACTGCCTGGCCGGTGACGGCTGCATCCAGGAAGGCATCTGCCGTGAGGCTGCCGCCATTGCCGGCACGCTGAAGCTGGATAACCTCATCCTCATCTATGATGCCAACGGCATCACCCTGGATGCCCCCATCGAAAAGACCCAGGTGGATGACATCGCCGCCTGCTTCACCGCCCAGGGCTGGGACACCTTCACCATCGACGGCAATGACATGGCCGCCGTGGACAGCACCCTGCGCGTGTGCAGTCTGGAAAAGAACGGCCGCCCGAAACTCATCATCGCCAAGACCATCATCGCCAAGGGTGTGCCCGGATTCGAAGGCACAACCAAGGGGCATGGTGAAGGCGGCGCCAAGCTGTGGGCAGAGGCTCACGCCAACTGGGGGCTGCCCACCGATGTGCAGTACTACGTCTCTGACGAGGTGCGCGCCTACATGGCAGAGGTGAAGGCTGCCCGCGAGGCCTCCTACGCCGAATGGAAAGCCACCTACGAAGCCTGGCGCACCGCCAACCCGGACAAAGCTGCCGAGCTGGACGCCGGCATTGATTTGGCCGCCAACGGTCTCTGCTGCTGCAAGAGCGGAGACATGATTCCTGAGTTTGCCCCTGGTGCAAAACTGGCCACCCGCGCTTCCGGCTCCGTGGTTCAGAACGCCATCGGCGCCGCCTGCCCCGGGCTGCTCTCCACCAGCGCAGACCTCTTCTCCTCCAACAAGAACTATCTGGAGGGTGCCGGTGACTTCTCTGCCGACAACTATGCAGGCCGCAACTTCTGGTTCGGCATCCGCGAGCACGCCATGGGCGCCATCTGCAACGGCATCGCCTACGACGGCCTCTTCCGCGTCTCCGCCGGCACCTTCTGCGTGTTTGTGGACTACATGCGCGCCTCCATCCGCGTGGCTGCGCTCAGTCACCTGCCCGTCACCTACGTGCTGACCCACGATTCCGTGGCCGTGGGCGAGGACGGCCCCACCCACCAGCCCGTGGAAACCGTCACCGGCCTGCGCGTCATCCCGAATCTGGACGTCATCCGACCCGCTGATGAAGAGGAAACCGCCGGAGCCTGGATGTGCGCCATGCGCCGCCGCCAGGGGCCGACCGCCCTCATCCTCACCCGCCAGAACGTGCCCAGCCTGGCCTCCGTGGCCGAGATTCCCGCCGATGTGCGCCGCAAGGGTGTACGCAAGGGTGCCTACATCGCCCTGAAGGAAAAGACCGAGAAACCCGGCCTCATCATCATTGCCTCCGGCTCAGAGGTCATCCTCGCGCTTCAGGCCGCACAGCAGCTGGGTGATGACGTGCGCGTGGTCTCCATGCCCTCCATGTTCCGCTTCAACCTGCAGACCCCGGAGTATCAGGAAGAAATCCTGCCGGCGGCCTGCACCCGCCGCATCTCCGTGGAAGCCGGCAAGCGCGACCTCTGGTATCGCTACGTCGGCCCGCAGGGCGCCATCATCAGCATTGATGATTTCGGCTTCTCTGCCCCCGGTGATGTCGTTCTGCACGACCTCGGCATGAATGTGGACAACATTGTGGCCACCGCCAAATCCCTGGCCTGATTTCATCCGACGAGTTCTTTCCGCACCTGCCCGCAACTGCGGCGCAGGTGCTTTCTCTTATCTTATTGGCTTTTTCAAGCAATTTTGCTTGACAGATGAGAAAGAAAAAGGCAAAATCCCCGCGCTGCTTCTGCAGCCCCTCAAGACAAGGGCAAGGAGAGATGGCTGAGTTGGTCTAAGGCACTCGACTCGAAATCGAGCGTGGCAGAGATGTCACCGTGGGTTCGAATCCCACTCTCTCCGCTTCAAGGTAATGCACTTCACCGTCGATTTCTTCGGAAATCGGCGGTTTTTCTTTCCGTCATTGCAGATTTTCCGCTTGTGCCATGGGGATGAAAATGCTAGACTGAAAATAACCTATGGGATTTCATCACATGAAGCAATGGCTGATGGTCACACTGGCACTGCTGGTGTGTCTGTGCGGGCGTGTCGCAGCACAGGATGTCTACAATACAGAATCCATTGACGGTGTGGAATATGTACGACTTTCAGATGTGTGTCGCAATTACAATCTGCGTCCCGCTGCAGCCAAGGGAAACATGCTGGCCTATCAGGGTGAACACCGCATTTCCCTGCGCAACAACCACCAGGATTTCTATGTGAATAATTATCGGTATGTGCTTTCCTACCCGATTCGCACCTACGCAGGGCGACTGATGATATCCAGCACGGATGTGAGCAAGCTGGTGGATCCGGTGCTGCGGCCGCGCTTTTCCAAAAACGCCGGGATTCTGCGAACCGTGGTGATTGACCCCGGTCACGGCGGGCACGATGCCGGAGCCGTGAGTCCCTACGCCCGGGAAAAGGACTGCAATCTGGCGGTGGCCCTGAAGCTGCGTAAACTTCTCCGCGAACAGGGATATCGGGTTGTCATGACCCGCGATACAGATGTGTTCCTGACCCTCCAGCAGCGTGTTGCCATTGCCAACCGTTGCCCGGACTCCATCTTTGTGAGCATCCACCACAACTCCGGCCGGCGCGCAGCAGAGGGCATAGAGACTTTCACCCTGGCACCGCACGGTACCACCTCTCCCTTTGCCCGTACCCGCCGCATGGCCGATTTGGCCGGCAACGACCAGGACAGTGAGAACATCGCGCTGGCAACGGCCATCCACAGCCGCGCCATCAAGAGCACCAAAGCCACCGACCGCGGCATCCAGCGCGCCCGCTTCTCCGTACTCTGCACAATTGAGCGACCGGCCATCCTCTTTGAAGGAGGCTTTGTCTCCAACCCGGAGGAGGGGCGTCTCATCTCCAGCTCCAAATACCAGGACAAGCTGGCGAAAAGCATTTGCGAGGGTATTCTGGGCTACAGCAGCGTCGTCTGCCGAAAGAGTCCCGGCAGCAACAGCCGCGTTGCCTCCTCCCGGAAAAGCAGCAGCGGTCGCGTCCGCACCAGTGTATCCGGCTCACGGATGGGCAACGCCACCATTGGTTCCCGCAACAAGAAAGGGAACAAGCGGGGATGAAATCGATCTTTCTGCTTCTCGGTCTGGCAGGTCTGATACTGCCCGGCTCTGCTGTGACAGCTGATGGTGGCATGTGGAGCACCACCAGCGTGGAAAACGTAGGCTACGTCTCCCTGGAAGACATCCGCAGCTTCTACAAACTCATGCCGATTGCCCAGCCGAAAGGCAGCGGCACACGAGCCGTCGGCAACGGAACTGTCACCCTCATTTTCGGGCCCGGTCCGCGGGTAGTAAGTATCCACGGACTGCGCTGTACCCTCAGCCACCCCACACGGCCGGATGACAAGGGCGATATTCTCGTTTCCAAAACAGACTTGCTGAAGCTGATAGACCCGGTGCTTCGCCCCACCTATATCGCGAACAGACGCGCCATCAAAACCGTGGTCATTGACCCCGGCCACGGCGGACATGATTCGGGCACCGTCACCGACTATGCGCGCGAAGCCCATGTCGCGCTCATGGTGGCGGGCAAGCTGGCCGGAGAACTTCGCCAGCGGGGGTTAGAAGTAAAACTCACCCGCGAGGTGAATCAGCACGTATCAGACCAATCCCGTGTAGACCTGGCAAATCAGGCAACGGATGCTCTTTTCCTCAGCCTCCACCTCAACTGCGGCCGTAGTGATGTGAGCGGGATAGAAACCTACACCGTGGCCCCCGCAGCCCCCGGAGAAACGGAACGCCCCGCCAATGAACATGATGCGGCCAATGCTGCTCTCTCCGCTGCGCTTCAATCCTCACTCGTCCGCAAGGCCGGAGCAAAGGACGGAGGCTGCCGCCGTGTAAACTACAGCCTGCTCAGCTCATTGCGCTGCCCGGCGGCTCTGGTGGAGCTGGGATATGCCACCAACAGGGAAGAAGCCGAGAGCCTCAACTCCGATGAGTACCAGAGCAAGCTTGCTCTGGCACTGGCCGATGGTATTGCTGCCTTTGCCGCCGTCATGAACCCGGAAACGCAGCTCAAAGCCCTCCCACCGCCGCCTCCTCCCCCTGCCGAACCGGCCAAGGTGGAACCGCCCAAAAAGAAGGCAGAATCCGTCAAAAAATCCACTCCCCGCAAACGCCGTCCGGCGCAACGCAAAAAGTCCAATTCGCGGCGCCGGAAGCGGTAGTTGCAAAAAAAACCGCCGATATCCTGAGATACGGGCGGTTTTTTGGTCATTAACTGAACGAAGACCTGTCAGTCCACGTTGTCAAAAAGCTCACTGTCAGCGAAGAAGCGCTTGATTTCCACCTCGGCGCTCTCGGGAGAATCGGATGCGTGGCAGATATTCAGCATGCTGTTCGTACCGAAATCACCACGGATAGTGCCCTTGTCGGCCTTCATGGAGTTGGTCGGCCCCAGGATGGTGCGCACGCGGGTGATGACCCCGGGACCGGAAAGCACCAGAGCCACCACGGGGCTGCTCTGCATGAAAGCATTGAGCGTGGGGAACAGCGGCTTGCCGTCAATCACCAGGTCAATGATGTGGCCATAGTGCTCACGCAGCAGTTCATCATTCAGCTGCATCATCTTCATGCCGCGCAGGCGGAAGCCCTCAGCCAGCAGACGCTGCAGAATCACACCGGAGAGGTTCTTGCGGACGCAGTCCGGCTTGAACAGAATCAGAGTCTTTTCGTCGCGATTGTACATAATCTTATGAAATTGTGTTGGCACATTCATACGCCCCACATCCCAAAATGTCAAGAAGATTATGGGATGGAGACCTATTTAACGATGATACAGTGTGCCTCCCGACGGAGGCACGCGAAATTCTCGCTCCGCTCGAACGAAATTCATGGCTATCGCCATGAGCGAAATTATCCTCTGCGAAGATAGCGAAATTACCGCCGGAACGGCGGTAGTGACTGAATTCGGCAGCCCAAAGGGCTGCGGTACTCCACCACTGCTGCCGTAGGCAGCAATTTCGCTGACAGCGCATGCTGTTAATTTCGCTCCGCGAAGCGGAATTTCGCTCTGCCGTGGAAGCGGCAGCTGACTCGGCAGAATTTCGCCTCGCGCCTTGCGAAACTTGTCTACACAAACGCCGAGCATGTGCCTCCCGACGGAGGCACACATCATTTCCCCAGACAGAAAGTGGAGAACACATGGTCGAGGATATCTTCCGTATCAATGCGACCGGTGATTTCGCCCACCGCCTCCAGCGCCTCGCGCAAGTCCACGGAGACGAACTCCGGTGATACCCCGCTCAGTATGGCATCGCGGGCGTGCAGAGTGGCTTCCAGCGCCGCCTGCAGGGCATGACGGTGGCGCAGGTTGATGGCGGCAAGGGTGTCGGTTTCAGCGCGTTGATGCAGGAAGAGCTCTCCTATCGCCGCTTCCAGCTCCTCACGTCCCTGTCCGGTGCGGCATGAGATACGCAGCGCAGCGCGCTCTTTCCAATCAGGATGCTCCGGCAAATCAGCCTTGTTGAGGATGCAGAGGCGGTGAGCCCCGGTCTGCTCCAGCGGGAGTTCCGCGCATGGTGCAGAGGCATCCGCCACCACCAGCAGCAGGTCAGCCTCCGCTCCGGCGCGGCGACTACGCTCCATGCCGGCCTGCTCCAGCGCATCCTCGCTGTGGTGCAGCCCCGCTGTGTCAATCAGGCGCAGGCAGAGCCCCCCCACGGTCACGCTTTCCTCAATAGTATCACGGGTAGTACCGGCGGTATTGCTGACAATGGCGCGCTCGTACCCCAGAAGCATGTTCAGCAGGCTGGATTTACCCACATTCGGAGCCCCCACGATGGCCGTGCGTATGCCCTCACGCAGAATACGCCCCTCATCAGCCGTATCCAGCAACCGGCGCAGCTGTGCTGCGGCATTATCCAGCCCGGCAGTAAGCTCCTGCATGGTATCCGGGGTAATATCTTCTTCCGGGAAATCGATATAGGCCTCCACATGCGCCGTTACGGCAATGAGCTGCTGCGCTATCTCCTCCACCCGGTGCCGAATCGCCCCCTGCAGCTGGTTCTGCGCTGCCCGCAGCGCCAAATCGCTGCCCGCAGAGATGATATCCATGATGGCCTCTGCCTGCGTCAAATCCATCCGCCCGTTCTCAAAGGCCCGGCGGGAAAATTCCCCCGCCTCTGCCGGGCGCGCCCCACAGGCCAATGCCCGCTCCAGCACCCGACGGCTCACCAGCATTCCGCCATGGCAGCTCAACTCTACCACATCCTCACCGGTGAAACTGGCAGGTGCGGCAAAATACGTTGCCACCGCTTCATCCAGCACCCGCCCCTCCGCATCCCGCACACGCACCAGCGTGGCGCGGCGCGGCTCCGGCACCCGGCCCCCCCTCGTGCAGCGTTGCAGGACCTCCATGGCCTCCGGGCCACTGATGCGCAGAACCGCCAGCGCCCCCGTTCCGGGCGAGGTAGCCATGGCAGCTATTGTGTCGGTGTTCAGCATGGCTGCATCCTCTCACACTCAGCCCCGTTTTGCAATACTTTTTGCTCCTGTGGACGTTGAAATACCTTGCAGCAATGCCACCCGTATGCTAAAAAGCATCTGTTATGAATCGCTACTTCTATCTTACCGCCGCGGCCACCGCCCTCCTGTTCGGCTCCTGCTGCTGCGGCCAATGCCTCGGTACCGGCGAAACCTCCAAGGGTGCCTGCCCCTATTGCGGCGGCAGCGGTGGCTGGAATGTCTCTCCCACCCCATTCTCCGACCAGGAATGGTGACTTTTCCTTACTTTTTATCACCTTTCTTGAAATTTAAGCTTGCTTTATTATTTCAAAAGTTATATATAGGATATTAGCTGAAAGACCTGTAGTCATAGGCTTTTTCAGTAAATCAGCAACCAAGAAAGACAACCGATATGAAGTACATCACCGTTCTCGCTCTTACCGCCGCCGCATTCGTGTCCTGCCAGCAGCAGCAACAGCAGACTCCTCCCGCTGTTGATACTCCTGTGGAACCCATCGTGGTGGCCCCCGTGAAGAAGTAAGAGACCTTCACAGACAATTCATTCACGCGCCCGGGAACACCGGGCGCGATTTTTTGCATCTCATTCATACCCCGCAGGAATAAATGATGCATTTCATACCAACCGGCGCAGCGGGTGGTTTTCGCAGAAAGGCCGGACAGGCATTTCTTTTTCACCCCTGCGCAGGCAGGCTTTTTTCATCCGATGCTCGCTCAATAAAGCCTCAGATGAAAAAGCTCCCTTTCGGAAGCTGCGAAAACAAGACTGGCGCCTTGCGCGAAAACGCACTGCATGCGGATGTAAAACCATTCCGCAGGAATAGTACGAGAACAGACGGAGCTTGACAAAAAGGGCCGGGTATGATATTGGGGCGGCAGGTACAGATACGCGCGCATTATGGAGCAGATACTCACTAATCCCACGTTCGTCCTCTTTGCCATTCTGTTTCTGGGGATGGCTCTGGGAAATATCTCTGTGAAAGGAATTGCTTTCGGCAGTTCCGGGGTGCTGTTTGTGGCTCTGGCGGCAGGTCATTTCGGCCTGAAAGTACCGGAGGGAGTCAGCGGTATCGGAACAGCCCTGTTCGTGTACTGCGTGGGACTGGGTGTGGGAAACCGCTTTTTTGCCTCTTTGCGCAGCAAGGGGAGCAGGCTTGTGCTGCTGGCGCTGCTCATCAGTCTGGCCGGAGCCGTCACCGCCTGGGCTCTGTGCCGGGTCTGCGGTATCAATCCGGCATTGGCGGCCGGGCTGTTTTCCGGCGCGAATACCAGCACCCCGGCACTGGCAGCGGCCATGGAAAGTGTCGGCGACATTCCGGGGGGTGAAGCGCTCATCAACATCGGCTACGGCATTGCCTATCCCTTCGGGGTGATTGGAATTGTCCTGTTTGTCCAGCTGCTGCCGCGACTGCTGAAAAAAAATCTGGATGAAGCGCCCCCCGAAACTGCCGACAAGGACCCGCAGCAGATTATCACGCGCCCCGTGCGTATCAGCAACCCGGAGGTACAGGGAAGAAACATGGCAGATTTCATGGAACAGGGGCGGATGCACTGCCGCATCACCCGTGTGCTGCGCGGCGACATCCTGATGCCGCTCTCGCCGGGGGACTGTTTCGAGGAGGGTGAGATTGTGATGCTGGTGGGTGAGCGCCGCCACCTGAAACACGATGCCGGATTGCTGGGGCATCTGTCCCGCATCTCACCCCTGCCGCGTACCTTCGGCGATGAAACGGCCGAGTTGATTCTGCTGGCTCCCGCATTCTGCAACAAACCCCTCAGCGAGCTCCGCCTGTTGGAAAATCATGGTATTCTGGTGACACGCATCAACCGACTGGGTAATACCTTTGTGCCAACGGGCGATACGGAGCCGATGCGCAATGATATCCTGCGCGTCGTGGGCACCCCGGCTGCCATTCGCGCCTTTTCTGATGCCTGCGGCCATCGCAGCAGTGCCATCGGCGTCACGGATTTGCTCTCGCTGGCGGGCGGCGTGTGTCTGGGAATTCTGGTGGGTAACATCCACATCAGCCTGGGTGGCGACAGCGATTTCTCGCTGGGCATGGCCGGAGGGCCTCTGCTGGTGGCACTCATTCTGGGGCATTTCGGCAAAATCGGCCCCATTCTGGGCTATATGCCACGCCCCGGGCGTGTGTTGGTGATGGAGTTGGCGTTGATGCTGTTTCTGGCCGGGGCAGGAGTGGCCGGCGGCGAAAAGCTGGTAGAAACACTCATGCAGGAGGGCATCTCCCTCTTCCTTATCGGCGCAGGCATCACACTCGTGCCGCTGGTGGTGGGCTATTTTGTGGCGGCAAAGCTCATGCGAATGCCCCTAGCAGAAGCGCTGGGGGCTATCTGCGGCAGCTCCACCTCCACCCCGGCACTGGGAGCCATCACGGCCAAAACCGACCGCCAGGAACCGGTGATTGCCTATGCCACAGCCTATCCCGCCGCCCTCATCATCATGACCCTGCTCTCCCGCCTGCTCCTTGAGTTACTCTGATTCGCCGTCGTTTTTCACCCGCACGCAGTGCGTTTTCACTCAAGGCGACAGCCCTGTTTTCATCGCTCCCGTCAAGGGAGCTTTTTCATCTGCGGCTTGCAAAATGCAGCATCGGATGAAAAAAGCCTGCTCGCGCAGGCTTGTGAAAACCGGCTCTGCCGGGATGAAAAGAAAGGCCTGAACGGCCTTTCTGCGAAAACCACCCGCGCTGCGCAGGTGGTACGGTGGGTATCACCTATTCCGGCAGAAATATTTTTCACCCGCACGCCGTGCGTTTTCACTCATGGCGACAGCCTTGTTTTCATCGCTCCCGTCAAGGGAGCTTTTTCATCTGCGGCTTGCAAAATGCAGCATCGGATGAAAAAAGCCTGCTCGCGCAGGCTTGTGAAAACCGGCTCTGCCGGGGTGAAAAGAAAGGCCTGAACGGCCTTTCTGCGAAAACCACCCGCGCTGCGTGGGTGGTACGGTGGGTATCACACGACGTCAATCACACTTCCCCATGAGGCGCTCGATATCTTCCACGTCCAGCGGGGCATTGGGGATGAGGTCTTCCGCGCCGTCCTCCAGGATGAGGATATCCGTCTCGATGCGTATACCGATGTTTTCCGCAGGGATGTAGATACCGGGTTCCACGGTCCACACCTGACCGGCGGCAAAGACCGGCGCATCGGGGGTGACATCATGCACATCCAGCCCCAGTGAATGCGAGGTGCCGTGCATGAAATACTTGCGGACACAGAGCGGGTTTTCCGGTTGGGCATCCACTTCCTCCTGCGTGAGCAGGCCGAGCTTCACCAGCTCACCCGCCATGAACACGCGTACACGCCGTTCATAGTCCATCTTATCCACACCGGGACGCATGATGGAAACCGCATAGCGGTGGGCAGCCAGCACCGCCTCGTATACGGCACGCTGGCGGGGGGTAAATTGACCGTTGGCGGGCACGGTGCGGGTCATATCGCCGGCGTAGCCACCGTATTCCGCGCCGATGTCGAAGAGAATCAAATCACCGTCCCGGCATTCTTTGTGGTTGGTGATGTAGTGCAGCACGCAGGTATCCGCGCCGGAGGCAATGATGGGATGGAAGGAGAACTTGCGGGCGCGGCGGCGGATGTAGGCGGCGCTCAGAGCGGCCTCCATCTCCCACTCACCCATGCCGGGATGGATGCCGGGCAGGATTTCCGTGAATCCCTCGCCGGTGATACGGCAGGCGCGGCGCAGCTGCTCCAGCTCCTCCGGTTCCTTGACCAGACGCATCGCGGCCAACAGGGGGTAGACACTGCTCGTCTTTGCATCCGGATAGGAGGCCTTCAACGCGGCTGCCATGCGCTCATTGCGGGTCTGCACATAGGTGAGACGGCGCGGGTGATTATCTGTCTCCAGCCACAGCTCCTTTGCTGCCGGCACCCAGGCGGCCAGCAGAGCATTGTATTCATCCGTCCAGCGCACATCCTGCACCCCGGAGAGCTCCGTAGCCGTTTCGCGGGTGAGGCGGGCTCCCTCCCAGATGACGATATGCTCATTGGTCTCCCGCAACAGCAGCGTGTCCTCATGGCTGCCGTTTTCCCCCACACGCATCAGCAGCACCGTTTCCTCCTGGTCGATGCCGGTCAGGTAGAACAGATTGGCATTCTGATGGTGCGCCAGCGTTCCGTCCGCATTGGTCGGGTAAATATCGTTGGCATGCACTATCACCAGACTGCCGGCGGGCAACTGAGCCGCCAGCTTATCGCGGGTGCGGGTGTAGAAAGAAGCGGGAATCGGTTCGTATCGCAGCGTGTGATTCATATAGCGTGGATGGGTTTTCTCTGCCGGAAAGTATACGCCTCTTCACCTCATCTGGCAATGCGAAAAAGAGCCATGCATACGTGTCCAGAAGATTAGGGACACATGTGAAAGCAATGGGAGAGGGAAAAACAAATGTTCTCTTTTCTGAATCAAACCGGGCAACAACGGCAAATGGCCGTTGTTGCCCGGGAAATGTGCTGCGGAGAGCGCTTATCAGAAGTTGATGCGATAGCCGACCGTACCGTTGATGTTGGTATAGCCGCTGCTCACCTCCAGAGAGGCATCCGCGAAGATGGCGCCGCCGGCGGCACCCATGGGCACGGTCAGACCCACACCCAGCTCGGCACCGATGGTGCCCATCTCTGCGGCCTTGACGCTGCCCATGGCACCGGGAACGGCACCGAGGGTGTTCTCTGCCTCAGCCTCAGTATCGCCGGTGCGCACCTTGAGCAGGGCGCGACCTTCCACCAGGGAGGAGCGGTTATAGAGGTTCGTCCCCATAATGGCCTGAGCGCGGGCACCCATGCCGAAGGTGACGGTGGTCATATCCACACCGCCCATCCGAAGCGCAGCATCGCGACCTTCCTCAGAGTAACCATCCAGCGAGCTGTGAGCCAGCATCACGTTGAACACGGGCTGCAGGCAGGCGGTGGCGCTCTCGTTCATGGCCACCACATAGCCCAACTCGTACAGGAAGCCGAAGCTGATGGCCTCTGCATCACCCTCTGTGCTGTAACTGCCGTTGGCATGTGTCACCGTGCGCTTGAGCGAGGTGTCCGCCATGCCGGCGGTTGCCACGAAGGTGTGCGACCAGCGATTGGCGGCATACCGGGCAAAGGCCGTCACGTAGTAGGTGTCCAGATCACCCTCTGCATGGTCGGCAGACTTGGCGGTGAAGTCCCCATACATGGCGGTGGCAGCCAGACCCATGGTCAGACGCGGAGTCATATCCACATCGAAGCCGACAGTACCGCCCCAGGAGGTGAGTTCGTAGCCGGCAGCCGTACCATCCTCATCCAGACGGCGGAAGTCACCCTCGGCGTTAATCCAGGCGTTGAAGTAGGGCATATTCTCATTCACCTGCGTCTGGTCCACACCCATGGTGGTGGTGCGGTTGCGGATTCCCGTCAACTGGCGTTCCACATCACCGGCCACGGCAGCACCCAGGGCAGCCACGGAAGCACCGCTCACGGCAGCGCCCAGCTCATCGGCAGCCTGCCTATTGCCGGTAGCCACGGCAGCATCCAGAGAGTCCAGCACTCCGGCCAGCTCGGTGTACTCGCTGCGGTTGGCCTGCGGGTTGAGCTTCACCAGAGCGGCATCGGCCATGCCGATACCCACCCGGGCATTGTCGCTCAGCTGCATGCGGGAGCCGTAGTAATCCGTCACGCGGTCCACCTTGATGGCGCCCTTGCTGTCCAGGCGGGCATTGGTGTAGTACTTGTTGAGCAGGGCCTGCATCTCAGGGGTGCCGGTCAGGGTCACCGTGTTGCCCTCCACATTGCCGCCGGTCACGAAACGGGCCAGCGTCAGATTACTGTCGGACCCGGTATTGACCTCCAGCACGCCGTTCTTCACGGTATCACCCAGCATATTGACCACGATGGAGGATGCGGTCACATCTACCGGGCCATCAATCACCACGGGGCTGCCGGGGGTGCTGAGGGTGCGGGCGGTCTCTGCCGCACCGAGCGACAGCGTGACCACCGACTTGTTGATGTAGTTTCCTTCATCGGAGGTGAGGGTAATCGTGCTGTGGCGTATGCCGTCATCCGTTGCAGTCGTGTTCAGGAGGTTCAGCGTGGCAGAGCCGACACTCATCACACGGGCCATCGGCGATTCGCCCACGCGCAGGAAGTCCATGCTGCCGTCCTGCCCGGCGGAATCCAGCGTGGTCTGACCACCGCCGTTCACCACCAGGCTCATGCTGCGGCGGCCGCCGGTACGCAGGCGCAGGTTGCTGCCATCTGCCGCCACGAGGGTGGCTTCATCGTAAGTGCCGGTATAGACACCGCCCTTGCGCACGGTGATGACACCGCCTATTTCTGCCTCATCCGTGCCGCTCAGCATGCCGGTGGTCAGGATGTTGCCCTCCTTCACGCTGAGGCGTGTGTAGTCAGCCACATCGGTATCACCCAGCACCTCCGTATTGATGTTCACGTTCACGGCGGAGCGGTTCACCAGACTCAGGGATTTCAGCGTCGGGCCGGTGCTGCTCAAGTCGCTCACCAGATAACCCTCAGCCCCCTTCGGCAGTCCGAGGTTGACCGTGGCGGCATCTGCCGTCAGAGCCACGGCGGTAATCTTCCTGCCGGGAGTGTTCATGAGGGTGGCCACATCCTGTGCGGCGGTATTGCCCTTGATGGTCAGCTCGCCGCCGCCGCTCAGGTTACGGATGAACAATCCGGCAACCGGCTCGCTGGCATTTCCGGCCACGGAATCACCCACGCTGTCTGCCGCGAGGTCGAAGGTGACGGAATCTGTCACCACCACCTGCTTCACATAATCCAATGACTTGTAGAAGCCGGCTTCCGTATCAATTCTATAACCGTTGTTGGCAATGGTGTTGCCGCCGGTGGTATCCCAAATCATACCCACAACCTCACCGTTCTCATTGGTGATTTCGGAAATGCTCAAGGAAAGCACACCATCATTCACCGTCAGACCGGCATTCATACCGGTAGCGATGATGGAGTCCAGCTGCTCTGCGTTCGCATAGGTGAACATATCCACGGAAGCTGCTCCGTCAATGAGGAGATAATCCCCGGCGGTATACCTTCCATCGGCCAGTTTGCTCAGCGCTGCATAGGCGGATTCGCTCACATCCAGGCTGATGGTATCACCGCTGAGGGTGTTCACGGCATTCACCGTCAGCAGAGCTTTCTCAGTGCTCAGCGTGCTGCCTTCCAGCATGGTCACGGCATCCGTGGTGAGGGCGCCCAGGCTGCTGCCATAGGTGGCCAATTCGATTTCAGGCGTCTCTACATTCACCATGCCGGAAACGGCCTGTGCCAGCTTCACCTTGTCGGCAGCATCCAGCGTGCCGGTACCGGTCAGCGCCGTCAGGGTCGCACCATTGGTCACGGCCACCGTACCGCCCAGCACCGTCAGCTGCTTCGTATCCAGAGTGGTGATGATTGCATCCTTCACCGTCAGCGAAGAAGCCTTCAGCTTGCCCGTGCTCAGCGTGGTAAAGGCCGCATCGCCGTTCACCGTCACGTTGGAGGCTTTCACCGTACCGCCGGCCGTTACCGGGGCCGTCAGGGTCAGATCACCTGTCACCTCCAGGATGCCCTTGTTGCTCAGGCTGCTCAGTGTGGTGGCAGAGGTCACTTTCACTGCACCCTTGTCACTCACCGTCAGTTTATCGGTATCCAGCGTGGTGATGGTGGCATCCTTCACCGTCAGCGAAGAAGCTTTCAGCTTGCCCGTGGTCAGGGAGGTGAAGGCGGCATCGCCGTCCACCGTCACATTGGCAGCGTTCACCGTGCCGCCGGCCGTCACCGCCGTCTTCACCATCAGGTCGCCGCCCACGTTCAGTATACCGCTGTTGGCAAGCGCGCCCAGCTTGGTCGCCTCCTTGCTTTCAATGGTAAGCGTACCGCTGTTGCTCAGGCTGCCCTCTCCGGTCAGTTTGCCGATGGTACCGCCGCCGGTGGTCAGAGTGCCGCTGTTGGCAATCGTGGCGCCGGAGGCATTGATGCTGCCGACCTCCAGCGTGCCGTTGTTGGTCACGGTAGCCGTCTTGTCCACGCTCAGCGTGCCCGTCACCTTGATGCTGCCATTGTTGGTCAGCTCTGCGGTATCCAGCACAGCCATATCCGTACCGACCGTCAGCTTCTTACCGGCATTCACCGTCAGTCCGGCACTGTCAGAGACCTGCGCCGAGGCTGTGGTGCTCACGCTCTCATTGTTGAGTACCAGACTACCGGCATTCACCGCCAGCGTATCGGCACTCAGAGCGCCGCCCTCAAAGGTGTATGCCGTTGTTCCGGTGGTTGCAGAGACAATCACATCCCCGGTCGTCACTCCGGCGGTATCCAGATTCACCGTTCCGGAGCCGAAGCCGTAGAAGCCGCCTACGGCACCTGCCCAGTTGGCATCAGTTCCGCCGACCGCGTCCGAGCTCTTCCAGGTATCGGCGGTATCGCCCACCCAACCGGCAGCATTCAACCTAGCCGTCACCGTCACCAGCTTGTGCCCGGTCGTGTCGTCTGCTGTCAGAGTGTAGGTATAGGTGAAGCCATTGGCATCTTCCACCTCCAACACGTTGGACGTGCTGCTGCCGATGAGCAGCCCCAGCGAGGCGTTGCAGGTGGTGATATCGGCCAGGGTAATGCTCTGGCCATCGCTCATGGTCAGCAGCAGGGGATTGCCGGCCAGCGCCTTCAGATTCACCGCTCCACCGGCGGTGGCGGCATTCAGCGTACCCACCGTCAGAATGGCATCCGTACCAATATCCTTGAGCGAGCTCAGTCCCATCCCGGCCAGGTTGATACCCAAATCAGCTCCATCAGCCAGCGTGAGCGTGCTGATGCTGTTTTTCCCGACAACCGACAGCGAACCGGCCGTGGCATCCAGCCCGCCGTTAAAGGCGTTGTTGGCGCCCAGCGTCAGCTGCGAGCCATTGCTCAGCAACACCTTGGCAGCATACGTGCCGCCCTTCAGGCTGCCGTCCGTATCATCCAGCTCGATAGTGGACCCGCTCACTCCCAGACTGCTCAGGTCGGCATCGGTCAGCGCGGTACCGGCCACTTTCACCGTGCCCGTCCACCTGGCATCCGTCTCCGTGCCCAGCGAGATGCCGGAGTCCAGCGAGGTGCCCGTGCCCAGATTCAGCGTGCCGGTGCCCATCAGGACGGTGGCAGCGTCCGTGTCCAGGCTCAGCTTCCCGGCATCCAGCTCGGCGTTCAGCTCCAGCGTGGTGCTGCTGCCCGTCACGGCGATACCACCCGTGGTCACGGCGGTGTCCAGTTCCTTACTCATCACCAGCTTACCGCCCGTCAGCTGCAGTTTGCTTGCATCCGCACATCCGGCATCGGCCTTGTACTCCACGCTGCCGCTGTTGATGTAGTAGACCTTTCCGGCGGAATCGCCTGTCTGGACAATCAGGTTATAGCCATTAAAGCTGATGTCCGTCAAATCGGAATCCGTTACCGTCTCACCATTCACCTGCCAGGTTGTACCGGCGGCAGTCGTAACAGTCGTTCCACTCGCCAGAGCATAGGTATCCGTTGTCGTTTTGTATCCGTTTAAAACATCCGAATATGAGGTAACGGAAGTACCGGCCAGTGTCACATTCTGCGTACCGCTCAGCTCCAGAGAACCGTCGTTGGTGATGGCAGAACTGATGGTAGTGTTGTCTAGCGTCAGCTTCGTGGCATCTGCTGTCATTACGGTGATACCGGACACAGTCGCACCGCTTACCGTGGCATTCGCCGTGGCATGCGTCGTGCCGGAGAGTACCAGCTTGCCGTTACCCGTAATATTACCGGTGATGGTGGAGTTCTTCAGCGTCACCTTGCCGGTGCTGTCGGCATCCGCCGCAGCACCGCCCACGCTTGCACCGGTCAGCGTCCAACCGTCGGCATGCGATGCCTTCAGGCTGCCGCCCGATACCGTGGTGCTCACAGTATCGCCCAGCGTGACATTACCCGTCACATCCAGCGTACCGCCGGTGATGCCAAGAGTTCCACTACCCAGAGCCGACTCTGCGGCCACCTCCAGTGTACCGCCGTTGAGGGTTGTACCACCGCTGTAGGTGTTGGTCGCCGTCAGTTTCAACGTGCCGGCACCCACCTTCACCAACTTACCACTACCCACCAATGGCGAATCAATCGTGATGGTATGACCACCACTACCGGATGTGGTATCTGCTGTATCAATGACCGTACCGCCGTTGATACCGATAAGCTCTACATTCGTACCGGTGGTGTTCTCTGCATATCCCATTGTCCAGTCAGATGTAGCACCCAGTGTGCCGTTACCGAGCTTGACGGTTACCTCAGCCCCACCGGCACCACTATTGATTCCGTATATGCCTTCACTGCCGATATTGATACGAGCGCTGCCGCTTGTTTCGTCTCCCAGAAGGAATGAGCCTCTGTAGTTGTTTCCACCCCACTCCTGAGCCAGGAACGAAATACCTTTCAATGTGGCAGTACCGGATTTCGCCTGATACGTGCCGGATCCTGTCCACCCGGTATACATCACCGCTCCGGCGGCATTCAAGGTTCCTCCATCCTGCACCAGAGTGGAAGCATAACCCCAGTGGGCAAGGAGAATGCTTCTGTTCGTAGAGTTGTCATTAGTCGTTCCGGTTATGTTAAGCGTTGAACCCGTATTAAGATTGAGTTTTGACTCGCTCACCTCCGACATGCGCAGTCTCCCCACACTATACGTACCGTTCAAATCCACGATCGGACTTGTGCCCCATGTCCCGATACCTAAGGAAGCAACACTTCCTGTACCATTCAGGTTGACCTTTCCACTGCCTCCAATGGTAAGGAAACTATCATCAGAACCCGGGATGGGACTCAATGAAGTAACCGTGAGCGTATGACCCTGTACAACCTTGAGCTGTGTATCTCTACCGGCTTTGATACTCAATGCGTCAGCATCAAACTCTGCCTGCAGTCTGGCGGTGTCATTCAGTGTGATCTCATTGACTGTCAATCCTGAACCTGCATGGCGAAGAACGCTGTACGTACGATCATTCTCAGCCCGGTCCTCATTGACTACCAGAGATGTTTCCAAACTACCGCCATTTGAAGCAGTCGTGATAACGGTCGCACCGTTATGGAATGAAAGCCCCTCCGTCATGGTAGTAGCTGCTTCCGCATTCAGATCCAACGTCATGGCATTCGTAACAGAAATACCTTTGAAGTTGACAGCAGTTGTTCCGGTCGAGACAGCAATATCCGTGTTGCCATTAGCTTTAGAAAACGTAAGCTTGCCCGAAAAGCCGGACAAAGAATTAATGCCAAGAATAGAGAACTCCCCGGCAGAACCTGCTACCAGTTCACCCGCACCGTAAAGTCTTTCGAAGCGAGCGGCATACTTGTAATCAGCTGTGATTGTCAGAACACCGCCCAACGTGGTGGTCCCTGCGAAAACCGTGGCATCTTCGATAGTAGGGCCATCTTTATAATCCTTAAATTGAATCGCAGCGCCATTGTTGGTTATGGTCAGATTTCTCACCGTTTCAGGCGCCGCCTGATATGCCAGCTTACCGTTATCCAGTGTCACCGAAGTACAGGAAGCAATGCTGGCCTTGGCACTCTTACATGCCTGTGCATTTACGGTGCCACCAAGTGTCAAAACCGTCTGCCTTTCAGCTGTACCCACCACCTGTAAGTCACCGCTGAACGGTATCTCCGAGTTGGAAGAAACTTGAGCATCAGCGGTCAGCTTTATGATACCCGTTGTACCGGTAGCCGTCGCCAGAATATTATTCCCATCCGTACCCACCTCCAGAGTGCCGCCGTTAATGTGATACCGTCTGGCAACATTATCTGCCGTACTTCCCAAATCCACCGCCGTAACCACATCAGGCTTTCCGGTGGCAGGATCAACGTTAACGTAGAAGATAGTGTCATCAAGGGTATCAACCGTCAGCTGACCATTTTCATATTCACCTTCCACCCCTGCCACAGTGGTGATTGTCGAATCGTTGAGCTCACCGGTATTCTCTATCAGGGTATAAACTCGCTCTCCGGTCAGATAACCGGATACCGCGCTATTTCCGTCCGCATCCTCATAGGAAAGAGTGCCCGTTGAAACCGTTGGAGTGAACCCGGCCAAATCGGCTACGGTCAGGGTACCTGTAATCGATAATGTACCCTTGTTAACTATGGGAGCGGCCAACTCTACGTTCGTAACCGAAACGGACGCGCCTTGCTCAATGGTGAGGCTTGTACCTGCATTCTGCAAAGCAAGACTGCTGACGGTGCCGCCTTTTGTGAACTTTATCCCTCCCCGCTGAAGCTTGATGATCGATGTACCATCAGACTTAATCTGGGTGTTTTCCATGATGGTATCAGCGAGAGTCGTAAAGCTGTACCCGGTGCCCTGAGAGAATGTCACATTGTTCAACTTACCTTCATAGGCTTGATCATGGTAAAGAATCTCAATTACACCGGCATCCACCTGCAGGGTACCGGCAGAAACATCTGTATTAAGCAGGTGGAACGTGCCATCACCTTTCTTGGTCAGTTTATGTCCTCCCAGATTCAGAGTCGTCTTGGAGTAATTGCTTCCCAACATACCCAAACGACTTCCCGTGGTTATCTCCGCATCACCGGTCAGCGTTGTCTTGGGCAATGACCTGCTACCGGTTCCTACACCGCTCCCGGAATTTTTCAACACAGAATCATTTGCCAGCACAAGGGCGTAGTAAAAATCAGCCGAGCCATTTAGGTCAATGGTACCACCTTGTTGAACGGTTATCGTGCGCGTGGAAGCACTGTTCGCGAAAAGATCTTCCCCCAATACACCTCCATTTCCTCCCACAGAGCTCCCCACCTTCAGAATACCTCCATTTTGTACGATAATATCTCCCGTGTAGGATGAAAATCTATGGCTCTCATCGAACAGAACCTCACCCGCGATGGACATTGGGCCGGTGCCACTTACACGACTGGTATTCGCCAACACATTGTCTTTCAACACCAAATTTCCGTTCAGTGTAATATCCGCGCAGTTCAGTTTGTTTCCATTACCCGTCAGTGTCAGGTTGGCGCCACCATTCACCGTTACGGCATCGGCAACTATCTCTGTCGCCGTCAGCGTCAAATCTACATCTGAGGAGAACACGGCACTGTCACCAGCCGCAAAAGCGATAGGATCATCACTGTCATTCTGACCAGTAGTCCAAATGGTATCTGTATAATTCCAGTTTTGCGTCCCGGTGGTAGTCATATCCGTGTACTCAGCACCAATCTCTGTGAACTTAAAGCCGGTTGCAGTTATCTCTATCCGGGAACGATTCATCGTCTGCCCGCTCTTCAGTAAACTGGAAGCGGTCAGTTCTTCCCATCCGGTCAGAGTCAGATTCTCACCAAATACTTTGTATTCCTTCAGCTCCGGGGTAAAATCCGCCCCTAATTCCATCGTAAAACCGTCAGCAATACTTACGCTGCCGGCGCCCGTCACCCGTGCAGTATCCCCCAGAGAAGCAAAACACATCGTGCCGGCCAGCGTCAGATTCGCTCCCTCCGCCACTTCCAGAGCAGAGGTGATGGTGTTTGTTACATTGCTCTTGCCCAAGGTCGAACTAGCCCCTTTGAACGTGATCTTAGAGGCATTCGCGGAGCCGGTGGGGTCAGCATCATTTCCGACAATTCCAAATAATTGGTGAATGGTAACATTTTTCGTAAACACCACCTCATCCGTTCCGGACAGAACGACCTTGCTAGAGGCATCATTATCGACAGTGATGGCATTCGTCACATAAACTGTATTACCTCCGGAGTAATCATATACGAGACTATCAGTAGTCCCCTGAAAGGTAATATCTCCCGTGCCGGAAACGCCTTTGGTGCTCGAACTGTTATTTGTCGTCGAGAATTTCAGTTTGTAATGGTTACCGTTACCATCTCCGGCCATGTCCATTTTGCCGGTGAAATCAGTAGCGTCACCCGTAAAAGCAAAAGTTATATTGGTTCCCTTGTATGTTTTCTTAATGACACCATTACCGGTGACTGCACCGGCAAACGTAATAACCTTCCCTTTATAACCATCATTGATAATAAGACCCGTTGTGCCGTCACTGCCACCGTTGATTATAATATCGCCGTTATATGTGAGATTGGCGTTACTAAAGTAATTTCTCTGGCTATTGTCTTGGGACATTGCAAATGTCAGCGTCTTTCCCGCCGGCACATTCTCAAAATTAATGTTAGTATTACCGGTTCCGGAGTAAATAGCCTCGGTTGCATCATAAGCCGCAAGTGCCTGACTACCGGCGATGGCAACGGCGAACGCGCCGCCGGTGAGGGCACCCGTGGCGAAGGTGGTGGTGAATGAGGTCACGACTGCGAAGCAGGCGAGAACAGCTGCGCGAAGGCGCGTGGGGAGATGTAATTTCATAATGTTGTGGAAGTTAAATCTAAGGAAAGCTACTTACCAGGCAGGCATAGTACACCCAACCTGTACGCTTATCTTGGAGTGTAGCGCATTTCAAATGCGATGTCGAGTAGATTGTTTGCAACAACGTTAAAAAACACGCAAAAAGATGCATTTTTGTATCAAGCGAACGCATCGATTCACCAACGATGCGCTGTTGAAAACGCCCCTAAGCTCAAGTGATAAAGCATCCGAATGTATATCGCATTTGAAATGCGAACTGCAACAGGCAAGTGTGTGGCTCAGAATGGAACGAAAAGCAAAAACGGGAATGAACCGGTGTATGTACTGCAATCACTTCTCGAAAAGGAATTCCGGCAGGGATTTCCATGCATTGTCGGTGCTCATTCTGCAACCGCGTATGAAAATACACCGTGCCGCAATTTGGGCTTGCAAGGCCATGGGCGAACAGGTAAACTCGCCACGATATGAGTAAAGAAACGACCCCCGATCAGGACAAGCTCATGGCGCAGCGCCAGCGTGCGCTGGATGCCGCTATGCTCCAGATCCAGAAAGATTTCGGCGAGACTGCCATCATGCGTCTGGGCGACCGCAAGACCATGGAGGTGGAAGTGGTGCGCACCGGCAATCTGCTCATCGACCGCGCTCTGGGCGTGGGCGGTTTCCCGCGCGGACGCATCGTGGAGGTGTTCGGCCCTGAATCCTCCGGTAAGACCACGCTTACTCTCACGGTGATTGCCCAGGCTCAGAAAGCCGGCGGTCTGGCGGCATTCATTGATGTGGAGCATGCTCTCGATCCCGCCTATGCCGCCAAGCTGGGCGTGAATCTGGATGACCTGCTGGTTTCCCAGCCCAACAGCGGTGAGGAAGCCCTGCAAATCTGCGAGGCGCTCGTGCGTTCCAACGCCATTGATGTGATTGTGGTGGACTCTGTGGCTGCTCTTGTGACCCGCCAGGAGCTGGAAGGCGATATCGGCGACAGCACGGTGGGGGCTCAGGCCCGCCTGATGAGTGCCGCCCTCCGCAAGCTCACTTCCCTCATTGCCAAGGCCCGCACCATCTGCATCTTCACCAACCAGATTCGCGAGAAAATCGGTGTGATGTTCGGCAATCCGGAAACCACCCCCGGCGGGCGCGCCCTCAAGTTCTATGCCTCCGTGCGCTGCGATATCCGCCGCATCGGGCAGATTAAGGGGACGGACGGTTCTGTGGCCGGCAACCGCACCAAGCTCAAGGTGGTGAAGAACAAGGTGGCTCCCCCCTTCAAGGAATGCGAATTTGACATCATGTACAATGAGGGCATTTCCTCCGTGGGCAGTCTGCTGGATTTGGCCATGGAGTTCGACATCGTGCAGAAGCGCGGCTCCTGGTTCAGCTACAACGGCAGCCAGCTTGCGCAGGGTCGCGATGGCACCAAGGAGCTGCTGCGCAACAATTCGGAGCTCTATGCCGAGATTGAAGCCGCCGTCCTCGAACGCCTCAACAACAAATAAAATTGACGATTGACCATTGACGATTGACGAATTAAAAATCCCGATGGTCAATCAATACCTCCTACCACCCTGCCCTGCCCCGGACAGCCCGGATTTTCCGGCTGAGTGGGCGGCGGGGTGTTTTGCTGCCCTGGGGCTGGAGGGGTGGCGATTCGGAACTGACCGCGCCACCCGCCGCCTGGGCTGCTGCCGCCCCGCTGAAAAGCGTATCACTCTCTCCCGCCATTTTCTGGCACACTATCTGTCGCGCGACCCGGAATTGGTGCGGCGCACGCTGCTGCACGAGCTGGCACATGCCCTCGCCTGGGAACGCCGCCGAAGCCGCGGTCACGGCAGCGTCTGGCGGCATTACTGCGCTGCTCTGGGCATCCCGGGAGAGCGAGCCACCACCCGCTGCGAGGATTTCTCCCCACCGTGCCTGCCCCGCTCCCCGCGCTACGCTCTGGTACACGACAGCACCGGAGAGGTGTTCCGCACCTACGTTTCCCGCCCCCGCCGACAGCCCTCCCGCCTGAAGCATTGTTACATCCCGGGCAGAAAAGCAGAGACGCTCGGCCACCTGGTCATCAGGACATTGCCCTGATAACAAACCGAAGCAATAAATGACTATTGAGTCATGATACATGCGAATCGATGCGTTGTATCACAGGTATTTTTCTGTTAAGATGCAGCCATGAACGCAAATGTCAAGATTTTTACGGACTGTATCGATGAGAAGTCCCGTACGCAGATTGCAAAGTTGGTGGCCCAGCCTGCGTTTGCCGAGGCAAAGATTCGCATCATGCCGGATGTACACGCCGGGATGGGCTGTGTGATTGGATTCACGGCAGATTTGGGAGACAAGGTGATTCCGAACATCGTGGGTGTGGATATCGGCTGCGGTATGTACACGCTTTGTCTGGGCAAGAAGAAGCCGGATTTGCCTGCGCTGGATGAGGTGATGCACCGCAACATTCCGGGCGGTATGCACGCCCACCGTGAGATTGTGGAAGATTTCCCGGAGATGGAGGCTCTGCGCTGCTTCAGCAAGCTGAAGAATGTGCCGCACCTGCGCCGAAGCCTTGGTTCCCTGGGCGGTGGTAACCACTTTGCGGAGGTGGATGTGGATTCGGAGGGTAACTACTACCTCATCCTCCATTCCGGCTCCCGAAACCTCGGGCACCAGGTCTGTGAGATTTACCAGAACCGGGCCATAGAATCCCATATCTCTTCCAAGGAACTGCGCGAGCAGTGCCATGCCCTCGCCATGCAACTGCGGGCAGAGGGGCGCGAGAAGGAAATCTCCGAAGCTATCAAAGCCCTGAGAGCCGCCGCACCGGGCGGGGGAAACCTGATTCCGCCGGCCCTCTGTTATCTGGAGGGGGAGGCCCGCCAGGACTATCTGCACGATATGGCCATCTGCCAGCGTTTTGCCTTGCGAAACCGCGAACTCATGGCAGAAATCATCATCGGGCGGCTCGGTCTGGTGGCGCATGATGCCTTCCATACCACACACAACTACATCGACCATGAAAGCAACATCGTACGCAAGGGTGCCATCTCTGCCCGACTGGGTGAGAGGCTTCTCATCCCCATCAACATGCGCGACGGCTGCATCATCGGTACCGGTAAGGGAAACGATGACTGGAATCAGAGTGCCCCGCACGGTGCCGGCCGTATCATGAGCCGTTCTGCGGCACTGGAAAACCTCTCTCTGGAGGAATTTCAGCGCCAGATGGAGGGTATCTACACCACCTCCGTGAGCAGCAAGACCCTGGATGAAGCCCCCATGGCCTACAAGGGTATGGACGCTATCCTCGGCCATATCGATCCGACGGTCGAAGTGAATGATATCCTCAAGCCCATCTACAACTTCAAGGCAGAGGAAACCCCCACCGGCTACCGCCGCCGCGACCGCAAGCGCGAGGGAACCGCCTGATACTACCCTGCTCTGCAGCGGGGGCCGTGTCTCGGCGTTCATCACCCCCGCCGCTGCTCAGCCATAAAAAAAGCCGCCTCCCGGAGTTATTTCAGGAGGCGAATTCTTTTTTCACTCATATGTGGGTCTCCAATCCGTGCATAAAGCAAGATATTTTCCTCAGATATGAGACCAATTACTGTTTTCCTTTCATTTCCTCCTCCAGCTCCAACAGGTAGCGGTCATAGTCAGAAAGGAACAATTTGTCCTGCACGATTCGGTATTTCTCAAACTCCGTTTCTGCATGCAGCCCGGCAATTTCCGTCGTTACCCGTCCGGCATCTTTCAACAGGCCGTACTCAAACATTTCGGTGAAGGTATTGAGGCGCTTTTCCCAGTCCTCCATGGTCAGCGGTATTTTGCGCAATGCCATGCTTTCTGCAAAGTCAAGATACGCCGTCACCAGGCGGTTCAGCTGTGCCATTTCCTCCGCGCTCAGATAGTTCTTGGCCACACTGACATCGCTGCGGATGATTTTGCCATCCGGTGCATCCTTCCAGGTGGTGAGCCCCATGTGCGGCTTTTCAGCATCAGCGCGTTTCACAATCAACTCAGCGGCCGTGTGCCCGTGTACGGCGTAGTGCAACTTGTTCTGCACCGTAGCATAAAAACGGCGCGTAGCCGCAGCCGTGCGATCATAGTCAACAGCGGTAGCATAGATATCCGTCACTTTCTGGTAAAAGCGGCGTTCGCTGGCGCGGATCTCGCGCACACGCTCCAGCTGCTCGTCAAAGTATTTGTCGGAGAGATAAGTGCCCTGTTTCAGGCGCTCATCACCCAGCCTTTGATGGTGTACTCATGCGCTATGGCATTCACCCACTTGCGAAACTGTACCGCCCGTTCGGAGTTTACTTTGAAGCCCACCGCTATGACGGCCTGTATTCCATAGTGCAGCGCCCGGTAGTTTTTGCCGTCGGCGGCAGTTATCCGAAATTTTCGGATAACTGAATCCTCACTCAATTCCGCATCTGCAAAAACCTTTTTCAGGTGGTAGTTGATGGTTCTTGTATCCACGCCGTACAATGAGGCCAACATCTTCTGCGTCAACCAGATATTCTCATCCTCATAGCGGATTTCAAATTGTTCTGCTGCCTCACCTACGCTGGCGATGTAAGTCAGGTATTCTGCGGCGGAACTGCGGATGGTAACTTGGTTCTTCACAGTATCAGATATTGTTCTTTTTATACCGGTTAATGGAATGCAACATTCCGAAAAAGCCGCCTCCCGGGGGTGTATTGCGGGAGGCGGCGAGACGTTTTATCGGAGGTGGGTTCAGCCCTGATTGGATGCGTGGAGCTCCTGAAGGGTGCGAACCTCCGTCACCTTGTTCTTGCTGTGCAGGATGGCAGCGGCGCAGGCGCGGGCGCTGGAGATATCCGTGGCATAGGAGATACCGGTGCTGACGGCGGCGGCGCGGATGGCCACCTCGTCTGCGCGGGCATCGTGAGAACCGGGGGTATTGATGACGAAGCAGATTTCGTTGTTCTTGATGCGGTCCACGATGTTCGGGCGGCGGCCTTCCCACACTTTGTAGGCGCGGTCGCACTCAATGCCGTTCTGCAGGAGGTGAATCATCGTACCCTTGGTGGCACAGATGGTGAAGCCGGCTTCCGCAATGTTGCGGGCCACTTCCAGGGCGGTGTCCTTGTCGCGGTCGTTCACGGAGATGAACACCGTGCCTTCCGTGGGCAGCGGGTTGAAGGCGGAAATCTGGCTCTTGAGGTAGGCCAGCTCGGGGTCGGTGTCCACACCCATCACCTCGCCGGTGGAGTGCATTTCCGGACCCAGCACCACGTCGATACCCGGGAAACGGTTCCAGGGGAATACGGCTTCCTTCACGGTGTAGTACGGCGGCACCACTTCCCTGGTGAAGCCAAGTTCGCTGAGCTTCATGCCGCTCATGACCTTCGCAGCCAGTTTGGCCAGCGGCACGCCGATGGACTTGGAGACGAAGGGAACGGTGCGGGAGGCTCGCGGGTTCACCTCGATGACGTAGAGCTGCTCGTCCTTGATGGCAAACTGGCAATTCATGAGACCCTTCACGTTGAGTTTGGCGGCCAGTTCCTTGGCGGCACGCATCATTTCCGCATGCATGGCGGGGGAGACACGGTTCGGCGGAATCATGCAGGCGGAGTCACCAGAGTGGATACCGGCGGGCTCAACGTGCTGCATGATGGCACCCACCACGCTCATCTCGCCGTCGGCAATGACGTCCACGTCGATTTCCAGAGCATTTTCCAGGAAGCGGTCCACGAGCACGGGGCGTTCCGGGGAGGCATCCACGGCTTCGCGCATGTAGGTGCGCAGTTCCTGCTCATCGTACACAATCATCATGGCACGACCGCCCAGCACGAAGGAGGGACGCACCAGCACGGGGAATCCGATGCGCCGGGCCACAGCCACGGCTTCTTCCTCGTTGGTGGCGGTGCCGGCTTCTGCCTGCTTGAGGCCGATTTCATCCAGCAGGGCGGAGAAATACTTGCGGTCCTCGGCCAGCTCGATGCTGCGGGGGCTGGTGCCGATGATGGGCACACCGCGCTCTTCCAGAGCGGCGGCGAGGTTCAGCGGGGTCTGGCCGCCGAACTGGACGATAACGCCCTCCGGCTTCTCCTGGTCCACGATGTTGAGCACATCTTCCAGGGTGAGCGGTTCGAAGTACAGCTTATCCGAGGTGTCGAAGTCCGTGGAAACGGTCTCCGGGTTGGAGTTGACCATGATGGTCTCATACCCCAGCTCCTTGAGAGCAAAGGAGGCATGCACGCAGCAGTAGTCGAACTCAATGCCCTGCCCGATTCGGTTGGGGCCGCCACCCAGAATCATAATCTTGCGGCGGTCGCTGGGGCGGGCTTCGTTCTGCTCGCCATAGGTGGAGTAGTAGTAAGGCGTGATGGCCTGGTACTCACCGGCGCAGGTATCCACCAGGCCGTAGATGGCGGTAATGCCCTTGGCCTTGCGCTCGGCGCGGATGTCATCCTCGCTGCAACCGCGGGCCAGTGCAATCTGGCGGTCAGAGAAGCCGAGTTTCTTGGCTTCTGCCAGATCGAGGGTGGCCAGCTGCATGCCGGCATCGGCCAGCTGCTTGAGCTGATCCAGGAACCAGGGGTCGATGGCGGTCAGCTCTTCCACCTCCTCGATGGTGAAGCCGTTCACAAAGGCGGTCTGTAACCAGAAGATGCGGTCGGCGTTCGGGGTGGCCAGCTTGTTGACGATTTCGGAGCGGGTGGGATTCACCGGGTCCTTGGCATCGAAACCGAAGCCCCAGCGGCCGGTCTCCAGAGAGCGGAGGGCCTTCTGCAGGGATTCCTTGAAGGTGCGGCCGATGCTCATGACCTCACCCACGCTCTTCATGGAGGTGGTCAGGCGCTCATCTGCCTTCTTGAACTTCTCAAAGGTGAAGCGCGGAACCTTGCACACCACGTAGTCCACGGTGGGCTCGAAAGCGGCGGGGGTGGTCTTGGTGATGTCGTTGCGCAGCTCGTCCAGCGTGTAGCCGACGGCCAGCTTGGCGGCAAACTTGGCGATGGGGAAACCGGTGGCCTTGGAAGCCAGCGCGGAGGAGCGGCTCACGCGCGGGTTCATCTCAATGATGACCTGGCGGCCGGTCTTCGGGTCAACGGCGAACTGAATGTTACTGCCGCCGGATTCCACGCCGATTTCGCGGATGATGTCAAAAGAGGCCTGGCGCAGCAGAGCGTATTCACGGGCGGTGAGGGTCTGGGCGGGTGCCACGGTGATGGAGTCACCGGTGTGGATACCCATGGGGTCCAGGTTCTCAATGGAGCAGATGATGATGCAGTTATCGTTGCGGTCGCGCATCACCTCAATCTCAATCTCCTTCCAACCCAGCAGGGATTCCTCAATCAGAACCTCATTCACCGGGGACAGATCCAGACCCCTCAGGCAGATTTCCTCGAACTCAGCCTTGTTGTAGGCGATACCACCGCCGCTGCCGCCCAGGGTGAAAGCGGGACGGATAATCATCGGATAGCTGCCGATGACGTTTTTGGCGATGTCCCAGGCTTCGGTCATGTTGTGAGCCACGCCGCTGGCGGGCACATCCAGGCCGATTTTGACCATGGCATCCTTGAATCGCTGGCGGTCTTCGCCCTTGTCGATAGCCTCGGCATTGGCGCCAATCATGCGCACGCCGTACTTTTCCAGCACGCCGCGGCGGTGCAGCTCCATCGCGCAGTTGAGCGCGGTCTGTCCGCCGAGGGTGGGCAGCATGGCATCCGGACGCTCCCGGGCGATAATCTTCTCCACGTATTCGGGAGTGATGGGCTCAATGTAGGTGCGTGGTGCCGTCTCCGGATCCGTCATGATGGTGGCGGGGTTGGAGTTGACAAGTACAACCTCGTATCCTTCCTCGCGAAGGGCCTTGCAGGCCTGGGTGCCGGAGTAGTCAAATTCGCAACCCTGTCCGATCACGATGGGACCGGAGCCAACGACGAGAATCTTCTTGATAGACGTGTCTTTAGGCATGATTGGTGTAAACTTGCAGATATATGCCACAAATGAGCCTAAATTGCAAGACTAATATGCAATTATCTGCGTTTTTTTTCTACCTGTTTTCTGCCCGTATGCTGTTATCTCAATAGTGATAAAGCTTACCGCCGCGCTGTTGCATGCCCTGCCGGATGCGCTTCTGCATGAGCCTGCCCTGGCGGCTGTTTTTGCCTTCCTCGGTGAAGCTGCTCACATAGCCCCGGAAACCGCTGCCGTCTTTCACGCGCGCCCAGTGCTCAAAGGGCTGCAAATGGCGCTCGGGATAGACGCTCTGCAAAAACGGGAGAATACCCGGTTCATCTTCCCAGCGTTTCAGCGGGAAATCTCCGTTCGCCAGCACTTCCAGCCGACCGTTCCAAATCCAGGGGTCCAGGATGATGCTCTCCGGCCAGGCTCCCCCGGCGGCAGAGACATAGACGCAATGGTGTTCGGATCCATCGCCTTTGTCTCTGACACAGCAGCCGATGCGGAAATAGCTCAACGCCCGGCGACGCAGCTCGCGGTACATGTCGTGCTGGTAGTGCCAGCAGAGGCCGCGCTCACTGAAATTCCACATGGAGTTGACCATGCGATTATTCATCCAGGCCATGAAAACAGGGTCGTTATAGCGGGCAATGGCTGCCCCTGCCTTGTAGGCGGTATCGGCCAGCCAGCGGGCTTCCTCCCGCGCAGCGGGTTCGCTCTGCTGCACCTGCGGCAACAGACGCAACATCCGTTGCTGCAGCTCCACGCGCTTTTCGGTGATGGGCGGGGTGTAGGCATACTCCGGCGGCGGGGCCGTCTGGCAGGCCATCAGCACGAGGGCCGATAACAGCACGAGCAATCTGCCTGTCCGGTCAAATGTCATCTGTCAATAGTTGGTAAGGGAACCGGGGTGTTCTTCCCTGCCCTTCAGGATATTATCATACATGCGCCGGTACTGCGAGGAACGCCTCGTCTCCTCCATCCAGTAGCCCTGATAATCGCCATCCGCGGAGCGCAGCACGCTCCAATGCTCCATGGGCCAGGTGTGCCCCTCCGGGTAGCAGACGGACTGTGTGCGGCATACGGAGGGCGAATCCGTCCAGCGCCGCGGATTCAGCTTCCGGGCATCATTCACTTTCAATCGCCCGTTCCACATCCAGGCATCCAGCACCCAGGCATTCGGCCAGTCAGCATCGCGGGCGGCAATATACAGGCAATTATGCTCAGACGCGCGGGTGGCATCGCGCACGCAGCATCCCAGCCGGAAATAATCCAGCGGCCGCCGCCGCAGCTCGCGGTACATATCATGCTGGTAGTGCCAGCAGAGGCCGCGGTCCTGCAATCGGGCGTTGATGAGGGCATTGCCCGCCCAGCCGGGGAACCAGGAGCCGTTCAGGCGCGATATACCGGCAGCCGCCTTGTAGGCCGTATCAGCCAGCCAGCGGGCTTCCTCCTGCGCGGCCTGTTCTTTCTGCTGAGCAGCGGGAAGCAAGGCCAGCAGGTTATCCCTGAGGGTAACACGTTTTTTGGTGACCGCCACGGTATAGGGATATTGAACCTGGGCAGGATAACACCCTGCCAGAAGCAGCACTGTCAGCATCACCATTACCTGTTGCACGAGCGATTTCACGGTCGCGCATTCTATCATAAGCCTTTACCTCTGGCAAGTATCATGACAGGACTTCAGGCCTGTTCCGACAATGCGGAGAATCCTGCCACCTCTAATATCAGAATTTCCGGGCGGCAGCAGAAGCGCAGAGGCAGCTGGCTGGTACCCAGACCGCGACTCACATAAAATGCCCGCCCTTTCGTCTCATGATAACCGGCAGACTTTTTGCGGTCAACATCCCGATCCGGCATCACCAGAGCACCATAGAATGGCAATCGAATCTGCCCGCCGTGGGTGTGGCCGGAAAGGGTAATAGACGTTCCGGGAGGGGCAAACTTCACTCCCGCCGGGGAGTGGGTCAGCAGGATAAAGGGTTTGCCGGTTTCGGGCTGCGAGACAGCACCGGGGTATCGATATGTGAAGGCACAGCGCATCCCGGCGATGGTGAGAGCCGTTTCTCCAACGGGCAAATCCTGCTTTTTGCCTTCCATCAGAGGAATATTCAGACGTTTGAACATCTGCCGTAATTTCCGGGCTCCATACCAGTAGTCATGATTGCCCAGCACGGCAAAACAAGGCACGGTTGAGAGGGGTTTCAGTATTTCCTCAAACTTTTCGAGAGTCAGCGTGTTGCGAGTATCGTTCACATAATCCCCAAGCAGCAACACCGCATCCGGCTTCTGCTGCATGGTCAGCTTAACGATGCGTTTCAGATATTCCTCATCTTCCGGCCGTACATGCAAATCGCTCAACACCGCCAGCCGCGCCGTCCCGCCCTGCCATTCAGGAAGCTCCAGGCGATGGTGTGTGACCTCTATCCATTCCCGCTCCGCAAAGCAGGCATACAGCGCCGCAGCGCCCATTGTCAACAGGATGAAGAGTCTCACATACCATCGCCAGTATTTCATTCCAGTATTCCTCTCAGGATAATATCGGGTTCGCAGGCCAGAATCTCCTCTTCCCTGAATCTGCACTCGCGTTTCAGGTAGTCCCCCGGCACCATTGGCGCCGGGCCGCCACCCAGAATCGGGGCAATATCCTGCACCCATTCATTCACGAGCCCTTCCTCCAGGAAATGCCGCAGCAGCTGCCCGCCGCATTCCAGCAGAAGATTCACGATGCCGTATCGGCTGTACAGCTCTTCCAGCATCACCTTCAAATCAGACACCTGTTCCAGAATAATCGTTCGATCTGCGTACTTATCCGTCAGCAATTGACAGTCGGCCGGTATACTGTTGCGGTCGCGTGTCAGAACGATGCGATAGGGCTGTTTCTTGCGCGGTGAGGGTACCTGCAACGGCGTGCGTATCGTCAGTGCCGGGTCATCCATCCGCACCGTTCCGCCTCCCACCAGAATGGCATCGCTCTCTGCCCGCAGCTGGTGGGCATTGCGAAGCGCCTTCGGGCTGGACAACCAGCGGTCATCACGGCGCGTCATGCGTCCGTCCATGGTCGTGGCCACCTTTGCCAGCACCCATGGACGCCGATGCTTGACCGACCAGGCCCAGGGGCGTACCAATATCTCGCACACTTCCCCACATACACCATGTTCCACTTCGATTCCATGCGCACGCAGGATTTCATCTGCCCTGCCACGATGACGCTCATCCGGGTCTACAGCTCCATAGACAACTCTGCTGATACCTGCTTCGATGATAGCCTCTGTGCAGGGAGGCGTGCGTCCGTAGCTCGAGCAGGGTTCCAGCGTCACATAAATAGTGGAACCCTTCAGCCATTGTTCATTACCTTTCCAGCGGGCATTGTCGATGGCACGACGCTCGGCATGCAGCTCACCGGCTATTTCATGATGGCCTTCTCCCAGAATAAATCCATCGCGTACTATAACGGCTCCTACCGGCGGATTCGGACTGGTCGTGCCTACACCGCGCCGTGCCAGCTCTACGGCTCGCATCATCCAAAGATAATCCTGATTGGGAGATAAGTCATCCATGGCTTCATTCTATCACCTGCCTGACATATGTCAAGGTGAGCTGTCAGGAGCTCCTTTCCTTTTCCGATTTGATGACTATTGAATATTAGAAATTCAAATTCATCATCATCAGTCCTGTGAATAAGTCTAATAACTGAGTTAAACCTTTAAGATGCAATCGTTTTCTTTGTACTGTCCCTGTGTATAACACGGTTGATAAGACTCGCTCTCACGGTGAATAAAAGTTGTTCACATACTCATTCACCACTTATTCACAGACTTATTCACCGGATTTTGTGAATAACTGATATAATATATTAAGTGTTAATGAGTTATATTACTAATTGAGGTCTCATCGCTCAGGAAATCATGGAAAAAGATGAAAGGCGCCATTACAGGCATGCATACATTACAGATAACAGTACCGGGTACATCCACACATACAAGTGCCGCCTTGCTGAGAACCTTAATACCCGCACCGGGTTTGCGAATGGGTTGACCGTCAGGAGCCACGTAGGCTATGTTCCCCTGCTCTGTCTTGATTTGCGCGTAAACCCGATGCTGCATGCTGTCCGTAAGCTCTGCAAGACTCCCCTCTGCATAGTTGGATTTCAATTCATCACACAGTGTTTCGAGCGTGGCATAACCGTCTGCTCGCTGTAAGACGGCAGCTGTTCCCTCTGATATTCTAATATATTGATATTCAGTATAATAAGAAAATGGTTTAAGAGTACCTAAAGCTTCCTTCGAAGAGTCTTTCAACATGATGCTGTCATGAACAAAGGGCTTGATTTTCTGTACTTCCAACTTACGTACCTTGACATACCAATTACCCTGACAAGAATACAGACTGAGAGGAAGTTCCACGGCAAACCCATTATATACTGTTGCCTTTTCAACTATCTGTTTGTTAAACTGAGTATAGGCACAGGAGCTGATACCGGCCGTCAATGCCACCATGGAACAAAGTAATAATGTCAAACGGAGTATGTTGATTTTCATATTAGGAATATAACATATAAACCCTGCCCCGTCAACCGATTTGTGAGAAAAGAAATTATTTGGTAAATTAAGATATTTCGGTAAAGTTTATTGTTCCACGTGGAACAAAAATAATGGTCTTTCGGATAATTCCCGAAAGACCACAGAATAAAACTCCCCTGCCTTGCTGAGTGTTATCATTCAGATAAACGTAGCATGGGAGGAAGCATGCGGTATTGCTTTTGCCGTGAAAGAGATTCTGATACACGTTCATTCCACAAAGAAGATGAATCCTTGTAGACGAGCGCACGAGCCATGTATAACGCGCTTTCTGCACAATCGAGAGCTCTCATGTAACACATTCGATAGGTCATTCCTTTTTGCGCAATAGTTTCACGTGAATCGCGCAAGCATTGATAAGACTGCTCTGCCTTTTCAAGTGTTGAATTGACTTTGCTCGTTCGTTTCTGTTTTGTCAGAACTTTGATGTGGAGCACGGATTTCAGACAATCAGAAAAATGGTGACACAAGTCATCATCGAGAAATGTTTCATGTGGAACACTGCATGCAATGGCGTGCCGAACTTCCTCTGTATTTGGCGCTGTATTCCTGAAAAGCAGATGCCGCATGGGAATCGTCATTGTTTCCCATCGATACAGTATATCACCGGCATGGACTATTTCTTTTTCAAGTTTTCGTGCATTCAGAAGTTCCATGTGGAACGATTGAACTTTTGTTTTATCGGTAGTTGTACACAACCTTGCCGAAGCTTCATAGAGACCGGCACGATGCCATTCGAAAGTTTCGGCTGCAGGTATGTCCTCTGTTGTGATATCTGATTGGAGGATTTCTCTCTCATGCCGGAATTGGTCAGCCGCTTCAATATATAGCTGTTCTTTGTAGAGAAGATGACCACAGAGATGTATGACCATAGGATGGTGCTTTGTCGTAACACAACATTTCCGTGACAGGTCTATGATTTCCTGTGGAACACGTCCACGCGATTCGAATACGAAACAACGAAAGAACTGACAGAGCGGATGATTTGGTTTCCTTTCGTAAAGAGCAGTTGATAATGTTTCTGCCGACTCTTCTTTATCCAACGAATGATAGAGAGAGACAGCCCAGCAACCGGAGAATATATCTGCTCGGTATCGTTCTGCATGTTGTTCGAAATCTCTCGCTGCACCAGGCACATCTCCGGAAAGTAATTTCAGAAAGGTTTCTATGTAGAATAATTCCTGTGGCGTTGCTGTAAAGTCGGCTGAGTTGATAATGGAAGTGAGCTGTTGCAACTGTATGCTGTAATCGATGCGCCTGGATTGTTCCAGAAGCATGAGTCCGCACAAAGCGAGAGGTGCGTGAGGTTCCATATTCAATGCCTTGATAAAATACGCGCGCGCGCGCGATTCATATCCAAGCAAAACATCCTGCAAGCCCAGATTGATTAGTGTCGCTGCTTCTGCGTTCTCTGTGGCAAGTATGATTCTTGCAAGAGGAATCGGCCGATCGTTACTTGTGGGCAGGGCAGGGGAGTTCTGATAGGTTATGTTTTCCCCATAAAGCGGCTCTGCGCCGCCAGCCAGAATGGCTGAAACGGCGCAGAGGATGACGAGCTTTTGTTCCATGTGGAACAGCTGTTTTGTTTTCATATTCACATTCTTTCAGGCATGGTAATACCGAACAGACCCATACCATGTTTAAGGACGGAAGCAGTCAGGTCGCAGAGGGCGAGACGTGTTTCACGTGTGTCTCCTTCGCTCTTCAGTACCGGGCAAGCTTCATAGAAACTATGGAATGCGCGGGCCAAATCATACAGGTAGGAAGCCAGCAGATTGGGGCGGCAATCGTCGAGAGTTGAGGGCACTACTTCGCCGTATCGGACCAGCATACGTGCCAGGTGAATCTCTGCATCCCGTGTAAATGTAAGAGTTTGAGGCTTAACGAATTGTGTATTTATCTTACGGAATATGGAACGCACTCGGACGTAAGAATTCTGGAGGTAGGGTGCGGTATCACCGGTGAGGGCAAGCATCTTGTCCCAGTCAAAAATGTAGTCGCTCATGCGGTTCTGGGAGAGCTCTGCGAACTTGATGGCACCGATACCGACGGCCTGAGAAACGGCTGCTTTTTCGTCCTCCGGCATGTCCGGGCTCTTTTCCTCAATGACTCTGGCGGCACGAGAAACAGCCTCGTCGATGACGTCCTGAAGGCTCACGGTATCACCGGAGCGAGTCTTGAAGGGTCGGCGATCTTTACCGAGGATGGACCCGAAGGCAACATGACGGAAGTCGCCGCTCACGCCGCGCATACGCTCGATATCGAATATCTGCTTGAAGTGTTTTTCCTGGGGTGCACCCACCACATACCAGATGGAATCTGCGTTGAAATGGGTGGTGCGGTAATCAAGCGTGGCGAGGTCCGTGGTGGCATAGAGGAAACCGCCGTCGGCCTTGCGAATGATAGCCGGCACAGGTACCCATTCACCGTCTTTCTGCACGAGGAAGGGGTCATTCTGGGGCTTATGGAAACCATCTGAGAACACGCAGATGGCACCGTCACTTTCGCGGGCAATACCCTTGGCGATAAGGTCGTCCACAAGCGGTGCGAGTGCATCATTATATGCGCTTTCGCCCAGCCAATGATCAAATGATATATCTAATTGACTGTAAATCTTTTCCAAACCAATCTTGGTGACTTCGATGCAGCGTTTCCAGATGTTGAGATTTTCCTCATCGCCGCTTTGGAGTTTCACCAGTTCAGCCTTGCAGACAGGGAGCAGGGAAGTGTCTTCCTTGCAGCGGGTGTTGACCTCCTTGTAGACGGCCAGCAGAGCTTCGATGGGGTCTTTGGCCAGCTCTTCCTGGTTCAGGATATTCTTCCATCCCCAGAGAATCATTCCGAACTGAGTTCCCCAGTCGCCGATGTGATTATCCGTAATCACCGTGTGACCCAGGAAGCGGGCCAGGCGTCCGAGTGTATCGCCAATGATGGTGGAGCGAATATGACCCACATGCATGGGTTTTGCCACATTGGGGGCAGAAAAGTCGATGACGAGTGTTTTGGGCTGCTCTGTTTTTGCCACGCCCAGACGCTCATCATTCATCATGGCCTCTGTCATGCGGGCAAAGAATTCCGGTCGGATGCGGAAATTGATGAAGCCCGGACCTGCGATTTCGAGTGTGGCTGCTTCGGATTCACCGAAGGCTTCCAGCACCTGCGTGGCGAGGGCGCGGGGGTTGGTACGTGCCTGTTTGGCCAGCATCATGGCTGCATTGCTCTGGTAGTCACCGAAGCGTAAATCCTGCGACGGTGTCACAGTAGGTATGAATCCCTCCGGCAGCGCATCACCCAGTACGGTGCTGAGGGCTGCCGACAGTTGTTTTGTTAATATCTGAGGTATCGTCATGTGTCTGCGGCAGTTATACACATTTATCCACCTTTTGTCAAATAATATCGCGCTTACGCGCGCGCATGTGCGTGTCTTAAATGTTGAAATATCAGTCTTTTTTATATGATAAAAAAGGAGAATGTTCCACATGGAACAAACATCATCCAACAGTTGTGAAAGATACGACAGAATTGGCTTGCATAGGGCAGGGGAGTATGGTATATAAGAAACCAGCTGCTGTGCTCGTGACGCGTGGTTCTATAAGGCCCGGACCGATGTATATATATAAGGGGCATCAAGTACGAGGGGTTTTATGTTCCGTCCAATGGATACCTCAGCGACCCCCACTCCGCACCCACCTGACTAATGGGAACGTGGCTTCTCATACCACCGACGGCACAGCGGTGTTTCTTTTGCAGAGTGTCAGACTGATAGCTTGACATTGCACGGGTGAACGGCGATAATAGCCTGACATTTATGGGAAGTGCACAATACTACTATCTTAATGATTCCAACAAGCCCGAAGGACCTTTCACCATCGAACAAATGGCGGCGTTGATGCTGTCCGGCGCCGTGACACAGGAGACCAAGGTGGCGTTGGCCGGAGATGCTAACTGGAAACCCCTCAGTGAACAGCCCTGGGTTCAGAATGGACAGGTGATGACCGGGGCAGGGGATTCTGTTGGTTTTGCTCGTGGCGGCGTGGGTGTGGAACCCGGATGCTGTCCGAAGTGTTCGCATGAGCTGACCGGCTGGTCTGTGCCGAACAGGTGTCCCTCCTGCGGGTATCGCCTGCGCCCGGCGAGCGATAGTTTCTGGGCAAACATGCTGCATGCCGGGCGGCGCATGTTCAGTCTGCGCGGGCGTGCCACACGCAAGGAGTATTGGGCGTTCTGCGTGGGGATGATACCGGTAACATGTTTATGGATATACTTCCTGGCCATCGGGGTGGTTTTGATTTGTGCGGACATCTTTCAAGCGGAGACAGCGTTTGATGCAGATAAATTCATACAGGTTTTTCCTGATGTGGGTATCTTTCTCACCGTGATGTTTGCGCTCTATTCTATCCCGTGGTTTTTCCTGTATGGGCGGCGCTTTCATGACATGGGATTGTCTGCCTGGTGGTCGGCTCTCATCTTGGCTGTCAGCATAGGGTGCACGTATCTTGTTGTGCCGATGATGCAGGATTTTGCGGAGAAGGGCGGAAAAGTCATAGTTTCGCTTTCAGAAACATATGTTCAGAATGAGACAGCTTCCGCAGAGGCGGCGGCTCGTCTGGCTGCAGATGCCCGGGAGAGAGGTGAAGAAGCTTTGGCGCGGGAGATTGAGAACAAGCGCAGACTGAATGCCACACTGGCAGAAAAAATGCTGGAAAAGGAGATGGAGGCTCAAATGATGCAGATGTATACAGGTTCGGATAATTCTTCCTTCATGGTGATGTACGGACTGGGCAACATTTTCTCTGCTCTGGCAGCATTGGCATCGCTGGTGATAGGATTTATCGACAGCAAGCGCGGCCCGAACAAGTACGGCCCCTGCATCAAGTATCCCCGAGGTTGATTTCCCGGAAAATGTCCGACTCCCTGCCACCGAATTCAGAATTCGCCGCCCGCTGGTACAGCCCGCGGGGAAGGGCAGGGAGGTTGGAGTATTGGGGTTGGTTGCTGGGCACGATTCCCCTGTGTCTGGCGGCAGTTTTTCTGCTGTGTCTGGGAGGAGTGGCGGCGGGTATTGCCTATCATCTGAACGGTGCAGGGTATATACCTGTATTGATGGTTTTGTATGCCGTGGCGGTGGTGGCGGCGGCACTGGCGCCGTTCTTTCTGATGCTGGCGCGGCGATTGCGCGATGCCGGATTAAAGCCCTCGTGGTCATGGCAGGTGATGCTCAGCCTGATGCTGAATCTGGCGCTGTATGTTCATCTGGGCTTTCCTGTCATGGTGCAGACTCTGCGTGCCGCGAAACCCATCACCGATGAAATAGACCGGGAAAAAGAGCGGGTGCATCTGGAATATGTGAATGATATTCCGGCGCGGCAGGAAGCCCTGGCTCGTTTGCAGGAGCGCGAGAAAAGCGAACTGTTGCAGATGTATCATCGTATCTCAGACCCGGTATGGGAGGACAGGAAAGTGACACTCTTCTGCCTGGAGGTGCTGACCAGAAGCAACGGAATCTTCCTTCTCCTGCTGATAGTTCCCGGCTTCCTGCCGTCGCGAAAAATCACCGCTGAACAAATACCCGACCCCCAATCATGAAATACTACTATCTGGACGAAGCCCGCAACATCTGCGGGCCCTATACCGCCACACAGTTGAGTGCCCTTGTGCTCAACGGCACCATCAGTGCCGATACCCTCTGTGCTGCCGAGGGGGAGAAAACCTGGCGTCCCTTATCAGAGCAGGGATGGTTGAATCAACCACAGTCCATGCCTGTACCATCCCCGCCGCTGTCTTTCGGGAAACTTGGTTGCTGCGTCCGCTGCGGTGCAGAGCAGGAGGGGTATGTCCTGCCGCCCTCCTGTCCCTCCTGCGGGGCAGCACAGGCTCCTGCCGATAGTTCCATGTGGAGCTTTTTCTGTCTGGCGCTGCGGAGGCTTCTGAGCTTTCGCGGGCGCAGTCAGCGCAAGGAATACTGGTCCTTTTGTCTTTTCGGCGTATTGTTCCTGCTGTTGCTGCTGATACTGTCGAGCATATCATCGGTACAGTTCAACAGTATTTCCCCGATGCTATTGCCTGCGGATTTGTTCTGCATTTTTTATTTCATCGCCGGGGCGGGAGCCTTTCTCACGTATCCGCTCCTCGTACGCCGTCTGCACGATATCGGGCTGAGTGGCTGGTGGGTGATTATCCCCTTTGTCATTACGGTGTATGGCCATAGCTATGCGGCTTACTCGAAGATAATGTGGTCTGATATACCGGTGGAGCGCATGGTGAGCAACACGGATGAAGTCATGAGCCTGGAGAAATTGCGGAAAAAACATCCGGAAATCAGGTTTCCTGAAGGGGATGGCGAAGTTCGGGTCATCGCCCGCAGAGAGGTTCGCTCTGCGCGGTATCGTTCCGGAAAATGGGAGGAGGGAAAAGACAATTCGACCCATCCCCTGGGTTTATCCCGTGGGATGGTATGGATGAATGCCATCATATCGATGCTGTCGCATCTGGTTTCGGTGGGAATACTCATTGTAGCCTGCATCGACAGCCAACGCGGCGCGAACAAATACGGACCCTCATCTAAATATCCCCACGCCTGACCTATGAACTACTATTATCTGAACAGCTGCCGCCAGCCGGTGGGACCTCTGACGGAAGAACAGTTGAAATCAGCCATTCGCACGGAGGCACTGCTGCCGGAAACCCCGGTGGTGCCGGAGGAGAACAGCGAGTGGGTTCCCCTGTCCTCTCTGCCGGAGATGGCGGAGGAACTCGCCATCATTGAGAACAGCTCCATGGGAGCCTGCCCGAATTGCGGGAAAGACATCACCGGATTCATCATGCCGGCAAATTGCCCGCATTGCGGTTATGAAATGGCTCTGCCGCCGGAGGATCGTGCAAATCTGTGGAAGAATTTTGTCTTTTCCATGAAAAAGAGCTTCACCCTGCGCGGGCGTGCCACCCGCATGGAATACTGGAGCTTCGTACTGTTTGAGAATATCATTCTGTACATATTATCCGGTATAGTGACCTTACTCATGCCCCTGGTATCCATGTTATATGCAAGCCCGATGGAGGATTTTGACCTGTCAGGTCTGATAGTGCTGCTGGTGGTAGTATTGGTACCGACCGCACTGATGATGATACCCTACGTCAGCGTTTCCGTACGCCGTCTGCATGATATCGGAGCAAGCGGTGTCTGGATACCCGGGGGCATATTGAGCTTCCTGACTCCTCTCTTTGCCTTCTTTTTACTGGAACCGGGCACCACGGCATTTGCCGTGGCATACGCCCTCCTGTGCCTGATACCTATCGGTGTGAGCTTCCGCATCATCATTTCCCACTTTCAGGATACCCAACGCGGTGGTAATGCTTACGGCCCTTCCTCCAAATATCCCCGATGATGCATGCGTGCCCATATTGTAACACCCGACATGGTGTGGAAGAAAAATATTGTTCCGTCTGCGGGCGTGCACAGGCCGTTCGCGTAAGCAGCATCAGAGCACTTTTTCTTCTCGCACTGCGGCGGGTTTTCCAGTTTCGCGGTCGCTCCTGTCGCAATGAATATTGGTGCTGGTGGGGGATGGTGCTGATAGTGTTTTTTCTCATTAACATCGTGGATACGACGTATCGTTGCTTTCCGACATTGATACCTTATCCGCATGTGGTAGGAATCATCTGTGTGGTAACACTGCTGATTATCATTCCGCTGCTTTCCGGCAGTGTGGTGGTGAGGCGGCTGCATGATGTGGGGTGGAGCGGCCGATGGGTTTTATTGCTGCTGGTTATACCCTGTTTCTTTACGGCATTATATCTTCTTCACAAGACAATCACCGTGGAAGCAGTGCGCAGCTTGTTCAGTATCTTTTTCCTGGTAACATTCGTATTACTGCCGCCCCTGAATGTGGTGTTCCTGTTGATACTGGGGTGTATCGACAGCCAAAAAGGAAGAAACCAATATGGTACGTCCCTTAAATATCTTTTCGAATGAAGAATCCTGATACAGAACCCATTTTTGTACTGGGCCCGACCGGCAGCGGCAAGAGTGCGGCAGCGGTTGAGCTGGCAGAAAAGCTGGGCAATGCTGAAATCATCAGCGCCGATGCTTACCAGGTCTACCGCGGCATGCCCATCATCACCGCTGCACCCACCCGGGAGGAACTGTCCCGCATCCCCCATCACCTGGTAGGCTTTCTGGACCCCGCGGAGGAGAACGATGCCGCCACGCATGCCCGGCGGGCAGGGGAATGCATCCGGCGCTTGCAGGCGGTCGGGAAACGCCCCCTCATCACCGGCGGTTCCGGCTTGTATGTGAAATTCATCTCCCACGGCATATCCCCGGCCCCGCCGAGCGACCCGGCGCTGCGGACAGAGCTGAGCAAGCTGCCGCCGGAGGAACTGGTGCGCCGTCTGCAGGAAGCCGACCCGGAGGGAGCCGCCGCCACGAATTTGCAGAACCCGCGCTATGTGGAGCGCAACCTGGAAATAGTCCTGCTGGGGGGCAAACCGCTTTCCTACTGGCGCAACAACTGGCAGCAACCCATCGGCAGGGGATATGTCATCACCCGACCGGTGGAAGAGCTGGATGCCCGCATTGCGGCCCGTGCCGAGCGCATGCTGGAGGAGGGAGCCATTGAGGAGGTCGCTGCCCTCATCCCTGCCACCCTTTCTCCCACTGCAGCGAAGACCCTGGGCTTGCCTCAGGTGATGGAACACTTAGCCGGTCGTCTCTCCCGCGCGGATTTGGCCGCTGCCATTGCGCTGTCCACCCGGCAGTATGCCAAGCGCCAGCGCACCTGGCTGCGTCGCGAGAAGTGGCTCACACCCGTGGCTGACGCCCGGGAGCTGTTGCAGCAATGCGAGTGACGGGGCGTATGCGTACCAGCGATTAGCCCGACGCATGTGGAATGAGCACATGTGATGAAGAACACACTTGCGCTCCCTGCGAGGATGGGATATACTGGCCGGCATGAAAAAAGTAATGCTTGTGAACGGGTCGCCGCATGAGAAAGGGTGTACATACACCGCTCTGCGGGAGATGGCAGATGCTCTGGAAGCCGAGGGAATCGGTACCCATATCTACTATATCGGCACGGAAGGAGTGAAGCCCTGTACCGGCTGCCGCGCCTGTTATACCCTCCGCAAGTGCGCCACGGATGACCGGGTGAATGCCTTTGTGGAGATGATGGCGGAGTATGATGCCCTGGTGCTGGGCTCGCCGGTGCATTACGGTTCTGCCAGTGGGGCTATCGTGCCGTTTATGGACAGGGTATTCTACTCTGCCTTCATCGGACGGCGGGATGTATTCCGTCACAAGCCGGGCGTGGCTGTGGTGAGCGCCCGCCGCGCCGGGACAACAGCGGCGCTTGACCAGCTCAATAAATACTTCCAGATATCCGAAATGCCCATCATATCCGGGCGCTATTGGAACATGGTGCATGGTGCCGGCCCGGATGAAGTGCGGCAGGATGAGGAGGGCATGCAGAACATGCGTATCATCGCCCGTAATCTGGCCTGGCATCTCAAGTGCAGAGAGGCTGCTGAAGCCGCCGGAATCCTGCCGCCTGCCCGTGAAAAAGCCATTTTTACGAATTTTATCCGCTGAGGTTAAACAAAACGGCTGCACTGCCGCGCCTGACAGGGTGGAGTCCGGTATAACAGACGCAGCCATATATCATGAAGAAACAAGCATACAGATGGGCAGGCGGGATGCTTGTCGCAGCGGCCTTGAGCTCCTGCTACTACTATCCCGCGGCGGGTGGTGTGGCCGGAGCGCCGCCCGATATGCCCTACAATCCCTATGCAGATGAGAAAAGCGGCTCCGTTCCCGTGTATCAGGAAGCATACGTGCCGCAACAGCCTGTTGCCCCGGCTCCTGTGGTTGCTCGTCCTGCTTTTACCCTGGGCATCTCCCTGCCGCCGATTATCTTCGGGCATCATCATGGGCATCATCACCACCACCACCACGGCCATCACCATTGGTGAAGCCCGGTGTCATCAGCCTGCGGCAGCAGGCTTTTTTTTCATCCGATGCTCCTGTCGTGAATATCACGGATGAAAAAGCACCCTTGCGGGAGCTGTGAAAACAAGGCTGCCGCCTTGTGCGAAAACGCACAGCGTGCGTATGAAAAACTATTCCTGAGGAATAGGCGTGCTAAGCGCGCGCATTTGATACTCAGAAGAAAAGTCTTGAGCTCATTCGTTAGATATGCTATGCTGACCCGCAGATACGTATGAAGAAACTATTATACCTGATTACCCTGATACTGATGGTTGTCACGGCTCCTGCCATGGCGCTGCAGCTGGATGAAATTACACCGACCCTGACTCGCACGCAGGCGGACCAGACACTCTCCAAGGATTATTCATTCACCGTGCTGGATGATTTCACGGTACGCCGCACCTGGGTCATCTCCGGCAACCGCCGCGTTTCCGTGGATTTCAATCCGCAGAATGATCAGCTGCTCATGGTGATGCTGGAGTACGGCAGCGGAGTTGATCCGCAGAAAGCTGCGGCAGATGTGCGGCAAATTACCGGTGCCGGCAAGACCAAGTGGAAAAAGATGGACAAGAAGAAGGCCGAGAAATACAACGTGCCTGTCAATTCTCACAATGCCAAATCCGGGAGCTGCTATGCGTTCATGGAAATGAACAAGGCCAAAAAGTGCAAGAAGGTGATGATTTATCGCACCCTGCCGGATAGTAACCGCAGCCTGCTGGGTGAGGCTGATACGGCTTCCGGCGGTGAGACGGCTCTGGGTAACCGCGCCGGGGCATCTGTCGGTAAAGTGATTGCCGAGCAGGAGGCCAAGCGCCTTCGGACACCTCTGGCCTCCTCCTCCTCTTCCTCTGCGACATCAACGCCTAAACCCGGTCGCCGCACCACGGTGGTCAGAAAGCCCGTTGTTTCCTCTTCCTCTGTGGGCAAGACCGCAGAAAGCTCTTCCGATGCAACTGCTCCGGAACTTACCGCAACCGAATCTGACGAAGAGATTATTGAGGATGAATTCGAGGAAATCAAGGTTGAATCCCGGTTCAATCTTTCCGCGATTCAGGCTTCCGTGGGTCTTCAGGGGGTCAGTCCGGCGATGCTGATTGGCGGTGCCGTTGCCATCGTGATCCTGCTCACCCTCATCGGCATGATGCGTGGTTCCGGCGAGCGTAAGAAGCTCTCCCGCTATCGCAACAGACGCTACTGATCAGCCTTGAATCCCCTTTCTGCTGCCTCCTGTCGGATAAACTGCCCGGCAGGGGGTATCTTATTGCCTGTTAATATCTTTTCGGAAAATCAATTAGACCTGAGGTCAATCTGTTTTTCACAGGAAATGCCCGGAATGGCTAAATGGATGGCTGCGGAGTTGATATCTGATTGATATATAGATGTTTATAAAAAATAACAACAAAAGACTTGATTTTTCGGGGAGAATTTGTTAGAGATGGAGAACTTTCTGACAAAGGAAAGACTACCCCAATGAAGAACAACAAAGAAACAAGAGAAGCGCTATCGGAGGTGGCGCCGGAATGGTGAGCCCTGCCTGGCTGCCGCGCACACTGAAAGGACTGGGAGGAATACGGTTAATCAATGTACCCGGGGTTAAGTTTCCGGATACGGCGTTTCGTGCAGACAAAGGGATGAATCCGCAGACGGGGAAGCCCTTTGATTATCCGCTGCATGATACCATTTCCACCCATGAAGCAGCGCGGATTCTGGGAAGAAGCATCAATTCCGCTCATATGCTGTTGAGGAAGAAGGATATTCCCTTTTGTTTAGTACGCCACAACGGCAGCGGACGAACGGTATTTTACTGGGACAGGGAAGCGGTGAAGCAACTGCTCCGGGGATTGCCGCCGGTGCAGAAGCATCTGCCGGCCACACTGGTGAAGGCAGCAGATGCGCTATTGATACTCGGCATCGTGCGCAGCACATTGTACCGCTATGTCGCATCGGGCAAATTGTCTGAAATTCGGCGGCGGGTCATGACGACGAGAGGATACAGACACCAATGCCTGTACCTGAAATCGGAAGTGATGAAATTGAAGAGCTGGCGCAATGCGTGCCGGAAGCAGGCAATCAGCTGGAGGAGCTTCAGAAAGGAGCAGAGAGAGGAGGTGGGAGAACCGGAACAGGTGGAGAGTTAGCTTGAAAAGCCGGGGCTGCCATGAGAAAAAAAGAGCATGAGCAAGACCGTGGCAGAGCAATGGTGCGATATACTGGCTGAAGGAGGGCGGCAGCAGCTGTACAGCCTGGCCGGGGAGTGTGACAACGTATTGATGGAAACATTTCATCGTGAGGAGCGTTGGAAGCATCGCACCGAGCTGCAGCAGGAGGATGCCGCCGTATTGGCCGCCGCCATGGGAGCCCGACTCACCGGTGCACTTCAGGTATGCTATGCAGGGTGCAGCCCCGGACTTTATCGCACAGGTGCAGCGCTGGCAGAGGCGGTTGAAAACAGAGACCGTCTGCTGGTGCTGGGAGTAATGCCGTCCGGCACAAGCCTGCCGGACGGCCTGTGCGGGCTTTGTCGTGTCGAACTCGTGCAGCGGCCGGAAGAGGCTGAGCCGATGTTGATGCAGGCGCTGCGGAGGATTCAAGCCGGGTACGGGCCGGTTCTTCTTCTGATACGGGAAGAAGTGGCCGGATTCCCTGCAGTTGGGGAGGTGCGGTCTATTCTGCCGTCTGCCGTGGGGAGACCGCTGCGCCCTTGCGCGGCAGCTGTGGAAGAGATGGCCTCCATCCTGAACCAATTTAACCGCACGGTGTTTTTATGTGGCCACGGCTGCGAGGGGGCCCGGGAGGAAATTCTGATGCTGGCGCAGCGATTGCAGGCACCCGTGGCATTCACCATGTCCGGCAAGCAGGTGGTGGAAAGCGATAATCCCCTGAGTGTGGGCATGACCGGAATGATGGGCTGGGGTGCGGCGCCCTGTGCCGTGATGGATTGTGAGCTGCTGGTGCTGTGGGGCACAGATTTTGACTGCGAGGAATATCTGCCCGGTCATGGGAACGTGATTCAGGTGGATAGTGACCCCGTGGCATTGGGCAGGCATGTCAGACTGCGGTTGGGAGTGGCAGGAGATGTGGGTGAAGTGGCTCGGGAGCTGCTGCCGCTGGTGAAACAACAGATGAATGATGACTTTGCTTCTGCCATGGGCAGTCTGCACCGGAGGGAACTGGCCCGGTCAGAGCAGCATGTGCGGAGTACGGATGACCGCTATCCCCTGCGCCCGGAGCTGATAACCCGGGTGGTGAACGACCTGGCAGAGCCGGATGCCGTCTACTGCGTAGATGGCGGTTCTCCCATGTTGTGGTGTGCCCGCTACCTGCATCCGCGGGGCAAACAGCGCTTGGAGGGGGCATTTCGCTCAGGATTGGGAGAGAGTGCTCTGCCCATGGGGATAGGGGCCAAATCCGCTTATCCCTCCCGACAGGTCATTGCAGTGTGTACGGCCGAGGGCGTTTTACGCCACCTGAACGAGCTGCTGACTCTGCTGCGCGAGCATCTGTCACTCAAAATTCTGGTGTTTCATCGACTGCTTTCGGACAGCATGCGGTTAGACGGCGGTGATTCTGCCCCACGGGATTGTCCGCCGGGCCCCTTGTCCGTGGCGGAATTGGCCGCCGCCATGGGGGTGAAGGCAGAGAAGATTCGGCAATCCCGCCGAATTCACCGGGTTGTGCGGAACTGGCTGGCCGAATCGGCCTCATCGCTGCTGGAAGCAGAGGTGGACGGGCATGCGCTGCCTTTACCGCCGGAAGTGATGGTGCGGGGTGAAAGCGGTTATCACCGCCTGGTGAACCGGGGAAGCGGTGAACACCATTTCCGAGTCATCTTCGGGAATCGGCGCTTCTTTCGCTGATGGAAAATAACGGGATTTACAATAGACGATTTAAATTCGTCAATCGTAACTCCAAATTCGTAAATTCCTATCCGGTGAGCTCATCAGATATATTTGCGGTCGCGGAAGAGATGGGCCCGCAGCGGGTCGGCCGCCACCAGATGGGAGTATGCGATGGCCAGCGCATCCGCCGCGTCCGGGGCAGGGGTCTCACTGAGCTGCAGCAGGGCGCGCATCATGAACGCCACCTGCGGCTTGCCTGCACTGCCGCGCCCCACCGTGGCCAGCTTCACACAGGTGGGCGGATATTCCATGATGGGCAAATCATGCAGCGCTGCCGCCAGCACCGTTGCCCCGCGCGCGGAGCCCATGGAGATGGCCGTGCGGTGGGATTGCACATAGATGATACCCTCGATGGCCAGCTCATCCGGCTGCCACTCGCGGATGAGCGAGCAGACATGCTCATGAATCGCCCGCAAACAGGCACTCTGCGGCAGTTTGGCGGGCAGGGAGAGCGTGCCGTAGGCCAGAGCCTTCGGCGCGCGGAAATCGCCCTCCAGCACAGCGTAGCCCGTGTTGCGGATGGCAGGGTCTATGCTGACAACGCGCATGGCTCAGCAGTCCTGTCAGCGGCGGCGGCGCTTGGGTGCAGCCGGGCGCGGTTTGCGTACGGGGCGCACGGGGGAGGTCTCCAGCAGTGCCGTGTAGGCATAGTCGAAGCCCTCCAGCTTGCGGCGCTCAATTTTCCGGTTGATGAAAGCTTCCACACTCTTGGCGAAGTCCACCTCATCCGCTGTCAGCAGGGTGAAAGCATCGCCCGTGGCCTCTGCTCGCCCGGTGCGGCCGATGCGGTGCACGTAGTCCTCCGGGTTTTCCGGCACGCGGTAGTTGATGACGTGGGTCACGCCGTTGATATCGATACCGCGGGCGGCCACATCCGTGGCCACCAGGATGCGGAATTTATCCTCCTTGAAACCCTTGAGGGCGGCCATACGCTCCTTTTGGGGGATATCCGAGTGCATGCAGGTGACCTGCCTGTCCCAGCCGGAGCGGGAGAGCATGTCGGCCACGGCATCTGCCTCCTTGCGTGTGCGGGTGAACACCATCAGGTTTTGGAAATCCGTGGCTTTCACCAGCGCCAGCAGCAGCTCATCCCGCTGATCCAGCCCCACCGGGTAGAACGCGTGGGAAATCGTGGAGGCCACCTCGCGGCGGGCAATGGCAATCTCCACCGGGTCGGTCAGACACCATTTGGCAAAGCCCTGGAGAATCTGCGGCATCGTGGCAGAGAAGAAGAGCGTCTGGCGTCCATCCCAGGGGCAGAGGTTCACAATCTTGCGGACAATGGGCAGGAAGCCCATATCTGTCATGCGGTCCACCTCATCCAGCACCAGGGTCTTCACCTCCTTGAACTTCATGTTGCCACGGTAGAAATGGTCAATGAGGCGCCCTGGTGTGGCGACAACGACATCCACCCCCTTCTGCAGCTCCTCCGTCTGTTTGCCGTAGCCCACGCCGCCGTACAGCAGCCCCACCTTGATATCCGTGTGCGCGGCATAGGCGCGGAACGCTTCGGCCAGCTGGTCAGCCAGCTCGCGGGTGGGCTCCAGCACGAGAATCTGCGGCCGCCCGACAGGCTCAATCCGGCTGAGCAGCGGCAGCGCAAAAGCAGCGGATTTGCCGGTGCCGGTCTGCGAGGCACCGATGACATCCTTACCCTGTAAAATTTGCGGGATTGCCTGTTCCTGAATAGGTGTGGGGGATTCATACCCGCAGTCTTTCACAGCCGCCAGAATGGGCGCGGCCAGCCCCAGTTCTTCGAATGTCATATCTCTCTTCTGGTTCTTTGTTGAAAACTTAACGTCACATCAGGCGATGTAGGGATTATTGAGCAGCTCCTCCCCGATGGAGGTGGAGGGACCGTGCCCGCTGAATACCTCTGTGTGCGGGTCCAGCGGCATCAGGTGCGTGCGAATACCGCGCACCAGCTGTGCCATGCTGCCCCCGGGAAAATCCGTGCGCCCCACAGACCCGGCAAAGAGGATATCCCCCACAAAGACACAGCCCTCTCCCCTCAGCAGATACGCCACCCCATCCGGCGCGTGCCCCGGGATGGAGAAAATTTCCCACTCCAGCCCCGCCCAGTCGGCTTGGGGCGTACTGCTGCCGAAGGCGTCATCCACATGAAAAGCCGGCACCGGCGGAATTCCCCAGCCGCCTGCTGCTTCTTCCAGCGTGAGGGAGGTGCTGTACGCGCTGTGGGCATGCATGGTGCAGCCGTAGCGTTCTTGCACCGCCGCAGCATCCTGCACATGGTCAAAATGCTGGTGGGTGATAAGCAGGTGCGCCACACGCTCACCCTCCGGCAGTGTACGTGCCAACCAGGCGGCCACTCCCTCCGGCGCATCCACCAGCGCGTAGCCGTCCGTTCCCTCTATCAGGTACGCATTGCACCCCATGGAACGACCGGTATAAATCTGAATCCTGCTCACGCCTCCATTGTACACGTGCAACTCCCTCTTGGCGAGCCGAAAATAAGGCAGTATACAAAACAGATGAGCCGATGCATTCCTGCACCGGTTCATCTGCAATGAAAAAACAATCTTCAGGTATGAACCGCTTACCTTCAGGCAGCGATGCCGAAGTGACGCTGAATATCCTCGAAAATACGGTCGCGGAGACGGCGAGCTTTCTCAATATTGCGCGTCTTGAGAGAGAAGCGCAGGCGCTCAGCCGTGGCATCCGGTTTGTGAACCGTCACGTGGCACCACCATACGCCGCGGTTGTTCCACAGGTGGTGGTTGAGGTTATCATCGTTGATACGAAGCGCGATTTTGGTCTGTTGAGGTGTCATTTGTTTGGAAAATGCTTGAAGTAAAATGTGAGCTGCCGGACTCACAGGGCATCCGCGTTCGTTTTGGAACGTCGGCGGCTTTTCCCGTTTACCTTTATTCAGGAGACCCGGGTAGCCGCCATAACGTTCAAAAAAAATCCGGAAAAGATTTTAGTAGAGGATACCGGCCTTTTTCAGCGTATTGTAAGCACCGTTCTTGGAGATGGTGCGCAGGGCCTTGCAGGAAAGCTTCATGCGGATGAAACCACCCTTGCCGCCGTTGAGCTCGGGCACCCAGATACGCTTCTCCTGAAGGTTCGGATATACCGTGCGGTTCACCACCTTGGTGACGTGACGACCGATACCGCCCTTCTTCTTGGCAAGACCGGAGCGATGAATGCGGCGGCCTTTGTGAGGCATGGCAAACGTGATATTGCAGATTCTGGACATAAGATTTTAAGGTGACGTTTTAGTTTTGCGGAGCGCCATTATACACCATTTCCTCACCTCGTCAAGCAAAACCCCCAAAAAAATTGAAGAAAATGCAGAATTTGCAATGCAGAATGTAGACGGACACCCTCTGCCGGAGGGGCAGTCCGGCAACGCGAATGTCCGTGTCAGCATGACGTAGTTTGCCTTCTTGCCTGTGAGCTGCATGTCATATTCCCGATTCTCTCTCTTGCTCCTGCGGGATATGGTCGGTATCACGCCAGATCGGTGCATGGTGCGGCATGCCGAATGCCAGCCAGATGGCTACCAGACAGGCTATCACGGCAGCGGCAGCGCTTGCCGACCAACTGCAGAGAGCCTCCCATAAATCCTCGCGGTGAATCCACACTGCCGTCATGATTACCAGCCAGAGCGGTACCATCAGCCCTGCCAGCGCGTCGGTCAGAAACAGTACCAGCCCGATGTTGAGAATACTCTCTATCCACCCGGGTGATTCACCTGTCAAGAGAGATAACTCTGCGGCCGCACTCATGACCGCCGCGCCGATGGTCAGAACCGCCACCGCTCTCAGAGGCAGCTGCCATCGACTCTCTGCAAAGCGTTTCAGCACACGGCCGCACCTCCTGAACAAACCCGGCGGGTAAGTTTCTTCATCAAATGGTGGTGAGGGTGGCTCCATGAGTATTCGGGGGATATTTTACCTGTCTGCATGTTACAGAGCAAGCGTTTTCACCGGCTTCTGATAGAAAAAAATAGCTGTTTAACAAAAAATATTCTTTATTTTAAACAAAAGTTCAGGCAGAATACGCCTGAGTAAGTGTGACCGGTAGTGAACCGGCTGTGTATGAACCTCTTTTAGTATCGGTGTTATGAAAAAAAAATCCATTTATCTGGCTGTGCTGGCGGCATCGTCTGTGATGCTTTCCTCCTGCTTTGTGACGGTGGGACCTCACGGAGAGGTAGCCGTGGGCGGCAGCGGTGGTATTGCAGTGGATTCCCATGGTCATGTGGCTGCCTGGACGGATGCCAGCTATGATGCGGCGGGTTTCCCGATTTACGGTTATTATTACGGACGTCCCGTGTATGGGTATGATCCCTACGGGGCGGCGGTGTTCACCTTTGGTGCATTGACGGCGGCCTGTATCGTGCCGGCCTGGGGGCCGGCGCCGTGGTACAGCGGTCACTGGCGCTATCCGCGCCATATTCACCGCTCTCACTGCCCGAGCCACCACCCGCATGGTCATCACCCCGGTCGCCGCCCCTCCGGCGGACATCATGGTCCGAGTCATTCTCTCCATCATGGTGCACCCGCTCATGCCGGAAAACCCGCAGGCCATCTTCACCATGCAGGGAAGCCGCAGAACCGTCCATTTAACCCCGGCGGGCATGCCAACAGACCCGGAAAGCGCCCGAACCACGGTGCGCATGCCGGGCAGCCGAACACTCGCCCCGGTGGCAGCATGAATCGCCCGGGCAGCCCGAACACTCGCCCCGGTGGCAGCATGAATCGCCCGGGCAGCCCGAATACCCGCCCCGGTGGCAGCATGAACCGCCCGGGCAGCCCGAATACCCGCCCCGGTGGCAGCATGAATCGCCCGGGCAGCCCGAATACCCGCCCCGGCGGCAGCATGAACCGCCCGAGTAGCGGTGGTATGAGCCGTTCGTCCGGCATGAGTCATCGCCCGAGTGGTGGCAGCATGGGCGGGCACCGCGGTGGAGGGCATGGTGGGCATCGTGGCGGCGGTCATCGCCGCTGATGAATAACGCAGAATCCTTGTTGCAACAGAAAACCCGTGGGGAACCACGGGTTTTTCATCGGCTGCGGAAAAAGGAAGAATCCGGGTCTTTAGCGGGGAGCATAGAGACCGAAGGACGCCGCCGGGCTTTTACAGGAGGCGGGTGAGCTCCAGGTGGCGAATCATGCACTGGTTGAGGCGACCGTTGGAGTTGATGCAGCGGTCGGAGTAGCGCAGGGAGAAGCAGTGCTGCCCGCCGGGCAGTTCCAGCACCCTGGAGGCAGAGAGGGTGTAATCATCCCAGTTTCCGGCTTCGGTATTGTGCGGCAGGAGAATCATACCGGCGTATTCGTCATCTATCAACAGCTCGCGGAGGGCGCATGAATCACCGTCGCGCAGAGAATCAGATGCATTGCAGTACAGCAGCCGCAGGCGGTAGGTGCCGGCTGCCAGCGTGGCGGGTTCAAAATCGAGCCGGGAGGTGCAGGGACGGGTATCCAGCCAGGCCTGACCTTTTTCCACGGCGTATTCGGCTTCCTGCCCGATGCGGTGGGGACGCAGGCAGCGGGTGGCACCGGGGGCAGAGCATTCGAAGGGTCTGCTGAGGCAGGAGGCGGTGTTGCCGTTCACCGCCTGCACACAAAAGCTGTTGAAATAAAGCTCAGAGCGGGAAACCGCGCAATGGCAGTCCAACACCGTGGCATAGGCCTTGCCATTGCGGTACACGCAATAGGATGCCGCACCCGGCACCGGCAGCCAGCGCAGTTCTTTCTCCGTGGGGTTATCCCACTGCGGTTCCGGCAAATCATTGACTGCCAACGGGAAGTGCGTTGCGGGCTGTTCCTCATCTGCGGGTATGAGCTCCAGCTCAATCTGCACATGGCCCTCCGTATCCAGCGGAATGGTCGGCAGTCCCGGCTTGCCGTTCACCAGTACGGAACAAATCTCGGTTCCGTAGCCCTTGAGGTGTACGCTGAGCGTCATTCCACCGATATGCAGGCCGGTAATCCAGTGGCTTCCGGCGTATTCTTTCGGCACACAGGGGTTGAACACCAGGTTATTGCCTTCGAATTGCAGCCCGAAGAGGCCGTGATACACGGCACCGAGCATGCCGCAGATGCTCCACAGCTGACTGTCAGAGTTCTGGATGGTTTCATCCGACTCTCCGCTTTCAGCGTTGAAATTCTCCTTGTGGGAACCATTCACCAGGAAAGCGCTCAGCAGGGAAGCCAGACTGAATGCGAAACCGGCGCAGTCGCGCAGTTCGGCGTGTGCCTGGAGCACCCACCCCTCCACGAAGGGCCAGATGGCGCGGTTGTGATAGGCGGCCTGCTGTCCTGCCTTGTAGGGGGAGAATACGGGGGTGCCGTAGGCAGAGCGGGGCAGGGACTGCATGGCGCGCTCGCTGTGCTCGCCGGCTATGCCGTAGCGCACGGCAAGGGCATTGGCCAGGGAATCCGTGCGCTCATCCAGGTAACCGTGGGGGGTGAACAGGATGCCGTATTGCTGGTTGGCGCGGCTCCAGAAAGTTTTGTTGATGGCTTCCGCCAGAGTATCGTATTCCTCCTCGCGGCGGTCTGCTTCCGCATGGCGGCCCAGCAGGCGCAGCATGCGCATGTGGAGACGCCGGCAGACGGCATGCACCACATTGGTGCCAAAGGCATAGCAGGAGCCGATGAGGGCGGGCGTTGCCCAATCGGGGTAGCTCTGTTCCCGCCAGTCGATAAAGGATGTTTCGCCCGGTTGCAGGGGAGTGTCCTGCGGCAGCACACGGGCATCCTGCTCCAGCGTGGCGGTGATGATATCCGCGCACTGCTCCAGCCACTCCCGGTCACCCGTGGCGCGGTAGACCGCCCAGGCTCCCAGAGCCCAGGAGACGCGGTCGGTGGAGACCGGCCAGCCGCCGCCTGTGCCGGTGTCCTGCATGATGACGCCATCGCGCACGCGGCTCATGAGGCTGCGGCGGAAGTCCTCCGGCGCGGCGAGCGCACCGCCAAGGGCGGCGGCGTAGGCCGTATCGCGGGTCCAGACTCCCTGCCAAGCCGCCCCGGCGCGCAGCAGGCCCTCCTCCGTGCGGATGGAGGTCAGCTCCTGCGCGGCGCTGTTATAGGCGGCCACCAGCACGGGGATATCCCCCACATAGCGGGGGAACCCGGCGGGGACTCCCCTGGGAAGCTCCTGTTCACGCACGACACCGTTGCGGGAAATACGCAGGGTGCTGCCCTCCACGGCGGCTTCCGTGCCGTTGCGGCAGGTTCGCCGGGTGGTGAGCCGCCACAGCGCGTTCTCAAACAGAAGCTTTTCCTCAGGAGGGGTCATGCAGTATGAAATGAAAAATTAATGGACAAAGAACGAAGAACAATGGACGAAGGAAAAGTTCTGCGAGTTTTTGGCTCGCAGTAGGACAGAGAGTTGGTTGCCGGGTGTCTGCATGCGAGCAAAGCGAGCGGAATTTTCAATTCGTAAATCGTCAATCAGAGAATGGATCCGGGGGTGTAGCCTACGCCATCGGGGTAGCGGGAGGCCAGCTCTGCGACCATATCCACGAAGGCATCCACCTGCTGAGCGGCCATGCCGGTATCGCCGGCGTTGGCATCGTAAATCTCCTGAATTTCCTCGCGGGTGAGCTTCAGTCGGGCATCGGCACCCAGTCGGTTCAGCAGGTCATTCTGCGGGATGGCACCGTTGCGCAGGTCGTTGGAGACGGCCACGGCGTGCTCCTTGATGACCTCGTGGGCTTCCTCGCGGCCCACGCCGCGCTTCACGGCGGCCATCATGATAGTGGTGGTCATGAGGAAGGGCAGGTAGCGGTTCAGCTCCGTGCGAACCACAGGCTCATACACGCCCATCTGGTCGAGCACCGTCAGGAAGGTCTCAAACAGGCCGTCGGCGGCCATGAAAGCATCCGGCAGCACACAGCGGCGCACCACGGAGCAGGACACATCGCCCTCATTCCACTGGTCGCCGATGATACCGCCAATCATGTTCAGATGCCCTTTCAGGATGGCGTGGAAGCCGTTGACACGCTCGCAGGAGCGGGGGTTCATCTTGTGCGGCATGGCGCTGGAGCCGGTCTGCCCCTTGGCAAAGCCCTCTGTGACCAGCTCGTGCCCCACCATCAGACGCCAAGTCTTGCAGAAACTGCTCGGGCCGCTGGAAAGACCCACCAAGCCGGAAATCACCTCGAAATCCAGGGAGCGGGGGTAGACCTGGCCCACGTTCATCCACTTGGAGGCAATGCCGAGGTGGGCGCAGATGCGCTCCTCCAGCTGTCGCACGGTGTCGGCATTCTTGGCAAAGAGGGAAAGCTGGTCGAGCTGGGTGCCCACGGCGCCCTTCAGCCCGCGCACCCGGTAGCGATCCATGATGCTCACCCAGGCCCAGGCCCAGTGCACAATCTCCTCGCCGAACATGGCCACGCGCTTGCCCAGAGTGCTGGCCTGTGCCGCCACGTTGTGCGTGCGGGCTGCCAGCACCAGGTCGCGCCAGCCGCCGGCGCACTTGGCCATGCGGTCCAGCACGGCCACGGCCTTGTCGCGGATGATGCACATGGCGCGCCGGATTTGCAGCTGCTCCACATTTTCCGTCAGGTCGCGGCTGGTCATTCCCTTGTGGATATGCTGGTGGCCTGCCAAATCGCAGAACTCTTCGATGCGGGCCTTCACATCATGGCGGGTGATACGCTCGCGGGCGTTGATAGAGTCCACATTCACCTGAGACTTGACGCTCTCATAGGCATCAATGGCTTCCTGCGGGATATCCAGCCCCAGGTCTTTCTGGGCTTTCATCACGGCAATCCAGAACTCACGCTCCAGCACGATTCGGCCCTCTGCGGACCAGATGGACTTCATGGCATCGGAGGCGTAGCGGCCTGCCAGTACATTGGGAATTGCGTTCATGTCTCTTGAAAACTAAGTTGATAGATGATGGGACACCCTGCCCGGGTGCGCGCGCAGCATAGCATTAAAAGCCTGCATTGGCAAGCTTAAACGGCTCTCGTAAGAGTGAATTTGCCCTCCCCCTCATCGGAAATTAACCGGAAAATGTTTTTTTTGCTTTACTTGCCGCAACAAAAAGATAGCATAAGTGCATGGCAAAGAAACCCTCCAGACGCCCGATATCTCCCCCGACACCCCCCAGGAACAGCTACGGCAAAAAATCCGGTAGCAACAATGCCGGAGTGATTATCCTCATCCTGTTGGCAATTGTGATTGGCGGTGGCGGTTACTACTACTATGATATGCAGGAAAAAGAGCGCATCCGCATGGAAAAGGCAGAAGCCGCCCGCAGGAAAGCAGCCGAGGAAAGAGCCCGCAAGGCTAAGGAGGAAGCCGAACGCCTTGCCCGCGAGAAAGCCGAGCAGGAGCGCCTGAAGGCAGAGGAGGAAGCCCGCCGTAAGGCTGCGGAGGAAGAGGCTCGCCGCAAGGCAGAGGAAGAAGCCCGCCGCCGGGCAGAGGAGGAGGAGCGCCGCCGCCGCGAGCAGGAGCAACAGGATGAAGAACCTGATGAAACACCCGAGGAGCCGGAAAAGCCTGAGGAGCCGGAGAAGGGCGATTATGATGAATCGGTGGATTTGACGGGTACACTCTCCCGCGAAGAGCGAGAGAAGTTCAATACCATGCTGGAGAACGTGCTGAAGGAGGGTAACTATGCCGAGTTCTCCAAGGCGTTCACGGCCAAGACTGTGGAGGCGGTGCAGGGATTGCTGGGCGGCAGTACGGGCAAGCTCAATTACCATGCCTACCGCTCTTCCCGCAACCTGATGAATGCGGTGGAGCTCTGCATTCTCATCAACTATTCCGGCCAGGAATCGCTGCGCTATATCACTCACCCGGAGGATAAGCTCGGTTCCAAACCGCTGAAGGGCTCCACCCCGGAATCGGGGCGCGACTTCATCCGCTGGCTGGTGAATGACCGCAGCCGCCCGCTGCATGCCTTCATTCAGAACTACATGCTTCAGGAGGGCCGTCCGGAGAACATGCCCTTCGCCATCCAGACCTTTTACAACATCTGGCTCAACACCCCGGAGAAAGACCGCGCCAAATACCTGAATCTGGCCATTGCCTGCTCCCTGGTGAACCCCGGTACGGCCAACTCCAACGGGCGCCTGCGCAACCCCAAGACCCCGGTGCTGAAGATGCCGGAGGTGTTCGAATACTACCGCCAGCGCGACAGCAAGCGCAAGCTGCTCACGGATGTGAAGAAGATGAGCGTGGCACGCCTCCTCATGGTGGTGGATGTGCGTCTCCCCCGATCTGAGTTTGAGTGGGTGGAGAAGAACCTCAGCTATGACCGCGCCTCCTGGGCGAGCAAGGCCTACAACTCCATCAAGTACCTGATGGACCGCGCCAAGAACGGCAAAGACCCCTACACCCACTACACGTTCGAAGAAATCCGCAAGGAGGGCGGTATCTGCATGGACCAGGCCTACTACTCCGCCAACACGGCCAAGGTGGCGGGCATTCCCGCCGTTTACGCCGTAGGTGACGGTGACCGCGGCGGCCATGCCTGGGTGGTTTCCAACGATTCAGAAACCCAGTGGAACCAGATTAACAGCTACGGTTACAAGACCGGCACCTACACGAACCCCTGTTCCGGGCGCCGCCATCATGAATCCATGCTCCTGCTTCAGACCAAAAAGGAGAAACCCGGGCAGTATGACGGTGCGGCAGACTGCATCGGCCTCTCCCGCTTCCTGCTCAGCAGTGGTAATGTGGATGAAGCCCGCGGAGCGGCACGTTACGTCTCCGGCGCTTATCCTACGCTCACGGCTGCCTGGAGCAACCTCGTGGAGATGCTGGGGCAGGAGGGCGGCTCCGAAGTCGGCATGGGTGAGTGGCGCCGCATCCACAATACCCTCGGTGTGCAGAGCCGCAAGAATACGGAGCTGACGGACATCGCCGCCGAGGTGGAGGATAAATACATCATCAGCGGCCGCTCCACCGCCGGTAAGAAACAGGCCATGGATCGCAGTCTGCGCCAGCTGCGCCGCAACGGCGGCGAGGATCGCAGCGACCTCGTGGTAGAGGCCATTGGTCGCCAGGCTTCCATGCTGGCGGAGAATAAGGATATCCGCAGTCTCTACAATCTCTACCGCAAGGAACTCAAGGGCTACACCAAACGCGGAGATATCTTCGGACAGTTGCTTTCCCAGTGCGTCAGCAACTATGAAAAAGCTGAAGCTACACCGCGAGATTGGGCTCAGTTGGCCAAGGAAGCCGAAAAGCTCTTCGAGAAGGAAATTCGCTCCGGCGGCGGTGATTACTTCAAGCTCTCCAAGGAAGTCTCCATCCAGAAACAGGTGGCGGATATCTATGCCAGAGCCGGTAATTCCAGGAAAGCTGAGAAGATTGCCAAAGAGGCCAACGAACGCCTCAGCAACGCCAAAAAGAGCGATTGAGCTGCAGAGGCCGGAAAAGTTTGATTCGCTGATGGTGCTGAGCACCATCAGCGGCTTTTGCGTATATCCCCGCATAATTTGACACGATTCTATCTTGCAATGAGGCGGCAATCAGGTATGATGTGATGCGTCTCTGTTCCATGAATTCATTTCGCACCAGTACTGCTGCCATTCTCTGTTCTCTCGCGCTGACGGCGTGGACTCCGCTCTATGCTCAACAGCCTCAGACTCCTGCCATGACAGTCAACAGGCAGATGGTGCAGGACCCGGCAGAGATTTACCTGACGGCCTACCGCATGTGTCGCGAGTCGGAACGCCTGGCACAGCAACAGAACTATAATGCTGCCATTTCCCGGGGACAGCAGGCGGAAAAAATCCTGGCCGGTATCGTGAAGGATTACCCGAACTGGAAGAGTAACCTGGTGTCCATGCGCCGCCGCCTGCTGGCAGAAAATATGGCCACTTATCGCCGGAAAGCCAAGGATGCGCCCATTCCGACGGGACGCCAGCCCGGCCGTCCCATTTCCATGGAGGGCCCGCGCACCACGCTGGTGCCACAGCCGGTGAATCCGCCGACAGACGGAGAAACAGCCCCCTCTGATTACCGGCCCATCGAGCTGCCGGACTACGACAGCACGGATAAGAAGCTGTACAATGCTCTGGCACTGGCTCAGGAAGAGTGCCGCCGCATGGCTGCTGCCTATAAGGAGCTGAACACGAAGTTCGAGGACGTGCAGAAGCAGCTCATCGTCGCTCAGACGGAGCAGAAGATGTATAAGGAGCGCTACGAAAGCCTCCAGAAACAGATTACCTCGGAACGCGCCGCCGGTAATCAGGTAGTGGATTCCCTCTCCCGCCAGCTGGCAGAGATGGAGGCCAAGTACCGGGCCTCCGAAGATGCCCGGCAGAAAGCCGAATCCCGTGTGGCAGAACTGGAGACCACCCTGGCAGCCACTCAGGCAGAGCTGGAGCGGGTCACCCGTGAGCGTGATGCCCTGAAAGCCGAAAACGAACAACTGCGAGCCATTGTGGAGCTGAACAGCCCCGAAAAGACCAAGGCATTGCTGGACCAGAATATCACGCTCGACCAGCAGCTCAAGAATGCTCAGGCTCGCGTGGCGGAACTGGAGGCTCAGATGGCCGGTTCCGGTGACCAGCAGGCCGTCCTGCAACAGCAGCTCGATGAAGCCCGCGCAGAGGCCGACCGCCTCCGCGATGAAATGAGCGGTATCTATGAGGAGAACATGGGCTACCGCCGCCGTGTCTCCGATCTCACGGAGCGTCTCAATAATCTGGAAGCCGATTTGGAGACGCAGGCCAATGCGCCGAATGTGGACCCCGCCCTGGCAGAGGAAAACAAGCTGCTGCGCGAGGTGATTGCCAAACAGAAGCGCACCATCGCCATGCAGGAAGAGGGTCGCAAGCTCCTCATCGAAACCTATAAACAGATTAAAAATCAGGACCCTGCCACCCTCAGCGCCCTCCAGAAGCTCGACCAGGAGAGCAGTCTCGATTTGACGGATGCAGAGCGGCGAGTCATGGAAGCCGTAAAGAACAGCGTGGCTGGTACAGAACAGGGAGAGCAGGAAGCCGCTGCCGCCGTGCGCGAGGGCCTGGAGGCTGAGGCTCTGGCCACCCTGGCCGCCAAGGCGTTCTCCAAAGGGCGCTATACCGCCGCTGAACAGCTCTACCGCACCCTCTACGATTCCAACCCCGACCACGTGGCGGGGCTGGTGAACCTGGGCACGATTCTGCTGTATCGCAACAAATGCGAGGAAGGTATTGAGTATCTGACCCGTGCCGCTCGACTGGCGCCCGATCTGGCCATATCCTACTATCTGGCCGGAATTTGCCACTACCGCCTCGACCAGATGGATCAGGCGCGCATCATGTTTGCCCGTACCATTGAGCTGGACCCCGGCAATGCCGAGGCTTTCTTCTACCTGGCCAATATCGAGGCCATCAGCGGCGAATACGATGCCGCGCTCAAGCACTTTGCCGCAGCGGTGAAGCTGAAAGCCGGTCTGGGGGATGCCCATTACAACATGGCGCGCCTCTATGCCGAAATGAAGAAAATTCCCGAAGCCGCGCGAGCATACGACCGCAGTATCGCCAACGGTGCCGAGCCGGATCCCGAATTCGAGCAATACCTCCGCAATAACCCGGACAACGCCAATCAACCCGGCGAAGACCTCGTGGAGACCATCAATCCCAACGATGAGGCGAATGAACTGCGGAAGAATGACCCGGAGATGAACGACATCATCGCCCGCAGGGATGCTGAGCGGCTGGATGACCCCGTTGCCCCCATGGACCCGGATGCTGACCCGAGTGAAACGGGTGACCAACCCGCCGAGGGTGAATCCACCGAACCGGCTGCCCCGGAAGACCCCTTCGATGTGGCGCTCAGAGAGATTCGCAGAGATATTGAAACCGTCAAGACACCGTCCGCTGCCGGCAGAGGGCATGTGACTGATCCCAAGCGCTTCCGCACCATTCGTATTCGCAGTAAAATGCGTGATAAACGCGGCCGCCGCATCCGGGTCAGGCTTCGTCTCAAACGCCCGGAGCCTCAGCGCCTCCGCCGCCGCGGCAGCGAGGAAATCCGTGAGATTAAGAAGAAACCCTGAGCTTGACAAAATTCCATTGCAGTCGTATCTTATCCTGTATGCAGAAAGATGCCAAGCTGGTGGAATTGGAGAGCAAGCCGATTGCTCGGTTGCTGGCTCAGTATTCGCTACCGGCGATTGTGGGCATGGCCGCCATGTCGGTGTATAACCTGGTGGATGCTATGTACATAGGCCAGTGCTGCGGGCCGTATGCCATCGCCGCCATGGCGCTGGCTTTCCCGATTACGAACCTGATGGTGGCCGTCGGTTCCATGATTGGTCTGGGCTGCTCCTCGCTGGCATCCATCTCCCTGGGACAGCAGGATTTTGACCGTGCATTTCGTATCCTGGGGCATTGCCTGGTGGTGAGTATCCTCTCCGGGCTGTTGCTGGGGCTGCTGCCGGTGGTGGTGCTGGAGCAGATTCTGGGTGTATTCGGTATTTCCGGGCAGACGATGAAGCCCGCCTACGATTTCATGCTGGTGTTGCTGCTGGGTTATCCGATTACCAACATGTTCATGAACCTCAATCACCTGATGCGCGCCAGCGGCTATCCGAAACAGGCTATGGTCAGCCTGCTCATTTCACTGGTGGTCAATATCAGCAGCGCGCATCTCTTCATCTACGTGCTGGATTGGGGAATGACCGGGGCAGGCCTCTCCATTGTGCTGGCTCAGGGAGTCGGGCTCATCTGGGTGATATCGCATTTCCTGCACCGCAGCAGTGTGTTGCATTTTCGCGGGGGTATCTACAAGCTCTGCGGCCCTATCCTGCGCCGTATCTGCATGGTGGGTCTGCCGCCCTGCCTGCTGAATGCCTGCGGCTGCCTGGTGGTGGTGGCCTATAACTATGCCTTGCAGAGCTGCGAAGGCCCCATGGGGGCCGGTGCTTTCGGTATCATCAACCGCGTTATTTTCTTCTTCGTCATGATTGTGCTGGGTATCACCCAGGGCATGCAGCCCATTGCCGGGTACAATCTGGGCATGGGTAACTACGGGCGGGTGAAGAGAGTTCTGTTCTATGCCATGCTGGCCGGCAGCGCCATCACCACATTCGGTTGGCTGATGATGGAGCTCTTCCCCCGGGAAATGGTGTTGCTGTTCGTCAAAGATACGGGCGGTGACTCCTCTCGCCTCATCGATATTTCCACGAACGGTACCCGTATCATGGCTCTCGTGTTCCCCATCATCGGGTCGCAGATTGTCATCGGTAACTTCTTCCAGGCCATTGGACGACCGGTGATGAGCATCTTCCTGAACATGACCCGCCAGTTCATCTTCCTCATCCCCTGCCTGCTGATTTTGCCCCGCCATTTCGGCACCAACGGCGTGTGGTTCTCTCAGGTACTGGCAGATGTTCTTTCGGCCACCCTCGGATTCATTGTCATCTACCTCTTCCTGACCCGCATTCTTGTTAAAAAGACCTATCAAACCCCCATTCATGACTCAGATACCGATTCTCATCGCCACGCGTAATGCCCACAAAGCACAGGAAATAGCCGCGATTCTCCCGCCGGAGTACAAGGTTTCCACCCTGCTGGATTTGCCGGATGCTCCCGATGTGGAGGAAACCGGCCATACCTTTGCTGCCAATGCCCGCTTGAAAGCCGAGGGAATTTCCGCTGTATTCAGCGGCCTGGTGCTGGCAGATGACTCCGGACTCTGCGTGGACACCCTGAACGGAGCCCCCGGTGTGCTCTCTGCCCGCTATGCCGGTGAACACGGGCAGGATGCCGACAATAATGCCAAGCTCCTGCGCGAACTCAGTGTGCTGCGCGGTTGGGCTCCCTTCCCCGCTCGTTTCGTCTGTGCCCTCTCCCTCGCTGAGAACGGGCGCGAGATAGCTCACTTCTGCGGCACGGTGGAGGGCCGTATCACCCTCCATCCCCGTGGTTTGCAGGGATTTGGCTACGATCCCCTCTTTGTGCCGCAGGGCTATACCTGCACCATGGCAGAGCTGCCTGCTGCTGCTAAAAACGCCATTTCTCATCGCGGCAATGCCCTCCGCCAATTTGCCGATTGGATTCGCTGCCGTTCCTCGCGTTTTGAGTATTAAAAATATCCTTTAAGAAATCTTAAACACATCATTGCCCCGCCGGAAAGAATTCGTACACTTTCCGGCGGGGTAAAACTTTATAAAAACACAATATGTGGTATAAGTGTAGAAAAAATGGTAGAAAATCTGGTAATTTTCATGATTTTGGCTTGCCAGTTGGCAACACAATGGGTAAAATGGGCGCAACAAAGGATAGCGTATGAAATTTTCTCTTGCTAAACAGGTGCTTCTTGATGGGCTCAACAAGGTGACGGGTGCGGTATCAACCCGCCCGAGCATGCCCATACTCTCCAATGTCCTGCTCTCCGTGGCAGACGGGGAGCTGCAGCTCATGACCACCAACATGGAGCTGACCATCATGACCAAAGTTCCCTGCATTGTGGAGAAAGCGGGTGCTGTGACCCTGCCGGCCAAGAAGCTGCAGAGCATCATCCGGGAGCTGCGTGACGGCGAGGTGGAGGTAGAGGTCAAGGACACAGTGGCCACCATCTGCTGCAACCGTGCCCGATTCAAACTCAATGGACTGAGTGCCGATGAGTTCCCGGGGCTGCCCTCTTTCCGCGAGGTGCGCGAGTTCAAGGTGCCGCAGGCTATGCTCAACAAGGGATTCCGCTACACCGAGTTTGCCATTGCGAACGACGGTATGCGCTATGTGCTCAACGGTATCTACACCTGCTTCCAGGATGGCAAGCTCACGCTGGTGGCCACGGATGGCCGCCGTCTGGCTCTCTTCGAGAATGAGCTGGAGTTCCCGGAATCCCAGAACGTGTGCATCGATATCCCCAGCCGCGCCGTGGCTGAGCTGCACCGCCTGCTGGGCGATGCCGGCGATGTGATGGTACGTATCACCACCAACCAGGCCGCCTTTGATTTCGGCGATACTCTGCTCATCACCAAGCTGATAGACGGCAACTATCCGAACTATCGCCAGGTGATTCCCAGCCGCTACAACGAGCGCATCATCCTGCCCGCCCCGGAGCTCAACGAGACCGTGCGCCGCGTTTCCCTCCTTTCCTCTGAGAAGTCCAACATCGTCAGCTTCCAGTTCGTGCCGGGTGCCATGCGCGTGCAGTCCAGCGCCAAGAACATGGGTGAAGCGAATGAAGAAATGCCCATCGACTACAATGGTCGTGAGCTTTCCATTGCATTCAACGCTGACTTCGTGCAGGCACCGCTGAAAGCCGTCGGCGACAGCGAAGTAGCCATCGACCTCATCGATGCCTCCAGCCCCGGTGTGATGCGCGTGGCGGATGAATTCCTGTACGTTCTGATGCCCATACACGTGTAACAGGCATAAGCAAGTTTCCCAAGGTGATACGTGGGGGAGGCAGCACGGCTGAGGCCTGTTGCCTCCTCTTTTGTACGTCAGGCATGACACGTAACTGGGGTGAGAGTCCCCAATGAGCCGCTGACAGAGCGGAATCAAATAGCCGAAGGCAACTGCGTCACAGTAATGTGGGGTGGGAAGGAAGCCGGAGGCGAAACACAGACAGGATG
>JAFUQZ010000020.1 GCA_017472085.1 Akkermansia sp. | reverse complement strand
TCACAAGCAAACGGGTGATATCATCTTCACCGGTGCGACTACGGTGGATGACCTGTATGCGGTCAAGGGTGATGTGGCCGGTACGGAGGAGGAAATCCGCCTTTCCCGCACCACGGAGGTGTGTGCCATGACGAATCTGTACGGCGGTCGACTGCGCGTGGAGGATGGTGCGATTTATAAGGGATATGGCATCGCCGTGCATGAAGGCTCAGCGGCCACCGTTCTGGTGAAAAATGCGGAATTGAACCATGCCGGATATGATTTGATATTCCACTCCGGAACCACGCTGGAGTTGGCAGGTGAGAATACCATCTCCGGTGATGTCCAGTTGCTGTCGGGGAGTAAGTTCCATCTTAATTTTGCGGATGCCGGGGCGGGGGAAGCTTCTTTGACCCTGAATGATAGTCTGACCATGAAGTCCGGATGTGTGCTGCAGGTGAGCTACGATGCGGAGTCCGAAGCCACGGCAGAGGATAAGGTGACGCTGCAAGGAAGTGGTCGATTGGTGCTGAACGGCATGGAAGCTTCTGCGCTTTTTGCCGCAGGAGCGAGCTGGAGCGGAACGGTTGCATTGACCAACATCTCGGTAGATACCAATTTGGATATGAACACCATCGGTCGCGCGGGATCCGTCATCGAGCTGGAGAATGTGATGGGCTATACCGGGGTGAACGGCAAAACGGTGGCAGCGAATCTGGTGTTGACCAAATCCACCGCCGCTGATGGCACGGAGCAGGCGGCCTTTGTGGTATCCAACGGTTATTCCCATAAAGATAACGAAGCTCATGTCATGACCACGTTCAGCGGGACGGTAAGCGGGAAGGGCAAGATGGTCTACGAGAAAACGCTCAGCAACCAGTACACGGGCTTTGCCTTCAGCGGCGATGTTTCCGGGTGGAAGGGCGCGTTCGAGATGAACGGGGGCAAGACTTTCAACCTGGTGTTCAACGGTAAGGCAACGGAAATCAATGCGAATATCAGCGATATCTCCGGCAGCGGCACGCTGAACCTCCGATTGGGGGCAGATGCAGCCATGAGCGTGAACGGCACGGTGGATGTGGATAGCATCATCGTGACCAATAATCAAACCGTCAGCTTCGGCAAGACGGTGGAAACGGGCAGCCTGACAGCCGCAGGCTGCAGCGTGAGTTTTAATGCTGCCGCTGTGGTGAGCGGAGACATGAGCGCAGCCTCCCTGACGCTGGGGAAGAACGGCAGTCTGAACGTGGGCGGCACGCTGAGCACCGGGCTTATCACCATGCAGTATCTTTCATCGACGGCTCCGGCGCTGACGGTCGGGCAGTTTGTCGCCGGGGATACCATCTTCTCGCTGAGCCGGGAAAATCTCGACAGCCTGAATCTGGCACACGGCGAGAGTGTGGTCATCGCACGCGCAGACAATGCCATTTCTCAGGATTTCCATGCCTGGGTGGCAGAGGGAAGCACCTCCCTGGATGCGGTGGTGTACCGCTATGACCTGTCGGTGAACGGCGCGGAGGTTCAGGTGAGCAAGGATTACGCCAACTGGGGAACCCGCGTGTGGTACGGCAGCGAGTGGGTGGGCAAGGAGACCTGGCAGGATTATATGGCAGCCGGGTACGATGCCGTGAACGGTGTGGAGTCGGTGAATCTCGGCGGTGCGGTCATTGAGGCGGAGAACCTGTTTATTGCGCCCGGCGATAGTGCTGCCGTCACAGAGCTGAGCAATGGAGACATGAGCGTGAGCTACACCGAAGTGGCAGATGGCAAGTTGCGTATAGCGGAAGGTACATTGCTCGAAACGGTCGAACTGGCGGCAGAGGGGCGTGACATTGAGCTGCAGGGTGAGCTGATTGTGACGGATGGGCAAATCGGCAAGCTGAGTGGCACCACAGGCGACCTGACGATAGACGGAGAGCTGAGTGTGGACAGCGATGTGACGCTGGGCTCTCTGGATAATGCCGGTAGTCTGGACATCGGGAATCACAAACTGAACGTGGCCGGGGCTCTCACGAACGGTGGTAATGTGATTGCCGGCGAGGTGGTTGCTCACAACCGTACGCGCAATTTTGCCGAATTCGATACGCTGACAGCCGACAGAGTGACCGTGACTAATACCTCGACTTCCGCCAGCTACACGGATAATATCTCCGTGGGAGACGGCTCGGCCATCGGAGAGCTGACAGCAGAGAAGCTGGAAGTGCGCGGGGGTGTGGTGACGCTGGGCCGCACGGATGCTGCCACGGCGCAGACGCTGCTGGCGCTGGATTTGCAGGATGACGCTGCGCTGGTGCTGAATCAGCAGACGGCCCTCACCGTGACGGATGAGATGAGCGCCACAGAGGGAGCGGAGCTGCGCCTGAAGCAGCAGGCGAGTGTGAGCTACGGCGCGATGAATATCAGTAATCACGGGGCTGCCGCGCAGGTGGTGGTGAATGCTTACGACCTGGCGAATGATTCGATTCAGGAGCTGAGCAACGCACATGTGGCTGTGGGCAGCAGTGATGATACCTCGATTGACTACAAGCTCACGAACTCGAGTGTGGAAAACACGGGCAGCGGTAAGCTGTACCTGACGCACGGGGAGAAAACCTTCAGCAGCATCAGCGCTGCGGCGGGTGATATCGCGGTGATGAATCAGGCGCTGGAGCTGCAGCTGGATGAGCTGGTGATTGGGGACAATGCCGCATTCTCTGCCTATCAGGGAGAGGTGGAAAGCCCGGAGCTGGAAGCGGTGGTGCGTGTGAGCCAATCCGTGAGCTTTGGTGCGGGGGCACACATCAATGCCGACCTGAAGCTGCAGAGCGGGGTGAAGGTGGAGATGAACGGCCCGGTGACGATGGGCAGCGACCTGTACCTGGAGCATGGCATGACGCTGGGCGGCACGATGCTGGAGACGCTCACCGCCACCGGGCAGGGGCAGACGGTGGTGCTGTTCAGCGGTATTGACCGGCTGTACCTGTGCGGAGAGGAACAGACGGATGCCATCGCGCTGTCGCACGGGGTGTCCGCATCGGAATACTTCGTGAATCTGATATTGTCGCAGGAGCGGAGCTATTATCTGGTATACGATAATGAGGTGCCCGGCGAGGGCGTGCTGAGCATCGCCGTGAGCGGACTCGCCGTTCCTGAGCCGACCTCTTCCATGCTGGGCTTAATAGGGCTGGTGGCCTTCACGCTGCGCCGCCGCAGGAAGTGAGAGCAAGAGGAGGCGTCCCGCCACGGCGTAGCAAGCAGGTAGCCCCGATAGGGGCTGCCTGACGCGAAGCCGGGAGCCGACTTCATCCATGCTGGGTCTGATGGCCTTCACGCTCCGCCGGAGGAGAAAGTAAGCCGGTTGCCTCAGACCGCCCGGCGGATTTCAGCGCATGCACGGATAATCCCACGAGAATATGATACACGTACTGATAACAGTCAGGGAAAGCAGCCGATTTCCGGGGAAGAATCGGAAGCTGGCTCCTTATACCATTGCATGGCTGCTTACGGAGATGGCATACTGTCGTGAGACGGTGAAGGTCTATACGGTGGGTAAGCGCTCGGAGCTGCCGCTGCGGTTACCGGTGGGCTGGGTGCATATACCGACGTCATGCCGCAGTCACCGGGAGGATGTGGAGGAGGCGGAGCTGCGCATTCAGCCTGCGGCGGAGGATGTGATGCTGCTGGTGCAGGTGACGCAGCCGTTGCGTGAGCATGGGTTGCTGGAGCAGGCGGTGCGCTGTATTCGTGAGGGACATACCGGCTGCGTGACGGCCACGCAACAGCCCGCTTCCAACTGGCGGATGCTGAATGACAACGGAAGTTGGGGCGTGCCACAGAAGGGAAGTCGATTGGTGGCCGATGGGCAGCTGTATGCCTGGCGTCCCGGGTGTGCGGCGGAGATTTTTAACCCATCGGCACGCCATATGATTATTCTGACCCACCATCGGTGGGGGATGGTTGATATTGATGTGCCGGAGGATATGCCGCCCGGGCTGCCGGCTATGGCGGCTGAGCTGTTGCTGACTCCGATGAATCAGGAGCCGCTGGTTCTGAAGAATCGTAAGGTGTTGTTGATTGGTTCCGGCCGTGATTTGCTCGGGCGTGGCCTGGGTGCCCGAATAGATGCCGGAGAATGGGATGTGGTGGTGCGCTGCAATCACTATTATGGTTCCCCGGAGGATGTGGGCACGCGCACAGATTTGGCCGTGGTGCGGGAAACGCGGTTTGAGAAAACATTTATCGATGAAGCGCCTGTGTGTCCGGTACGTGTGTTATGCACGAATAATGGTGTCAATTTTCCGAAAGAGCTGCTGGATATTGCGGCTCGGGAGGTCGGGCACAGGGAGGCATCCATTGGTATAATAGCTGCACGTTGGCTGTTGAACTGCGGAGCCAGACTTTCTGTGATGGGGGTGGGCCATTTCCCGGACGGCAGCTGGATTGAGCAAAAGACCTATCCTGACGGAACGGTGGATAACGCCGGTTTTTGTGATTGGGGAAAGGAGAATGCATGGTGGGAGCGCCAGAAAGGTGTGGAGCTGTTGTGATGCCGGAGTTTTGTCCCCGGACTTGATAAACAGAACAGCCGGGGGAGGGAGCGTGCTTTCTCTCCCCGGCGTTGTTGTCTGTGAAAGCTGTGCGTGAAAGTTCGCTGAGCTCACGTGAAAGGGGCTGATGCCCCGTGAAAGCTGGCGCGAGAAAGAGGCATCAGGGATGCGGCTCCCACTCGTCGTCTTTGTTCAGCTCGTCATAGAGCTCCCGGGCTTTGTCTCCCAGATCGAGTGCAGCCATGCGGACATATTTGTCTGCCCGTTCGGCATTGGCCGGGACATTCGGCGCGCCTTTCGCTGTGATGTAGGCCATGTAGATGTATGCCTCCGGGTAGCCCATGGCGGCGGCTTCCTGCAGGGTGGTGAGGGCCTTGTCTGCATCTGCCGGCATGCCGAGCCCTTTGTACTGTGCGTAGGCCAGAAGAACGACGGCATAGGGATAACCGGCATTGGCAGCGCCTCTGATGAGAAGGACGCCGCGTTTGGTGTCGACCTCCGTTCCCAGCCCCCGCAACAGCATGTAGCCCTGCGCGGCGCCGCAGGGAGCATGGGCTCTGCCCGCCCCCTGTGCAAAATGACGGTAGGCCCGCTCATAATCCTGCCGGATTCCGTAATCGCCTGAGTAATAGGCGTTGCCAAGCCAGAAATTGGCCGAGGGCGAGTTCAGCATGGCAGCCAGGCGAATGAGGTGACGCCCGGTCTTGTCATCCGGCACAATGCCGGCTTCCTTCAACAGGGGATTAGGGGAATTGAGCTCGCAGAGAGCGCCGCCCAGAGTCCACATGGACTCGGCGTGGTGGCGTTTGATGGCCTGTTGCAGCAGCTCGTAGCTTTGCTTCGGTTTTACTTTGGAGCAAATGGCTGAGAGCGCGTACAGGGCATCGGGATTCCCTTTGATGGCCGCGGCCTGCAATCCGGCGATGCGTTCCTTGGTGGTGGCATTCAGCAAGGCTATGGCATGCAGGACATAGTGGTTGCCGCGAGCAGCCTCTGCCTTGACCTCCGGGCGTTCGGCATCGCCGTATTGCCCGAGTCTGCCGGAGGCCTGCAGCCAGATGTAGCGCGGGAGGAAGCCGCCTCGTTTGCAGGCTTCCATGAGCTTTTTATCTGCATCTGCCTCGTTCCTGGGTGTGCCGATACCGGCCCGCTGACAGGAATAGCGGTGAACGACGGCGGCATCGAAGCCTGCCTCTGCGGCCTTGCAGAGCATGGCGTAGGCCTCTTTGACTTCCGGAGCCTGTTCCTTGTTGTGTTGAATGCTGCGCAGCCTGGCATCGGCCACATAGGTCATGGCCGCCAGATTGCCTTCCTCTGCGGCTTTCTCCATCCATGCGAGAGTAGCGAATTCATCATTGGTGGCAGAAAGCACCATGGAGATGGCGGGGCAGTAGTCATCCAGGTTGTGCTTTACCTGTTCGTCCAGTCGTTCCTTGAAGGTCTTGTAGGCTTCGGCGTGGGCATCGGGGCTCACGTCTGCCGGGCGCTCCACATCAGCACTATGGTTTACCTGTGCCTCTAGAGCCGGAGACTGTGGTTCCGGGATATCGGCCGCCGGAATGGGGGCCGGCGTCGGTGCGGGAGCGGGGGGCTCTGCAACGGCTTTCCCGGCAGGCGGCAGGAAAGAGCGGATGGCCGACAGGGTATCACCTTGTTCCGCTGCGTAGGCCGGCAGCGCAAGAACGGGAATCAGGACGGAGGTAAGAGGCTTCTTCATGGATGCGATACCAGTTCATTTTACTGGATGGGTATCATTTCGCAAGCTCAATTCGTGTCTTTCTGTTACTCTTACTCATCAGCCTCCTTTCTTCTCCTGTCCGAGCGGCGGAAGATGAGCATAATAGTTGGATTTGTTCGGTTGACAGAATGGCTGCGTCATTGTACAACTGGGCTGCACGCTGAGTGCAGACTACTCCCTGAATCATTCGTATTTTATGAAATTACACATACCCCGCCGACTTCGGGCAGCTCTTCTGGCTGCTGTATCCGCTTCCTCAGCCTGGGCTGATGTCATTCCCTATACCGGCACCATCTATACATGGGAGGGCACAAGCAACAGCTTCCACCAGGGCTCGTTCTATGCCACTACTCAGAACGAAGATGGCAGTTTCACTCTTCAGGAAGAGCCGACCGGTAACTGGAACAGGGATTTCTGTTCTGCCTCTACGACAGGGGGGAATCAGACGTCTCTTGATACGGCCAATACGCTGCGTTTTGCCTCCGGTGCCACGTTCCCCACGGTCAATTACACCTTTACCCCGCTGGCTGTGGGCGGGTTCATCATCGAGTCCGATACGGTGGTGCGGCAGATGTCCGGCGGTAATCGTGTGATTCGCTTCGGTAATTCATCGGATGTGGAGGCCTATTCCACGATTGCTTCGGATTTCATTTTATCCGGCGGCACGTCCACGACCTATCTGCGCGGCACTCAGCAATGGGATGTGGCGGAGGAGGTCACCTTTACCCTGGTATCACCATCGCAGGTGGAGCGGGCGCTGACGATGACGGGGGCGGGGATGGTGAGTTTCCAAAATGTTCTGACCATCAACAGTGATGCCTCGCTGACGCTCTCGGATACCGGGACGCTGCAAATCTCCAAAACCATGGTGAATAACGGTACGCTGAATCTGGCGGGAACGGTGGATTTGCAGGGATTTGCCAATGTCCCCACGGCTACCGCTCCTGCGGCCGGGACCAATGGTTTTGCCACCCGCGCCGGATTCAGTCTGACGGTGCTGAGCGGCAGCGGCTCTGTGACGGGGGCGGAATCTGTCACGTGGAAAGTGCAGGGGGATGCTCCGGCGGCGTCCGATGTCACGTTCAGTAATGGAGAATTGCAGGTGCAGGAGAGCCCCACGACGATTTACTATGTCCAGGCAGATAATTCCACGGTTGAGCGCAGCGATGCTTCGCTGCCCACTGCCAGCGGGTTTGTGGTCACTTCTTCCGGCAATACGCTGACGCTGAAAGCTGTGGACAGCCATCAACTGTACAATGGAATTTCTTTCTCCGGCGCGGGGACGAATATGCTGGTGATTGACAGCGGCAGCAGCCTGAGCGGGGCTGACCTGGCTCGGACCGGCGGTACTCTCAACGCGACGGTGAACGGGTCGCTTATCATCATCGGCACTGCGGTGCGGGTGAATGGCAGCATGAGTATCGGGGCCGGAGGTGAGCTTTCCTTGCAGGCAGCGGATGCTCTTGGGTATCAGGGCGGTGGGGATTTCACCGATTCCATCGCCATGCAGGGAACGGCAGATGCTCCCGCGCTGCTGAAAATTTCACGCCGCCAGACGATGAGCACGCTGCTGGAGCTGAATGGTCATGCCTCCATTGTCAATGCCGAGGACGCCCTTACGACGGGTGATCAGGTTGCGGGTTTTGAGGCATTCGGATATTCGATTACAGCCACCGGTACGGATAATGTGATAGAAACCCGCCTGATGGGGCGCGGTGGTAATGATGTGGAAATCAATGTGACGGGCGAGTCGGATGTGCTTGAGTTTGCCGGTGCTGTGCTTCCCCGTGCCGGGCAGGGTGATTCCGATTATATCAAGAGCGGGCAGGGCACACTTATCCTCAGCTATGCGGGGAATGATCTGTCCCGCCTGTATGAACACCGCAGCGGCGTGACCCATATCACCGGGCAAACTTTGATGCAACAGGGCTTTACCCTGGCAGACGGCACGCTGAGCATTGCCGAGGGCGGCGAGCTGACTTCCTCCGTGGGGGTGAATGCTGCTGCCAATCTGGTGGTGGACGGCCTGTTGTCTCTGGGAGGTGCATCTTCGCTGGCGCAACTGGGCGGTAGTGGTGTGCTGGATGCTTCCGGGAATGAGGTCAGCCTCGGGAGCTCTGCGGAGATAGGCGCCATCCTTGCGGATACGGTGACGATGACCGGCGCGGACGGTTCCCGGAGTCTGACGCTTACCTCTTCTGTCACGAAGTCTGAGGTGGGGACTCTTGCCTCGGTGGAAACGCTGACGCTTGGGCCGACGTCGAGCCTGACGGTGTCTGATTCGCTTTCCGTACAGAAGATAGAAATGAATGTGGCTGCCCTGACTCCGCTGCTGGTTGTGGAATCCCTCCAATCCTCTGCGGCAGACGGTCGTGTTCTGATGAATGCGGTGGCATCCGATGCCTTGCTGCTGGGGATGGCCAACGGTGATACGCTCACGCTGGCAACCATATCCGGCAATAATGCCGCTTTGTCTTTGACGGTTAATGGCTCAGCGGATTACGGGCTTGCGGATGCCTCCGGGTTCCGATACACGTATTCCCTGGTGGAGCAGGGGGATGCCGGGGTGAGCATTGTGCTGACTGCAGCCCGTGATGCCATCGGTTGGATAGGGATGGAGGACGATACGTGGTCAGACGGTTCAACTGCGGAGTGGGTGGGAACCCCGCCTTCTGCTACTGCTCCGGCCCGCTTCTTCGGTGATGGCTCCGGCACCGTGAAGGTGGATGCTGCCGGTGTGACCGCTCAGCAGGTGCTGGTATCTGCGGATGGCATGACGACGGACTACACATTCAGCGGCGGAACGGTAAACACTTCCGTCCTGGCGGTGAGTGAGGGCAGCCTGACTATTGCCAACAGTGTGGAGGTGAGGACGGATTATTCTACTGCGGGTTCAACCGGGCTGGTCGTTGTGGGTGATTCCGGCAGTCTGACCATTGCTGACGGAGGGTCGCTCCGGGTGGAGGAGGAATTGCAGGTGCAGGGGAACGGCTCTCTTCGCAATGCCGGCAGCCTGACGGTTGCCTATCTGAATGCACCAGATACCCGGCTGCAGAATACCGGCACGCTGACCGTTTCATCCGGCTCGTTGGCCGGTGTGTCCGGGGGGGCTCTGGTACTCGATGTAGTGGGGCAGAATGAGGCCGGCACGCTGAGTGTGGCTTCGGATGTGACGCTGTCGCGTCTGTCCGGCAGCGGCACGCTGGATATCGGCGCTCATGGGCTGACCTTGTCTGCGGCAGACGGTGCCGTCAATGTCAAGGCCGGGCAGTTGACGCTCCTCTCCGGCGATTCTGTTTTGGGGCAGGTGGACGTGGAGACGCTGTTGCTGGGTGGGGATATCTCTCTCAACTCATCATCTGCTCCGTTGCAGGTGTCTGCGATGAGCTCCGGCACGGTGCAGGTGACGGATACGGTTTTTGCTACGCTGCCGACGGATGCCACGGGTATGTATACCGAGGGGGATTATCTGCTGGTCCGCGGTGCCGGAACCGGGGTGACCTTTGATGATGAATCGCGTCTGCAGGAGGTGCGGCGATTCGGGCTTTCGGCAGACGCCCGTGTGGAGCAGGGGTTGCTGTTGCTGCGTATTGAGGACTCTGCTGCTCCCATGACCTGGAATACGGCAGATGGTAACCGCATCACGAGCAACGGCTATATTGTGCCGGAGGGGGCAGGGTTCTATAAAGCGCTGGATTATGTGGAAAAGGTGTTGGTGAGCGGAAGCAGCACTTTCAATCTGTCCACCCCTGCCGTGGGGGATGCCGTGGCCGGAAATGCCACTGTCCCGGCTGCGGGCCTGTTCCTGCGAAACGTGCAGGGCGGCGGCACGCTGAATCTTATCGGCAACGGCAGCTCTGCCGATGTGGCGACACTTATCCATACAGAGGCAGTGGAATCGCCGGTGCATCTGTCTGCTGATAATCTGCGGCTGAATATCGGGCTGCCTGATACGGTCAACGGAATCTTGCCGGATGATTCTTCACGCCGTCCGATAGAGCTCAGCTCTCTGAAGCTGCAGAACAACGCCATGGCTGTCGTGGCCACGAATCAGCCGTTGGCGCTCGGTGCTCTTGTGGGTGATGAAAACGCGATTCTGAGCGGAGAACTGCATATCATCGGTCAGGGAAGCGTTTATTACGGCAGTTACAATGACGCGGTCATTCATGCCCGCCCGCAAAGCGCTCAGACGCTGCGCCCCGGGCGCGACCTCAGCTTGTTTACGCAGGAATCCGACACAACGCTGGATTTTGGTGCGGCCGATGCGATGCTCCGGGAGTTACAGGCGGAGATGTCTGCGATAACCCTGCTCAATACAGCTACGGATGCATCGGGGTCTGTGCAACATCATCAGCTGACGCTCACGGAACCTTCATCCATTACTGATTCGTCCATCACATTCTCTCTGGGGGCGTATGAGAGTGCGGCCACTCTGGGAACGAATGCTGCGCCGGTGGTGATATCCGGCCCGGTGACGATGACGGGCAACCGGGTACAGGTGAATATGCTCGCCGATGAAGCGCAGACCGGAAATGCTCTCCCGGTAACGACTGCGGCAACGCAGAATCTGGTGCTGGCTCATCTGGCAGAGGGCGGAACCCTTCAGAATAATCGGGTTGAATTACAGGGCGATGCGGAGGTGAAAACTCTTCTTGAAAAGTATTATACCAACGCACGTATCGCGGCAGACGGCACGATTCGGGTGGATAGGGAAACCCGGTATTACAGCTCGAATCTCGCGCCGCTGAGCTCAGAGGGCAATCAGGGGCTGGGCATGATGGATCAAACGCTGCTTTACATCAACCCGCAGGCAAATCGTGAACAGTATTCCGACCTGGCATCGGTGCTGGATGCTCTGGACAATCAGATTCAGTATGACGGGCGTGAAGCGGCAAACGATTTGATGGCGGCTGTCACCGGTGCCTCTGCTGCCGCGATGAGCGCGGCGGTCTCCGGCGATATGGAGAGGCAGTTGAGAGCGATGCGAAACCGAGTCGCGACCATGGGAATGAATCCCGATCCCTGTCAGGGAAATATCCCGGAATTGCCCGCGTTTCACGCGTGGGTGAATGCGGAGGGCGACTATTCCCACCTCAATCGCAGCGGAACAACGCCCGGTTATACGCTCTCCACCTGGGGCGGAACGGTCGGCATGGCGGTCGATACAACGCCCTGCCTGACCACGGGCCTGGCATTCAGCTACATGCATGGTGATTTTGATGCCAAATCCGCAGAATCGGCCCATGGTAACCTGGATTTCTTCTATATCAACGCCTTTGCTCGCTATGCCACCATTAACTGGGTACACTCGTTTGTGGCAACTCTGGGCATTGCGGACACGGAGTTGTCACGCCGGATGCCGCAGTTCCATACAGAAGGCAAGACCGACGGCATGGGATTCGGCTTCCTCTATGAGGTGGCGTATCAGATTCCGCTCAACGAGACGCAGGATGTTATCCTGCAACCCCTGGTCAATGCAGCCTTCTCCCATACATCCCTGGAGGGGTACAACGAAAGCGGAAGCGATGCCGGGCTCCGTTTCGGGGATTCGGATATGACGGCCGTCACCTTCGGACTGGGCGGGCGTTTTGTCGGCTCTGCCGGTGAGACCCTGTACAACCGTCGTTCCCGTGTGGAGGGGCGGGCACTGCTCAAACTGCGTGCCGGTGACAGGGATGCCGCCATCTCATCTTCTCTGCTGGCTCTGCCCACGGCGGGTGCTCATGTCCGCAGCGCAGAACTGGGGATGGTGGGCCTGGAGCTGGGTGCCGGCATTATCGTTCCCATCGGGGTAGATTCCGGGGCTCTCTTCCTGGATGTGTCATTCGAGATAGCATCGGATTACTCCGAAGTCAACGGCGTCATTGGTTACCAACTGGATTTCTAAAGCAGCCCCACGGCAATTTCATCCGCCACGAGTCGTCCGCTGCGCGTGAGCAGCAGGCGGCCGTCGGCGGATAGCGTTGCCAGATTTTCCTGTTGCAGCATGGCTACAAATGCTGTGTCCTCCGGGCGTATCATCTGCGGCGGCAGCCCCTCATCCGTGCGCAGCATCAGCCCCAGCAGTTCCGTGCGGCGGGTTTCCGGCCGCAGCCTTTCGGATGTGCCCGGAGGCAGCCCCCCATCGCAGATCGTTCGAATGTAAGTCGTGGTGTCGCCGCTGTTCTGATAGCGAACGCCCGCAACACTGCCCACGGCTCCGGACCCCAGCGCATAATAATCTTCACCGCGCCAGCAGGCCAGATTGTGCAGAGACCTGCATCCGGGGAGGGCATAGTTGGATATCTCGTAGTGGCGATAACCTGCGGCGGTCAGGATATCATCACTCATCTCAAACATGCGTACATCCGTTTCCTCATCGCCGGCACCGCTGCCGAATTGTCGGTAGAATGCCGTATCTTCCTCATAGGAAAGATTGTAGGTGGAGATGTGCTCCGGGGCGAGCGATAGCGCCGTTTGCAGAGTATGCTCCCATTCGCTGATAGTCTGCCCGGGCAGGGAAAACATCAGGTCGATATTGATTTGCGGGATGCCGATGCGGCGCAGAAGCTCCACATCCCGCACCACCTCCTCCGGGCTGTGAGTGCGCCCCAGCAGTTGCAGCAGGCGGGGCTCAAAACTCTGAACGCCCAGCGAAACACGGGTGATACCCAGCTCCCGCCACTGCTGTACCTTTTCCGCTGTAAAGGTGGCGGGATTGCTCTCAAAGCTCCATTCCCTGACCTGAGAAAAATCAACGACCTCCTCCAGCCCCCGAATCATGTTGCCCAGGTGGGTGGGGGAGAGCATGCTCGGGGTTCCGCCGCCGAAGTAGATGGTCTCCGGGGCGTAGCCCTGCGGCAGTCGCAAGCGCGCCTCCTGCACAATCGCCCGGACAAAGCCCCGCATGTCCGTATCGGCCGGAGTGTGCTTGAAAAACGCACAATACGGGCAGATGCGGTGGCAGAACGGAATGTGGACGTAGAGGTGGGCCATGTCGAAAAAAGCCGGGGAGTATCACTCCCCGGCCCGTGTCATAGAAATTTCGTCTGCCTGTGCTTTACAGGTCAGCTGCAGCCGGCTTGTCCAGGAAGTACTTGGCGTCGGCGTGGTTCTGCAGGTAGGAGGCGGCCACATCAATGGTCACCGGACCCTGGATGGCCTTCTTCACGATGGAAGCCTTCTTCTCTCCCCAGGCCATCAGTCGCACCTTCTTGGCGCCCATGATGGTGGCCACACCCATGGTGATGGCGGTGCAGGGCACGTTCTCGAACCCACCGAAAGCGGGGGCAGCGTCCGTCTTGGTCAGGTCATCGAGCGTCACCTGGCGGGTGATGGTGGTGTCATCGGAGCCGGGTTCGTTGAAACCGATGTGACCGGTACGGCCAATGCCGAGAATCTGCAGGTCAAGACCGCCGTTGGCCTTAATCTTGTCCTCGTATGCCTGGCAGTGGGCAGCAATCTCCTCCTGGGGCAGCGTGCCGCAGGGCAGGTTGATGTTCTCCGCAGGAATATCGATGTGATTGAACAGATTGGTGTGCATGAAGTACCAGTAGGACTCCACGTGCTCGTGGGGCAGACCGGTGTATTCATCCAGGTTGAACGTCACCACATTCTTGAAGGAGAGACCCTCTTCCTTGTGCAGACGAATCAGCTCAGCATAGAAAGGAAGCGGGGTTGCACCCGTGGCCAGACCCAGAACAGCGTTCTTGCCCTCTGCGGCGCGGCTGCGAATCAGCTCTGCCACCTCGGCGGCCAGCTTCTTGGCGGCCTCTTCCTTCGTTTCAAAAACTTCGTATGTCATAGCAACTTCATTCTATACTTTCCTGAGCTAATTTCAACCCTAAAATGCCCGGTAGTGGTAGAATTTCGGAAAAATTAACAAAATTTTCTTAAATTTGAGAAATTTTGCTTGCAATTCGTTCGGAGATGTGGTTAACTCTGCCCGCACACAGCATCGCCGCTGTAGCTCAGGGGTAGAGCAACGCATTCGTAATGCGTGGGTCGTCAGTTCAAATCTGACCAGCGGCTTCCCCCTGGGGAAACAGATGCGGGCGTGTTCACAGACAAAGTGCCTCCTTAGCTCAGTTGGTAGAGCAGCTGACTCTTAATCAGTTTGTCCGCGGTTCGAGTCCGCGAGGGGGTACCAGTCTGTGAGCAGGCGAAAGAGTGCAGAGAAAGCCTCCTTAGCTCAGTTGGTAGAGCAGCTGACTCTTAATCAGTTTGTCCGCGGTTCGAGTCCGCGAGGGGGTACTGAAAAGGCAACCGGCTTCGGTTGCCTTTTTTGTAGTACGACCGACGCGATATGCGAGGGACGAGCCCAAAAACCGGGTGATTGCGGAGATTCGTGAGCCGACTAATCTCATCCCCTCAGGGCTTTGATTTTGTCACGGAGGACGGCGGCGACTTCGAAGTCCAGGCGGGCGGCGGCTTCTTTCATTTCTTTTTCCAGTCGCTTGATGGCGGCGGCGGTGTCTTCTTCGCCCTCGGCGGCGTGGAGGGCGTTTTCGGTGAAGTCATCGTAGTCGTCTTCGGCGTCCGGGGTGTAGAGACGGAGGGTGGATTGGTCTGCGCGGGCAACGGTGTGGGGGATGATGCCGTGGGCTTCGTTGTAGGCTTGCTGGATGGCGCGGCGGCGGTCGGATTCCTCGACGAGCCGGCGGATGGAGTCGGTGATGACGTCGCAGAAGAGGACGCATTCGCCGTGGACGTGGCGGGCGGCGCGACCGGCGGTCTGGACGAGGCTGGTTTCGTTGCGCAGGAAGCCTTCTTTATCCGCATCCAGGATGCAGACGAGGGAGACTTCCGGCAGGTCGAGCCCTTCGCGCAGGAGGTTGATGCCGACGAGGATGTCTACTTTGCCGGAGCGTAGTTTGCGCAGGATTTCCACGCGCTCGATGGCATCCACATCCGCATGGATGTATTCGACGTTCAGCCCGATGTTGCGGAGGTAGTCGGTCAGGTCTTCTGCGGTGCGTTTGGTGAGGGTTGTGACGAGGACGCGCTCGCGGACGGAGACGCGTTGGTGACAGAGCTCGATAGTTTTGTCTATCTGCCCCTCCAGCGGCAGGAGGGTGATTTTCGGCTCCAGCAGTCCGGTGGGGCGGATGAGCTGCTCCACGATGAGGGGCTGGCCGAGGCCGCGCGGGTTGAAGCTCTCTACCGGGGCTGAGGAGGGGTGCGGCGGGACGCGCAGTTCTGCGATGTTGTGGAAGAAGACACCGCGGAAGTCATCCGGCGCGGTGGTGATGGCTTGGCTGGCTTTGCGGCTGCGGGCGTGGGTGTTGCCGCGTTTGGCTTTGAGGATGGGGATGTAGGATGTGTTTCCCGGCACACAGTTGACGTATTCGAAGGGGCCGGGGGTGGCGCTCAGGTAGAGCAGCTGGCTCTGGCAGTTCATGAACTCGTCGAAGCGCAGCGGGCGGTTATCCAGCGCGGAGGGCAGGCGGAAGCCGTGGTCGATGAGGACCTGCTTGCGGGAGCGGTCTCCCTCGTACATGCCGCCTATCTGGGGGATGGTGGCGTGTGATTCGTCGATGATGGTGAGGTGGTCGAGGGGGAAGTAGTCCTGGAGGGTGGAGGGGGTGGATCCGGGGGCTCGGCCGGCGAGGTGGCGGGAGTAGTTCTCGATGCCTTTGCAGAAGCCGATTTCGTTGATGAGCTCCAGATCGTAGTCCGTGCGCATTTTGAGGCGCTGGGCTTCGATGAGTTTGTTCTGCTTTTCGAACCACTCGACGCGCTCTTTCAGCTCTGCGCGGATGGAGGCAATGGCGGGCAGGCGTTTTTCCGGCGAGGAGACGTACTGTTTCACCGGGAAGAAGAGGTAGCTGTTGAGCCGCTCGCGCACTCGCCCGGTCACGGCATCGATGAGCGAAATGGCGTCAATCTCATCGCCGAAGAACTCCACGCGGATGGCTTCGCCGTCGCTCTGGGCGGGGTAGATTTCCACCACGTCGCCGCGCACGCGGAAGCGCCCTCGGTCAAAGTCGTAGTCATGCCGCTCAAAGAGCAGCTCTGCCAGACAGGCAATCATCGCATCGCGGTCAATTTCCTGTCCCACGTGGATGGAGAGGGTGAGGTTGCGGTAGTCTTCCGGTGCGCCCAGACCGTAGATGCAGGAGACGCTGGCCACCACAATCACATCCCTGCGCAGCAGCAGGGAGCGCATGGCGTTGAGGCAGAGACGGTCAATCTCTTCATTGATGGCGCTGTCCTTTTCGATGTAGGTGTCTGTGCTGGCGATGTAGGCTTCCGGCTGATAGTAATCGAAGTAGGAGACGAAGTATTCCACCGCGTTGTGCGGGAAGAAGCTCTTGAGCTCGGAGTAGAGCTGGGCGGCCAGGGTTTTGTTGTGGGAGAGCACCAGCACCGGCCTGTCCTGCGCGGCGATGATGTTGGCCATGGTGAAGGTCTTGCCGCTGCCGGTCACGCCCAGCAGGCACTGGTGACGATTCCCGGCCTCCAGCGATTTGAGGAGCTTGCGGATGGCCTGCTCCTGATCGCCGGAGGGTTTGTAATCGGTTACCAGTTGAAAGATGCCCATGGGGAGATTAGCGGTGTTGCTCGATATCCTGCACCAGTGCTTCCGTGGCGCGCTCCAGCAGCCGCACCACGTGGTCAAAGCCGGCCTCGCCGCCGTAGTACGGGTCGGGCACTTCGCGGTCGGCGGCATCTGCCGGAAACCAGCGGCACATGGGGATGACTTTTGCTTTCTGCTCTGCCGTGCGGGCGAGGCGCAGGATGTCCTCGCGGTTGCTTTCGTCCTGCGGCACGATGAGGTCGAACTGCTCAAAATCGGCGCGGCGGAACTGGCGGGCGCGATGGCCGCCCCAGTCATAGCCGGCGCGTTGCAGTGCCGCGAGCATGCGGGAATCCGGTTTGCTGCCGATGTGGTAGGAGGCAGTGCCGCAGGAATCAGCGGCGATGCGTTTCTGCGCTCCGGCTTTTGCCACGGCGGCGTTGAACAGAATCTCCGCAGCGGGGGAGCGGCAGATGTTGCCCAGACAAACGAACAAAACCCGGAAGGGATGGCTGTTTTCGTCAGTTTCAGATTGACCGCCGCAGCTGTTTCTGCTATTAAGATACATGACGCACACCAGATTAGCACAGACTCATGAATATTGCACGCCTGAAATCTGACCCCGAGATTTTTTACTCCCTCCAGGGCGAGGGCGCTCAGGTGGGGACTCCCGCCGTGTTCCTGCGCCTTGCCGGGTGCAATCTTTCCTGCACCTGGTGCGATACGAAGCATTCCTGGGGGGCCGGGATGGAGCTGCCGGTGGCCGATGTGGCCCGGCGTCTGCAGTCCTACACCTGCCGGCATCTGGTGATAACCGGGGGTGAGCCGCTGTTGCAGCAGGAGGAGCTGGCGCAGCTGCTGGAGCTGCTGCCGCCCGATTATGTGGTGGAGGTGGAAACCAACGGCACGGTAGAGCCCTCCCGTGCGCTGCGCCAGCGGGTGGACTGGTGGAATGTGTCGCCCAAGCTCCGGCACTCCGGCAATGATGCGGGCGCGGCGCTCTGCTTCGATGCGCTGGAAACATTTGCGGAGATGCCCAACGTGTGGTTCAAGTTTGTGGTGCAGGGGGAGGCGGATTGGCGCGACATTGATGCGCTGGAGCTGCCGCTGCACCGGATTATGCTCATGCCCTGTGCTGCCACTCGTGCGGAGCTGGCGGCCGCGCGTCCTGCCGTGGCAGAGATGTGCCTGCAACACGGTGTGCGCCTGGGCGAGCGCCTCCACCTGGTCCTCTGGGACACAAAAAAAGGAGTCTGAGGGATTGACGAATGGGAACTTCTAATAAGTCGCCGGATGGGACTTTAATGTACAAGGAACGAAGTACGATGTACAAAGGAAAAGTCAGGCGCTTCTCCGGTCCGCAGTAAGACAAAGAGTTGGTTGCAAAGCGTTTGCATGCGAGCAAAACGAGCGGGATTCTGCACCTTGTCCATCGTCCATTTGACTTTGTACATCCTTAGCATTTCCCATTTGCCGAGCTAATCTGACTTTTTAGAAGTTCACGAATGACGTTTTTTTTCATTCGTACACACAAGCGTCCCAAAGATTTGGCAAAAATCCCCATTATATACTGAAAATGGGCACGTTTTGTCAAATATCTCTTGGTGGGGTATCATGTGACCCATTCATTGCCGTAAGTGTCCGTTTATTCCAATATCGGCGTAAGCTGCTTAATTTTAATTCGTAAATCGTAATTCGTCATTCGTAAATCCACATGTCCCAATCTTTGGGACCGTAGTCTTGTCATTTGTTCTTGCTTTGCGGGGGACTGTATGTTAGGCTGTTGCAACGCGCGTTTTCTGCGCGGTCGACCTTTGCACTTATGAAACTCAAGAAACTGATGTTGATTCTGTTCGTCGGTCTGGTGACGCTGCCGGCTCTGGCTGCGGATTCCTTTAACTGGACAGAATATTACTTCCTGTTGCCGACGGATGAGAATTCCCGGCCGTACAAGCGTTATATGGATGAGAAGTACGGCACGCAGTGGAATCTGAATGTGGCGTATAATCTGTGGAATACGGAGGGAGCCATGCCCGGGGTGAACAATCACAACAACCTGCTGATGGCCTCGCTGCAGTTGCAGCAGAGGCTGATTGAGGATGCTGCGGGCGGCGGCACATGGCTGCGTCTGGAAGTGGACAGCTGCTGGGGGCTTGACCGTGAATCGGCCCAGAGCGATACCTACTACACCGGTTTCTTCGGTATTCCGCACAGTGTGCACAACAATGCCAAGGGACCGCACAATGTGATGGTGGCAGAGGCCATGCTCATGCACTTCCGCAACAACAAGCGCACGGTATTCACCGCCGGTATAGTGGACTTGTCCAACTATATTGACTGTGTGAGCATTGCCGCCAGCGGTTATCACGGATTCAATAACACCGGCTTTGTCGGTCCGTTCACCAATCCGGTGACGCTTTATAACCTGGGGGCCATTGCCGCGCACCAGTTCAATGAGCGCAACTATGTCATCGGCGGTATCTCCCGCAACACCGCCGGCCCCGGGGACAATCCCTTCGGCGGCAGCATTTCCGCTGGCTATCTGGCCACGGCGGAATATGGGCATGTCTGCGATGACGGCAAGACCATCCTGCGCTTCTCCCCCTTCATCCATCGCTCCACGGGCAATGCCTCCGGGAATCACGTCAACGGCGGTTTCTCCTGCAGCGTGGAGTACAAGCAGTCGGATTATCTGACGCTTTACACCCGCACGGGCTATGCTGTGAGGGATGATGTAACGCCGCCGTTCGGGATCGCCATCGGCGGTCAGGCAAAACTCTGCCCCTCCCGCCCGCAGGACTACTTTGGTTTGTCCTACGGCGTATTCAAGGGTACCCGGAGCGGAGATGGAGCGCATTATGAAGGCCGCCAGCACCAGGTGGAAGCCCTGTACAGTATTCAGGTGAATGAATACATGAAGGTGGTTCCCCACTTCCAGACCATCATGAATCCGACCTATTACGACACGGATGCGGAGTTCATCTGGGGCTTCATGACCGTGTTCGTCTTCTGATGGGCTGAACAGTTCGTTACCTTATCGGGCTCCCCGTGCTGAACGGAGAGCCTTTTTCTGTGTTTTTTATGTCGTTTATAGCTCCGGCAATTAAAGATTGATGTGCTATACGCATTGGTGGGGCGGCAAAGCGAGTCGAGCAGCCGGTGAGCCGCAGGCGAACGTAACATTGCGCCCCGCCGGGGCTTAAAATTCCGCGGGCGTAGCGTCCGCCAACTGCCTGGCTCCAATGCCAAAGCTCCATCTCGGTTAATTGCCGCATCAATAATTAAGGAAGTCGTGACATTTTATCCGAAACTCCGTGGAATATCGCATTCCGAATGCTATGTACAGAAGAAAAGTTGCAACAGTCATTATATCTGATTATTTTCTTCTTTTTATCGGCCTTATCCGAAAGAAACCATGGGTGTGCTTTTTTTCTGTAACGCATTAACCCTCGCCAATTTCGTAGTACATAGCATTCGGAATGCGATATACTACGCGTGGCTTTTAATCGTTAGGCTTATGAGAACACTCTTTCTTCTTTCTTTGATTTCCTGCGGGGCTTTGGCTTCTGCTGCGACGTATTCTGTCTCTGACGCAAATGATTTCAAGGCTGCATGGGAGGCGGCGGTGTCGGGGGATAGCATCACCCTGACGGGCGATGTGGATTTGTCGCAGATTTCCACGCCTCTGGCAGACAAGACCGGCAGCATCAGCGTGCAGGCTGCTGCCGATGCGGCGCTCACCTGGAGCTCGGATGCCGGGCAGACCACGCTGCCGTCCGGGATGGCGTTGAGCCATATCACCGTCATCAACGCACCCGGCACACTGTCGGCTCCCGGGGTGCTCATCGGTGAAAAGGTGTCTTTTGAGCAGAGTCAGGGTAAGGCGCCGCTGCTGGTGGCGGAGGGGGAGATGACGCTTCGCTCGGGGACGAGCTTCTCCCATGTTGTTTCGGCAACGGACGGCGGCGCACTGCTGGTGAAAAAGGGCACTTCCGTGCTGGTGGAGGGCGGTGTTTCATTCGATTCCTGCGCCTCGGAAGCCCTCGGCGGTGCCATTTATGTGGAATCGCAGGACAGCTCGGACGCGTATGCTCTGGTGTTGAAATCCGATACCGCCAAGGGCAATATCACCTTCACCGGCAATCAGAGCGAGGCCACGGAGGAGTCCGGCCTCTACACCGGCTTCCCGAATGATGTGTATCTGGGGCAGAATGCCGCCATGAATCTGGATGCGGCAGAGGGCTCAACCATCAGCCTGAGCGGCGGCGTGGAGTCGGAGGACGCCACGGCACTCATCGTCAAGACCGGAGCCGGAGAGGTGCTGCTGGGCGATGGCTCGTATTACGGCGGCATGCTGAGCATTCAGAGCGGCACGGTGAAGCTGGCAGAGGATGCCGCCTGGGGCGATGGTTCGGCCGTGGTGCAGGTGGCGGCGGGCAGCACTCTGTCATTGGCAGATGGTTCGGCTATTGACGGCGTTGTGGAGCTGGGCGGCAAGCTGGCAGCAGCAGGTGTTTCCTCCGTGAGCGGAGACGTGACGGTGCAGGGCACGGCTGCGGAGCTGGATGTGGCGGAATCTCTGAGCCTCAACGGCGGCCTGGCCGGGGATGCTGATGCCTCGCTCACCAAGAGCGGCACGGGTACACTGCTGCTGGCAGATGCCGCCGACTTTGCCGGCAGCCTGAGCGTGCAGGCCGGTTCCGTGGAGCTCGCGGAGAATGCCGCCTTCGGTAAGGCTGGATCAAGTCTTGCTCTGGCGGAAAAGACCACGCTGGTGCTTAACCCCTGTTCCGCTGTGCAGGCGGCTCTCGCCATGAATGCCGCAGCCATGGAGGTGAATGGCACCGCCTCGCTGCTTTCGCCGTCAATCAACCTTTCCGGTGCAAACACCTGGACCTTCCGCATGACGGATGATGCCGTGCAGAGCACCACCCACCGCCTGCAGCTCGCCCCCGCCGCCACCGTCAGCGTGGCAGAGGGCGGCAGCCTGACACTCGATGTGGACATGAGCGGCGTGACTTCCACCGGTGATGCAGAGGAAATCTACCTCATCAACACGACGAAACTGACGGATTCCAAACTGCGCGAGCTGCTGAGCAGTGCAGAGGTGACGCTCACCGACAAGGAAGGCACGCATGAGACGGACGCCGCGCTGGACATCGCCACCGGCACCATTGATATCGCCGCGCTCTACGGAGAGGACGCACCCGTCATCAACTTCGACCGCCCCGGCGTCTCCATTGCCAACGCGCTGCATTCCTCCGTGGGGGCGCTGCATGCCTTTGCCGCGCAGTCCGTGCAGCATCTGGGAATCGCCGCTGCCGCTCCGGCCGAGGGCACGAACGTGTGGGCCGCCGGTATCGGCCACTTTGACCGCTATTCCGGCGCGTGGAGCTACTCCGGCGGCGGCTATGCCGTGGGCGTCTCCCGCAGCGTGAGCCGCAGCACCGTGCTGGGTATCGCTTTCGGGCAGATGGTGGGCAGCAACGATGCCAGGCTCGACTCCGCCGACAGCGATGCAGATGCCACCATTGACCAGAGTGAAATCATGGTTGCCGTGCAGGCTCGCCATGCCTTTGATGCCATCGGCGGCGGCACACCGATACTGGATGTCATCGGCGGCTTCGGCATGACCGACAATGATTACGAGTCCGACACCCACGAGGGCAGCTGGGACGACACGAACTTCTACGCCTCCGCCCGCCTTTCCTGGCACTGGAAGAATGAGCGTGATATCTACTACGCGCCCTTCATCGGGTTGGAGTACCTCTCCGGCAAGCAGGACAGCGCCACGCTGCGCGGCACCGCCGGCAGCTGGGAGAGCGATGGCGCGGATATGAACATCCTGACGCTGCCGGTGGGTGTGACCATGTACAGCCATCTGGACATCGGCGACGGCATGGTGCTGACCCCGAGCCTGGAGCTGAGCTACCGCGTCGACCTGACGGAAGCCGACCCCGCCACCGACTGCACAGACGGCACCGCCCGCTGGCAGAGCGAGGGCGAAACCCGCAGCCGCAGCGCCTTTGAGCTGGACGCCGCCGCCCGCCTCCAAATCACCCCGCAATGGAGCACCTGGGCCGCCTACCGCTACGAAACCCGCTCCTCTCAATCCACCCATACCATTTCCGCCGGTGTGAATTACCGGTTCTGGTAATTTCCCTGAGCCAAAACAAAAACAACCCGACCGAATCCCCCCTTTCGAGCCCCATTCCCTTTCTTTTCCACACACACCTCTAACCCCAACCAAACTTTCCTGCCATGTACACCATCACCGTCACCTCCCTCGCCGATTCCGGCACCGGCACCCTCCGCGAAGCTATTGCACTCGCCAACGCCTATACCGGCACCGATGAAGTAGAAATTGTGTTCGATTCATCTCTTGCCGGGACGATTTCCTTGTCGAGTAGCTTGAACATACCGGCAGGAGTGCTCGTCAATTTGTCGGAAAGCGTTACGATTAATTTGAATGGTAAAGCCCTCAATGTGTACGGCACGCTGAACTCGGAATGGGAGACTGCGGCTGATGTGTTAATGTCTACAGATCAACCGTTTTCTTATCTTTATGTCCGAAACGGAGGTAAGGTAGTATTGAAAAATGCCAATATCAATTTAGCACACAATAGTTATAACGATGTGATTGTCTATAGTGGGGGTGTGTTGGAGATGACGGGCGGTTCATTGTACGCCGGAAGATACATTACGGTGAACGGCGGGGGAACGATGACGCTCAACGGAACGACAGTGAAGCAATATGTAACCAATTCCGGGACAATCAATCTGGAGGGTGTTACTACAACTTCTTACATAAGCGGGAGTGGAAGTGTCAATGCGCGAAACAGCAAGATTGGTGGTTCTTTGGAAGTAACAGGCAAGTCTGTGCTGGAGAATGTGACATGTTCGCGACTGAATGTGGATAGCGATAGTGATGTGACAACACAGGGACAGGGAGTCACCATGACGGGAGAGATGGCTCTACTGTTGACGAATTTCTCCGGCTCCGTGGAAACCTTGTTGAATTCCATTGACTGGACGGCAACAAATGAGGGCGAGAAGTATATCGGCGTAAGTGGTAATATTTATACCACGACGTTGACAGTATTGCCTGACACTTTTGCGGGTGGATATAAATCAGCCGATAGCATTACAGTAAAAGAAAGCAATACCGTAACGCTGGAGGAAGGGGTATGCCTGCAGATGCAGAGTAGCCATGATTTGTTTGTCTATGGTACACTGATAGCGGACAATGAGGAGATAGCCGATGCGATCAGAGGAATAAACGACAGGTATGCGTATATGTATATCCGGGATGGCGGCAAGATGCAGCTGAGGAATGCGAATATACGGAATGGATATTACCTCTACATTTATAAGGGCGGCACGCTGGAGATGGAGGGCGGCACGCTGGATACCCGGAATGATCTGAGTATTCAGTCCGGCGCCACGGCAACATTGGATGGCGTAACGGTAAATGATTACATCAACAACTATGGCACGCTGAATTTGAGTAACAGTACCGTCAATAACTCCGTATATGTCTATAGTGGTTCGACTGCCAATATTACCGGGTGCGCGATTAACGGGACATTGCAGATATCCATGGCCTCGACAAGTACCACGATAACGGGCAATGATTTCAGCAAGACCACGCTTAAGCTGACGGATATGGCATCGTCTACAGGCGTTATCGACTTGTCGGGCAACTACTGGGGAACAACGGATATTGATGCAGTAATAGCTAAGATTCAGGGTTACACGGAAGATAGGGTGTTGATTTCCAATATCCTGATGGCACCTCCGACTCAGGAGTTCAGTTTTGATGCGACGATGGCGGGGAATCATCGGTTGTCGCATCTGACCACGAGCCTGACGCTCAGCTTCAATCGATTAGTGGATGCAGATACCGTCAATGCGGACAGCGTGCTGCTGACGGATGCGGAGGGTAACAAGATAGCCATTCAGAAGTATGAAGTGTCCGGCAAGAAGGTGACTCTGTATTTCGATGAATTGTCCACGGGGGATTATCAGGTGAACTGTACGGCGGAACTGAAGGATGTGGATGGGAAATCGTTCACCGCTTCCGAGAATTTCAGCAGTGGCATTACCTACCATTGCTTGCAAATTGCAGAACCTCGAGTCTTGCTCTTCCGCAGCAACAGTACGGTGACGGATGTGTTCAGCTATGTGGATGTGTTCTTTGATCAGGTGATGGATGACAGCACCATCTCCTTGGATTCGGTTCATTTGTATGCTCCTGATGGTCAGGAAATAGAGCTGACGCAGATGCGGAAAGCCGGTGTCTCCGGCAATATTTTCTACCGATTCTATTTTGATACGGTATTGAGCAAGGGAACGTACACGCTCAGTGTTGATCAATCCGTCCGCAATGATTGGGGGGTGGAGATGTCTGCTGATTATCGGCATGAAATCTATGTGGCTGCACCGGATTTGACGGTGGGGACGGCGCTTGACGTGAGTTCCACTACTTTGGGACGTTATACAACCATCACCTATACTGTCAGCAACATCGGAGACGCGATGACTCCGGGAACCTGGACGGATGCCGTGTATCTGTGCAGGACTCAACAATGGAATGAGGATGAAGCCATTCTTCTGGGGCGCTACAACCGCACGGAGGCTTTATCGGAAAATGGTTCTTATACAGCATCCGTCAAAGGATTGCTGACAGATTTGGAACCGGGGGATTACTATGTTTTTGTGCGTACGGATGAGTCTGATCGCCTGAGCGAGGATAAGGAGAATAATAATGTTTCCGCAGTCGGTACGAAGATAAGCATCGGTGTGCCGGAGTTGACGGGTGAATCGGTAGCCGGGCGTCTTTCTTCTGCCAATGAAACGCTCTATTATGCTTTTACCCCGACGGAAAGCGGTTCCTATAATCTGACGGTAGATAATCCGAATGCTATGGTCATGGTAACAACCGTAGTGAACGGGAAAGCGATTAACAAGAAAACGACAGCTAACAGTCTGCATTTCTCCGTGTTCAATGCAGAAGCCGGAACGACTTATTACATTGCCATCAAGGGAGGAAAGGACACGAGCTATACGACGCAGATTCAGAAGTCCGAGTTCGCTGTGTATGATTCCTCCTTCTCTAATTTGGCAGCCGGGCATCCCTCTACCCTGACTCTGGTCGGCTCCGAATTTGCTGAGGGACTGTCTGTCTATGTGGTGGATGAAAAGGGAATCCGCTACGATGCGGAGCGGGTTACCATAGTAGATTCCTGCCAGGCAACGGTTACATTCAGCCTGCCGGAGGAGCTTGCAGCCGGAACAGCGTTGACGCTGTATGTTCAGGATGAAGCGGATACTGTGGTGAAGCTGGAGGAATCCTTGCATGTCGCCACATTCTCTGATTTGGTGGAGTTGAAATTCTCCAATATGAATGGAGAAAGACATGTAGGCCGCGTGGGCTGGGTGTGGAAGGCTGATTTGTATGCAGAAAACAAGGCCGGTTATGATGTATCCAATGCCATTATTCTGATAACGGACACGGCAGAGGATTTTGCCATGTATTATGGCTATGACGATGCTAAATATAAAGACCGTTCGGCTTTGCTTTTCCTGGGTGGCGCAGATGCGTTGACGCCGGAAGTCATGACGGCCGGAGAAACAAGCAAACTGGGCATCTACGTCAAGAATTATCGTTCCGGCGTGGGTGCCATTCAGGCATGGTTGCTGGATCCCAACAGCAAGGAAGAAATAACGGATGCACAATGGGCGTATTTTGAAAGTGCCCTGCGCCCGACCGCCTGTTCTGATGCTGATTGGTCTGCCTGGTGGAGCGATATGAAGCCTCGCATCGGTGATACCATCGGCGATTTTACAACCTTTATCTATGGCATGCGGGATGCCGTTGCTGCTGCCGGGCAGAAAATCAATGTATCCTCACTTGCGGATTTGACGAGTATTACCATGACTCATTGCCCGGATTATGTGCCGTCTCCGGCGGTGCATGGAACCTTAAGCGACAGCAGTACGGGTGAGGCTTTATCCGGTGTGGATATTTATTTGTACAAAATAGATGGAGATAAATCTGTTCTCATTGACAGTGCAACAACGGATGCATCGGGATCATACATATTGTACGGGATGGAGCAAGGCGGAACGTATGAATTGAAGGTGCATGATTTCTGGTGTAATGATACGGGCGTGCTCTCATCCGGTTCCGGACAGTTTGTTTGTGGTCAGAACGAGGATATATGCATAAATGGAGTTATTCAGCAGATAGAAACGGTTGAAATTCCAACATACAGAAATAATTATGTTAACGTAGAAGATAATAAGAGCGGCCTTTTGACTGCATGGAATGAAAATGAAGTTGCTTACATCAGTTATGAACGGAATAATATCATCTGGCAACATTATCTCGATGCTGCCCTGACAGAGAATTCCAAATTGATTTGGTCGGAAGCAGATGAATGCTTCATACTGGCATGGATAGAACATGCGGCTGACGATTCAACGCTCTTCTGGCAGTATATCCGTCTTGGTGAGTCAGGCTTGGAACAGTCGGTTGCACAGAGCTGTGTGATTAATGGCGGATGTAGTAACACGTATTATTTGTCGTCCACGAATGAAGGTGTGACTGTCGTTGTTCGGAGCAACAACGAAGAATCGGAGTGGCCTGAGGTAATAGCAATCACGCCTCCTGAGCAGTTTGAATGGAGTGAATTGAAATCGGCTGCGCCCATGACGTCCGCCGAAAGTTGGACGGGCTCTACTTCCAAGAATCTGAGTTTTGAGTTTAGCCCTTCTATTCTTAAAAGATCACCATTATTGTGGTCAATGTTAAATCCCAACGGTGTGACCACGGTTCCGGAAAATACCATAGGTGGATCAATTGATATTGTGAAGGGCGAATATGCAAAGGTCGCAATTAGTGGTACGAATGGTATTCATTTTTGGAATCCCAGAGGCAGGTTATCTGCCGATTGCGGCATTGATATAACAGTAAAATTTGGGGCAACTGCTACATGTAAAGAGCTTGCTGATGAAGAATCGCAGTCTTGTACGCAGATATGTATGGGCAACACGATTGATTGGAGTGGGCTATTTGGCGTCTCCGCAGAGTTTTCCGTTGAGCAACCTTATGGACTGTTGGATTTTATTAAATTATTGCCGCTTGCTGGTGTTCAACATATTGCTTCTGAAGGTTTAAAAATGTTGTGTGCGCTTGTTGAAAGATGTATTCCCGGAATTAAAGTAAAACTCGGTTATGGGATAAGTTTTACCGTAAGCGGTGAGGTAGATTTCAATGATGGTAAGTTCAACGGTAGTGGAGGTTTAGAGAATGTAAAGTTCTATTTTATCGTAGGTGGTGCTTTTGCTCCATACAAAGTAGTTGTAGAGGGAGGTTTGTTGCTAGATTTGGATATCGATTTAAATAATTGGCAATTTGTAATAAACGATGCTGATTTCTACGGCAAAATATGCCTCGAGCTTCCGTGGAAAGACGCCACAATTTCATATGATGGTACATTAAGGGAATTCTTGGATGAAGGCGTAAAATTGCTGGTTAATGCAACTACTGTGGGACGAGCTTTGTGGGATGCCGGTGAATGGATAGGCACGACGATTGCCAATGCTCAGCAGTACATAGTCAGCTGGCTGAATGAAGATGAACTGGCTATTAGGAGAGAGAAATTGATACGAATCGTGTTTGAGAATAACCAAAAACGCCTGATAGGTAATCAAGAGGCCCAATTTTGCAAAACGTCAACAGCTGCAGTAAATGAAAAAGAAATATGTTTGATGGGCGTAGGGTCAACAGCTTCGGCGCTGTCTCTCGCCGGAAGGTCTATTACGCTGGAGGAGTTTGTGGAATATGATGAGCAGATGGAGGTCAGTTTGGATACTGTTCTGGTAGATTTGGAAACCGGACAGGCCTGTCTGATAGATCAAAGCGCTCTGGAAAATTATGGATACAGCCCGGTAGCCTTAACTGCTGGAGATAGCACGGCGACTGCGTCTCTTGTCGGAGCAGACATTACAAAACAAGTAACTGATGCAGAGTTGTATTTATATGAGAATCAACTCTGCATGGTCTGGATATGTAATTTGAACGGTAAGTATCAGATGTTCTTTACAACGCTGGAAAACGGAGCGTGGGTTAATCCTGTTCTTGTTCGTGAATCGGAGAATGTGCTGTCTTCTTGTAAATTGAACGAAATTCGTGACCAACTCATAGCGACCGTATCTGAAACCGATTCGGAAAACCAAATGCATCAGGATATACAATTTGCTTTGGGAGATAACGGGTGGGCAGCGTATCAGAATGCGGCTATGGATCTGTCGTCAGTAAACACGAACCAGGGCAATACGGCAGGCTCTGTTCAGGTGGTGTCGTCCTTTGGTGAAATATTTGATGCAATTGAACGAAAAGTTGCTGATTTGATCGGTTGTCCTCTTCCTGACCCCGATGATGAACTTGATCACGAAGGCTTCAGCTCCTACGACCCGAACGACTTCTACGGACCGGCGGCGTATGGCAAGGAGAACTGGATTGCGCCGCAGGAGATGCAGTTCCAGATTCTCTGCGAGAATATTCCGGAGGAGAATATTGCTCATGCTGCGATGGTCACTATCAAACACAAGCTGGATGATGCGTATGATTACAGCACCTTCCGGCTGGGTGATATGATGATTGGCGGGAACTATGTCGAGATTTCGGAAGATGTGAAGAGCTACAAGGCTCGCCTGGACTGGACATCGACTCTGGGCGTGCTGGTGGATGTGAATGCGTTCTTTGACGCCGATACCGGTGAGGTGGTGTGGGAGTTTGTGGCCATTGACCAGGAGACGGGATGGATTGTGAGCGATCCGTTCAAGGGCTTGCTGGCACCGAACTATAACCCGCCGGAGGGTGACGGCTGGGTGTACTACTATGTCGAACCGAAGGAGACAACGGTCACCGGAACGACTGCCACCTCACAGGCAGAAATCATTTTCGACTACAATGAACCGATTATGACGCCGGTGCTCAGCTACACCTTTGACGCTGACCGTCCGGAAGGTGCGGTGTCGGCGGTGGCGGCTACGGTCTGCACGCGTTATCTGCGGGTGGATTGGAGCGGTACGGACGTGGGCAGCGGGGTGGTCGGCTACAATGTGTTCGTGTCCGTTGATGGCGGTGACTGGGAGCTTTGGCAGGAAAATATCGCTGCAACATCTGCGTTGTACACGGTGTCAGAGGGCGAGCATCAGTATGCGTTCTTTGCTCAGGCTATTGATAACGTGGGACTGGCGGAGACGCTGGAGGAGATGATGCCCGCCGAGGCAGAGACAACGGCCAGCGGTAAGGTGTCCTCCCTGACCGTGGAGAACGTACAGGCCGTCCGTGCGGGTGATGAGCTGACGCTGAGCATTACGTTCAGTGGGCAGGTGGTGTGCGCGGATTGGACGGCGGCTCTGGTGGTGACGACCTCCGCGATGGCCATTGACCTGAGTGCCGGGACGTTCCGCTATGATGATGCCACCCATGTGTTGACCTGGGTGGGTACGGTGGCAGGTGTGCCGGATGGTGCTCAGGCTACGGTACGTCTGAAAGATGGTACGGTGACGGATGCTGCCGGGCTGCCCTATGGCTCGATAGCTCCGGCGTACACGGTCCCGGTAGAACTTGCCGGGGTGGTGGGCAGTGCCTACGCTGCGCCCACTCTCGTGGATTACAACGGCGATGGTCTGTCGGATGTGCTGGTGGGTGAGGTCGCGGAGAACAGCAAGGGTCGCATCCGCATCTACCTCAACGAAGGCACGGCGGAAGTGGCTTCCTTTGCCTCGTTCATCTATGCCTCCACGGCGGAAGATACGCCGATTGAATTGGCTGCCACGGGCTGTCAGGGTGCCATTGTGCGCTTTGCCGATATCACCGGAGACGGCAAGGACGAGATGGTAGTCGGCCTTGCCGATGGTACGATACGTATCTTCACGGCTGCGGAAGACGGTTATTGGACGGATGCGGGTGAGCTGACCTGCTCGGTAGGCGGTGAAAGCGAGACCGTGGACGTGGGAACGCGCGCGGCTCTTGAGTTCGTGGATGCCAACGGCGATGGCCGCACGGATATGCTGGTGGGTACGGGTGACGGCAATGTGCTGCTGTATCTGAACACGGCGGCCGAGGGGGCGGTGGCATTCGATGCCGGACGCTACCTGCATGATGCCGCCGGTCGCATCAAGGTGGGCAACCGCGTTTCCGTGTCGGCGGGCGATGTGGATGGCGACGGCCTGTGGGATATGCTGTTGGGCACGGCAGACGGCAATATCCTCTTCTACCGCAACGAGGGCACGACGGCAACTGCTCTCTTCGGCGCAGCGGAGACGGTATTTGCCGGGGATGCGCTGCTGGATATGAGCGGTGAGACGAACCGCGTGCGCATCGATGTCGGTGACCTGAACGGGGACGGCATTGATGATTTGGTCGTGGGGCAGAGCAATGGCAAGGTGAAGCTGCTGTACGGTACGGATGGTGCCGACCTCATCGGAGAGGTGGTGGTGGGCAGCATCCCGCTGCCCGGCGTGCCGCAGAATGTGCAGGTGATGGTGGAGGGCAGCGCTCTGACGATATCCTGGGATGCTGTCACGGTGGATGATGCCGCTGATATCAGCTATGAGGTCAGCTACCTCGCCACCGGCGAGGAATCACCCACGGTGGTGACGGTAAACAGCACGGAAACCTCGCTGGAGTTGCCGGACGGTATCTATGACGTACAGGTTCGTGCCCTCAACCACGGCAAGGGTGGCGAGTGGAGTGCAGCGCAGCAGGTGACGGTGGATACCGTGGCTCCCGATGCCCCGGGCGGCATGTCCGGTGCCGGTGGTGAAACGGCTGCCAAACTTTCCTGGAGCCCTGTGGCAGATGCTGCCTCTTATGAGATTCGCTATCAGAAGTCCGGTAGCGGTGCGTGGCGCACCGTGGCGGCAGAAGAATCCTCAGTGACGCTGGAGACTCTGGATCCTGCCGAATATGTGTGGCAGGTGCGGGCCATTGATGCCGCCGGTAATGCTTCGGACTGGTCAGCGACCTCCGCATTCACGGTGACGGGCGTGCTGCCCGATACGGAACAGCATTGGGCCACAGGGCTGCGCTTTGATGCCGCCGGATCCCTCACGGGAGGGTACTACGATGTGAACAAGAGCGGCTCGGGCGACAGCAACCTCTGCTGGGCGGCGGCTGTCTCCAATGTGCTGGCCTGGTGGCAGGAGCAGGGAATGACCACAACCGTGGTTCCCGATGCACCGCAGGGAGCAGAGACCATCTATGCCACCTTCACACAATCATGGGAAAACAGCTCGGGCGTGGATGTCTATGGCCTGATTTGGTGGCTGTCGGGTGACAGCACCTCTTCCGGCTATGATGATTATGTCGATTCTCACTACCGCGGTGATTCGTCCACAGGAGCCTACTACGCGCAGTTCTATACCGCGCAGACCATCGCGCAGTATACGGCACAGGTGCAGCTGTCGGATGTGGCAGCGGATGCGCTGTCCTCTGCCTGGGCCGACATCTATGAGGCCTCCGGCATGATTGCTCTGGGAGTCTTCCGCAGCGTAAGCTCCGGCGGAAGCCTGAGCGGCGGCCACTCATTAACGCTCTGGGGATATGAAACCAACCTCGATACCGGGAGAGTGCAGGAAATCTACGTCACGGATTCGGATGACGGCACGACATCGCCGGTGACGCTCTCCGTAGTCTACGATGAGCAGACGGGGTACTATACCATCGCTCAGGAAAATGCCCGCCTGAATGGTTATGTGCTGGGTACATACACCTATCTGAAAGCCTTTACCGGCAGGGATATCGTGAATCCGGCGGTGACGGCGGAGACCCCGGTGGTGGAGAAGGTTGCCAATGGCCGCATCCGCGTGACACTCAGCTGGAGCTGCACGGAAACGGCCGATATAGTGCTGACGGTGGATGGTCAGACCTGTCATCCGGGGGCAGAAACGAGCTATACCCTGGAGCTGGCCGATGGCGAGCATACTTACAGCATCACAGCCACGGATGCCGCCGGTAATGTCGGTTCGGCAACGGGAAGCTTTGCCATGGATGCCACGGCACCCGATGCGGTGCAAGGGGTGCAGGCAACAACCGGGGAGAGCGGCGTGTCTGTCATCTGGAATGCTGTGGAAGATGCGGCATCCTACACGCTGGAGTACGCCACGAAGTCGGACTTCTCCGATGCAAAGACGGTGACGGGAATCACGGGTACAAAGCATGCCCTCACGGATGTACCCGGCACGGGGACGCTGTATGTGCGCGTGGCGGCGGTTGATGCCGCGGGCAATGTGTCTGACTGGTCGGCCGCAGCAGAAACCGGGCTGGACATCACGCCGCCGGTGGTGACGCTGAATGAGCCGGTGCTCAAGAAGATTGCCGATGGCAGGGTGGAGGCAACGCTCTCCTGGAGCTGCTCGGAGGCGGCGGTGTATGTGCTGACGGTGGATGGCAAGGAATACAGTGTGCGCGGTGCCATGCGCTACACGCTGGAACTGTCGGACGGTGAACATGCCTACAGCGTGAAAGCCACGGATGGTGCCGGGCTGACCGGCTCTGCCGAGGGCAGCTTTGCCATGGATGCCACGGCACCCGACGTGGTGCAGGGGGTGATGGCAACGACCGTGAAGAACGGCGTGTCTGTCATCTGGAATGCCGTGGAGGAGGCGGCCTCCTACACGCTGGAGTACGCCATGAAGTCGGACTTCTCCGATGCAAAGACGGTGACGGGAATCGCGGGTACAACGCATGCCCTTACGGATGTACCCGGCACGGGGTCGCTGTATGTGCGTGTGGCGGCGGTTGATGCCGCGGGCAATGTGTCTGCCTGGTCTGCCACGGCGGAGAGCGGGCTGGATATCACCGCTCCGGACGAGGTGCCGGGGCTTTCCGAGCTGGTGCACGGCACATCTGCCCGCCTGAGCTGGGACGCAGTGAGCGATGCGTCCGGCATCAGCGGCTACCGCATCCAGTATGCGGTGAACGGAGATTTCACCAAGGCGCAGACGATGCAGGTGAACAGTACCGAAGCCACCTTCTACACCCTGCTGGAAGATGCCGCGTATCAGTGGCGTGTGGCGGCCGTGGACGGTGCGGGCAACGTGGGTGAGTGGTCTGCTGCGCAGTCCTTCCGCACGGGGGCAGCCGAGCCGGAGGATGACAGCGCCGCCGAATCCCGCGAAATTGAGATGAGTGTACCCTCCGGTGGTGAAAGTCACAGCCTGGCGCGTGTGAATGGCTGGGTGGGCTTTGATGACCCGTCGGACTACTACTGCTTCACGGCGAAGGGCGAGGGGGCGTATGCCGTCAGCCTGGACGGCGCGGTGCTGGGCACGCAGGTGTTCCTGAGCGTGGGCGAGTTGGATGAGCAGGGGAACTTTGCGCCGACTCGCAAGCTGTTGGTGGCGCCCGGTTCGGCAGCCACGGCGCTGGGAGGCATTGCGCTGGAGCAGGGCGAGAAGTGCTATATCCGCGTGGAATCCTATGACAAGGGGCTGGGCCGCTACAATGGCGAGTACAGCCTGAGCGTGGATGCCGAGGTGGCAGACGCCGCCCGTGTGACGGACAACAACAGCACGGATAAGGCTACGGCGCTGAAACCCGGTGGTTCTGCGGATGCAGCGCTGAGTGGCTGGGTGGGCACGGGCGATGCGGTGGATTACTACTGCTTCGAGCTGGCGAAACCCGCAGAGCTGTCACTGGCGCTGAGCGAGTTGGAAACCGCGGTGAAGGTGAAGCTGCTGCGCGAAGAGGGCGATGGCCGTGTCTCGCAGGTGATGAGCCGTTCCGTGAAGGCAAACCGCGGTCTGGATCACACGCTGTCGCTCACCGGCGGGACGTACTTCGTGGAGGTGGCGTCCTACGACAACGGAGCGGGTCGCTACAACACGACCTATGCCCTGGAGCTGGAGAAGGAAGAGTCAAACGGCGAGACCAAACGCTTCACCATTGCCAATGCATAAGTAATCAGAACAGGGGCAGTTCTCGCCGAGAAAGGCGGGAGCTGCCTCACCCTTTTTCATGAAAGAATATCTCTATACGGATGGCGTGGACAATATCACCCTGGCGGGTGGGATGGTTCGACTGAATCTTTTTCACTATGACGGGAGTCCGATTGAGGGACAACAGGAATTGCCCAGAGTGGTGAACCAACAGATGGTGTTGCCTCTTGCGGCGTTTATGCGCGCTTTTGAATCGATGCAGCGTTTTGTGGAGGAGTTGGAGAAATCCGGGGTGGTGCACCGGACGGCGCCGGACCCGAATCCTGCTCCGGCTCGGGCGGGGTCGCCAAATTTTGAATGATTTTTTTATCTATGGAAGAGGAATTTGAAGTGGTTCAGACGGCGCGCGCGTGTCTGGAGGAGATTTGTAAGCTGGTGCCGGATGCCGGGAACCCGGATGCGCTGATGGGGGATGGCCCCGTGGAGTCCCCGGAGCGGGTGCAGGCGGTGCTGACGGCGCTGCGCCTCAAGCCGGAGTGGCGTGAGGATGTGACGCCGGATGAGCTGGCAACGCATTTCGGCTCTCCGGTGGTGTTGCTGCTGGGAAATGGTAACTGGGTGATTTTTCTGGGCTGTCGTCGCGGTGCGGAGGGAGAGGAGGAACATTATGCGGTGTTTGACCCGCTCAGCCGCGAGAGTGGCAAGGTGATTTTCCTGAAAAAAGCGGCACTGGAGAAGGCGTGGGGCGGCAAGGCGGTGTTTCTGCGCAATTTTGCCAACCAGAACTACGCCGCAGATGGGCGTCATACGCTGATATATTGTCTGGTGAGTATTTGTCGGCATCACAATCTGGATGCGGATGTGCGGCGGTTGCTGCACGAATATGCCGTGGAGGAGGAGCCGAGTCTGAGTCTGCTGCGCAAGATGGGCGATGACCTGGGTATGACATCCCGCCGGGGCAAGCTCAAGTGGGCAGCGCTGGAGGAACGGGAGCATATCTATCCCTGTGTGGGGGTGAAGAAGGATGGAACGGGCGCGGTGCTCTGCGGCATGCGGGAGGTGGCGCCGCCCCCCGGTGAGGAGCCGAAGGAGGACGCCCCCTGTGTTATCGGGGTGTGGGATCCTGCGCCGCCTGCTCAGGGGCAGGCTCCGGCGATAGAGTGGTTGACGCAGGAGCAGTATGAGGCGAAGTTCAGCGGGGAGGTGGTGTTGTTCAAACGGGTGTTTTCTCTGTTGGATGAAAACCGTCCTTTCGGTCTGCTCTGGTTTATTCCTGAGTTTGCGCGGCAGAAGAAGTTGCTGGGCGAGGTGGCCATGGCGGTGCTGGCTATCAGTGCCATCGGGCTGGTGACGCCGCTGTTCTTCCAGCTGGTGGTGGATAAGGTGCTGGTGCACCAGAGCTACACCACGCTCACGGTGCTGGGAATTGCGGTCTGTGTGGCGCTGCTGTTCAATGCCATCCTTGAATTTTTGCAGAATTATCTGCTTATCTTTGCCACGAACAGAATTGATATACGCCTGGCAACCAAGACGTTCCGCAAGCTGTTGAATCTGCCGGTGGATTTCTATGAACGCATTTCCAGCGGTGTGCTTATCAAGCACATGCAGCAGACGGAAAAAATTCGCCAGTTCCTCTCCGGCAGTCTGTTCTTCAGTTTGCTGGAGCTGATATCTCTGCTGGTGTTTCTGCCGGTGTTGTTCTGGTACAGCACGAAGCTGACTTTTGTGGTGCTGCTCTTCACGTTCCTGATGGCTCTGGTGATTGCTGTGCTGATTAAGCCTTTTCAGCGCCGCCTGGAGGAGCTTTACCAGGCAGAAGGCCGTCGCCAGGGGATGCTGGTGGAGACGATTCACGGTGTCCGCACGGTCAAGTCGCTGGCGCTGGAGCCGGTGTTGCAGCGCAAGTGGAATGACACGGCAGCGTTTGCCATCTCCCGCTATTTCAATGTGGCCAAGATTTCCATGACGGCGCGCACGCTGAGTCACTGGCTGGAGCGGCTCATGGGTGTGTGCATCATCTGGGTGGGAGCGCTTGCTGTGTTTGATGCGGAGATTTCCGTGGGTGCGCTCATCGCCTTCAATATGTTGGCCGGGCGTGTGACAGGACCGCTGGTGCGGATTGTGGGGCTGGTGCATGAGTACCAGCAGACATCGCTTTCCGTGCGCATGCTCGGGGTGGTGATGAATGCCCGGGATGAGCAGGTGGGTGGCGGTATTCGCCAGCCGCTGCGCGGTGAGATTTCCTTTGAGAATATCCGCTTCCAGTATCTGCCGGATGCTCCGCCGGCCATTCGAGATTTCACCTACCGCATCCAGCCGGGAACGACGGTGGGGCTGGTGGGACGCAGTGGTTCCGGTAAGACAACGGTGACCAAGCTGATGCAGGGGCTCTATCCGCTCCAGCAGGGTGTTATCAAGTACGATGGAATTGACCTGCGCGAGATTGACCGCGCGCACCTGCGCTCTCACATCGGTGTGGTGCTGCAGGATAATTACTTCTTCCACGGCACGATTCGTGAGAACCTGACGCTCACCAAGAAAGATGCCACCATGGAGGAGGTTATCTATGCCGCCCGTGTGGCCGGAGCGGAAGAGTTCATCCAGAATCTGCCGCGCGGGTATGATTCCATGCTGGAGGAGAATGCCAGCAACCTTTCCGGCGGTCAGCGCCAGCGGCTTGCTATTGCGCGTGCGCTGCTGCCCAACCCGAGTATCCTCATTTTTGATGAGGCCACGAGTGCGCTTGACCCGGAGAGTGAGACGCTTATCCGCCGCAATCTCAAGCAGATTGCACGCAACAGAACTGTGTTCATCATCTCGCACCGTCTTTCCATTCTCTGCCGGGCAGATGATATTGTGGTGCTGGAGAAGGGCGCTATTCTGGAGCATGGTACGCACCGTCAACTGATTGCTGCCGGCGGTCTGTATGCCGCTTTCTGGCAGCAGCAAATGGGAACTGAGGAGGATTGAGAGTCATGAGTCGTAAAAAGAAAAGATTGAAAGAGCTGACGGATGCCGATATCGCCGCCTGCGAGCCGGAGTCCATCTGGCTGGAGACGCGTAAGTGCCCGGTTCCGGCACACTGCGTGATGTGGGTGATAGTCCTGCTGCTGGTGCTGGGGGTGGTGTGGGCCTGTGTGTCGAAGGTGGATAAAGTGGTGGCCGCAGAAGGAAAACTGGTGACTACGCGTCCGAACATTACCATGAAGCCGCTGGAGCGCAGCGTCATCAAGTCCGTGCCCGTGCGCATGGGGCAGGTGGTGGAGAAAGACCAGGTGCTGGTGGAGCTTGACCCCACCGTGAATGCCGCAGAGCTGAAATCTCTCACCGACCAGCTGGCGCATTATCGCTGCCAGGAAGCCCGTCTGAAAGCGGAGCTGTCCGGTGCTGCGGAGCTGGTGCTGCCGGAGGATTTGTCCGGTTCTGAACCCGCTGCTCAGCAGCAGGCTCTCTTCCGTACGCGCTGTGATTATTACGCCAAACGCGTGGCATATCTGCAGGCCAGTGTGGATCGCTATGCCGCGACCTCTGACTCCGTGGAGAAGTCGCTGGCCAAGTATGATGAGATGATGGAACCGCTCAATCGCATTGAGTCGGTATACATCAAGCTGGCAGAGCAGGGACTTGCGCCCCGGGTGGAAATGCTTAATACCAAGATTCAGCGCATGGGCAATGAAATCGAGGTGGAGAACCAGCGCACCCGTCTGGTGGAGGATGAACAGATGCGCAATACGGCGGCTGCAGAGCTGGCCACTTTTGTGGCAGAGTGGAAGCAGCAGATAGATGAGCAGCTGGCTGAAACCGGCTTGCAGATTATGGCTCTGCGCGAAAAAATACGCCAGACTTCCTACCTAGCAACGACGGAAAGTGTGAAAGCGCCCTGCCGTGCCGTGGTGCATGAGATTGCTCCCTATCAGGAGGGGTCTGCCGTGCGCGAAGCGGAGGCGTTCATTACCCTGATTCCGTTGGACGAGCCGCTGGAGGCTGAAGTGGATATCCTGCCCAAGGATGTGGGACTGCTGCGTAAGGGGGATAAGGCCCGGCTGAAGCTGGATGCGTTCCCTTTCCAGAAATACGGTACGCTGGAAGGCTGCATTACCTATATTTCCGCCGATACGGTGGAATCGACCTCCAATCTGGATCAGGAGGAGAGTAGCTCCGTTTCTGCCGCCACCGGTGGCAAGCGCCCGCAGTTCCGGGTGCGCATGAATGTGGCCGGCCAGTTGGACGGGGTGCCTGCTCAACTCTGGCAGAGTGCGGGTATGCGTCTGCGCGCGGAAATCAAGGTGGGCGAGCGCACGGTCATTTCCTATCTGATGCACCCCTTCCTCAAGGCGATGGATGAATCCATCCGCGAGCCGTAAACCGGCAGCGGCCGGATTTATTTCAACCCATATTCCAGCACGAGGGCGGCTTCGGATTCGATGACTTTTTCCTCCTGCGCGAGAAGTTCGGACTGCATGCGGTGCAGCTCCTGCTCTCGCTCCAGGAAGTCGGCCGGGGTGTCGGCGGGGGAGTTTCTGATGAAGTCCATGCGCTTCTGCATGTAGCTGCGCCAGGTGAAGTATTCGTTCATGCTGCGGCGCAGGAGAGCCATCTTCTGCTTGTGCTCCAGGAGGGAGCGCAAGACATCGCGGCTGACTTGTTCGTACCGGGCTTTGTTATCCTTGTAGGTGTACCAGTTTTCCAGCTTGGTATCAAGGGTGTAGCTGAGGCTCAGGTTGAGCGTGGTGTCATCCAGGTCCAGGAATGTACCGCTGTAGGTTCCGCCGGTGGAGGAGAAGAGGGAGGGGCTGTACATGCTGGTGTTGATGGTGGGCAGGTACTCCATTGCCACGCCGTATTGTGCCAGTCTGGCCTGTTCTAGCTTCAGTGCATGCTGGCAGACCATCAGCTCAGACAGCTGGTTCATCTTCCGGTTGTAATGACTCCAGCGGAATGTCGGCACGCCGGAGGGGAGGATGTTCCAGCGGGCAGAGGAGTCGCCCAGGATGGCGGAAATCTGCTTCCAGTATTCCAAATCGCTGTTTTCTGCTTCAAAATTCGGCGGGGCCGGGAGATTGTTGTCTGCTGCTGCGACGGCGGATTTTTTTTCGTGGGCGAGCTGCCGCTGTCGGAGTCCTCGTGTGCGAACCGCTGTGTAGAGTTTGGAAATCAATTCCTGCTCTTTGCCCTCTTTAGCCTTGATGGCTGCATAGGCGGATGCCTTGGCTGAGTAGACCTTATAAGGAACCCGGGTGAGGGTGGGGAGGTAGAAGTTGATGTTGACCGTGGTCTGGACATCATCCGAGCTGAGCGTCTGTGTGAGCCCCTGCAACGATTTGTTGAAATAGCTGTAGTAGCTGACTCCCGGAATCATGTCGGTATAGACGCTGAGCTCTTCCCGCTGTTCGTGCTCGATGCGTGCCTGTGCGGCCAGCAGTTGCGGGTTCTGTCTGCGCATCATGGCAATGGCCTGTTGCCAGGAGATGGTGCGCTGCGGCAATTGTTCCCACAGGCGGGTCTGTGAATAGAGCCGCTCAATGTCTGCCGAGACCCGGTCAATTCGCTGGTTCAGGCTGCATGCCGGCATCAGAATCGCCAGCGCAAGAATGGGAAACAGGTGCTTCATGCTCGATGCTGAATCCTACCAGAATATGGTGGTGTTGGCAAGAAGGAGTTGTTACATGCGGCGCATATTGCGGATGATGAAGAGAGCCACCATCGCGCTGGTGCAGGCCAGGATACCGCATTGCCACTGCGGGCTGATACCAAGCCGCATCATGCCGCCCTGCAATACCACGGACATGATGCCCAGGAAGCAGTCCACCAGATTGCCGGCGGCTATCACGTCACCGCGTTTATCGTCATCCGCTCTGTCCTGCAGCAGGGCATTCAGCGGCACCAGATAGCCGGAGGCGGCGAAGCCTGTGAGCGTCAGAGTCGCAAAGAACAACGGTGTGCCGTAGGGGATGAGCGCCAGTGCTGCGCAGCCCAGAGTCATGCCGATGCCCCCTGCCGTGGCAACCCAGGTGCGGATTTTCCCGGCGCAGATGATGGAGGCCACGAGTCCGCCGGTGATGGCGCCGCCGCTCAACCAGGCAAAGAGGATGGCGGAATCTTTCTGCTGCCCGAGCACCTGCATGAAGTCGGCAGAAGATTGCACGGGGTTAGCCTCTGCCGCCATTTGCAGCACGATGAGCATCATGATACCGGCAATGAACCAGAAATAGCCGATACCCACCTCGCTGTTGCGCAGGACTTTGTTGTCCCAGAGCATGCGCAGCTGGGCAAAGTGTTTCCAGAGCAAATTCCATTCGAAGGGACGTGTGCTCTGTGGGGTATAGCGCGGGATGAACATGCTGAGAATGAGCACGATGACCGCGCCGACGGTGCAGACGGAGCAGGGGACGGCTGCCGCTTCCCATCCGCTGTTGCGTCCCCACAGGCTCAGCAGGGTATAGACGATGTAGAGCGCACCGATCTGCCCCACCAGCAGGGCCAGCATGGAGGATATTTCCAGTATGCCGCTGGCAAAACCGATGTTTTCCGTGCCGACCATATCTTTGACCAACCCTTTTTTGGCCGGACTGAAGAACATGGCCTGCACGCAGAATACGGTGAACGAACCGATGGCCAGCGGAAGATTCTGTGTCCAGAGCCCGATGCTCATGCCGGTGAGTACCAGCACCTGGAGCAATACCATGGCCTGCAGCAGGCGTGTCTTGCACACGCGGTCAGACAGCCATCCTGCCAGGGGTGAGAAGAGGACAAAGGGGAGTACAATGAGTACGGAGAGCGGGTATTGCAGCGCCTTTGCCATCCAGATACCCAGAGCAATGAGTAAGAACTGAACCCCCTTTTCATTGAGAGAGTTCATGGATTGGATGACTACCAGACTCGCAAAGGAGCCCCAGGGTGCATTCTTTTTGCCCGGAGAGGAAACAGATTGCGGCATGGGGGGATTGTACACCCGCCCATGCCACTCGTGAAGCGCAAATTGCGCCAGTAACAGTCTTTTCCGTTATTGCCAGTTGTTGTCCTGCATGAACAGCTGCGCATTCTTGTAGCCCTGGGAAGCGGAGCGTTCAATCCAGAAGCGGGCCTGCTCTGCGTCCTGAACCACGCCCACGCCGTGGTAATAGCAGCGCCCCAGGTTGTATTGTCCGGCATCATTGCCCAGTTCTGCGGCTCGTCGGAAGCAGCCGGCCGCGCGGATTTCATCCTGCGGCACGCCTTCGCCGTTCCGATAGCAGAGCCCGAGGTTGTTCCATGCCGGGGCATAGCCCTGTTCTGCGGCCCTCTGATGCCACCGGACCGCTGTGGACAAGTCCTTTGTTACGCCTGTCCCGAAATAGTAGCAGAGACCGAGGTTGTCCTGCGCATTCGGGTCGCCGTTCATGGCTGCCTGCTGATACCAGTAGGCGGCCTGTGCAGGATTTTTCGCTGTGCCGGTGCCGAAATCGTAGCTTTTTGCCAGGGTCAGCTGCGCAGGGATATAGCCTGCTTCTGCGGCTTCGCGCAGCTTTGGCATGGCTTCCGAGTAGCGTCCGGACTGATAGAGGGCATTGGCTTCGTTGTACAGCGCATCCGGGGTGACGCAGCTGCAGAGCAGAGCCGCAGCTGCCAGGGACAGGATGAAAGGCGTTTTTTTCATAGGCTTGACTAGGATGGAGAGAGTGAAAGAGCGTCAGCCGTTCAACCGAAGTTCGTCAGCAGGTAATGTTCAGCATCCAGCGCTGCGCGGCAGCCCATGCCGGCGGCAGAAATGGCCTGCTGGTATTTCGGGTCTGCCACATCGCCTGCGGCAAAGAGTCCGGGCACTCGGGTGTCCGTGCCGCCGGGGCTGGTGACGATGAACCCGCCTGCATCCAGTTCGACCAAATCGCCCAGGAACTTCGTGTTGGGCACGTGGCCGATGGCCATGAAGACACATTTCACCTCCAGCGGACGCTCTTCGCCGGTGACGGTGTCCTTCAGGGTAATGCCGCACACTTCGCCGCTTTCGTCGGTCTGGTAGGCTGCAATGGTGCTGTTCCAGACGGGCTCAATCTTCGGGTCATTGAGCACACGCTGCTGCATGGCCTTGCTGGCCCGCAGTGCATCGCGGCGGTGTATCAGGTATACCTTGCTGGCAAAACGCGTCAGGAACGAGGCTTCTTCGCAGGCGCTGTCGCCGCCGCCCACCACACAGACGGGTACATCCCGGTAGAATGCTCCGTCGCAGGTGGCACAGGCTGTCAGACCGTGGCCGATGAGTGCTTTCTCGCCCGGCAGTCCCAGATAGCGGGCGGTGGCTCCCGTGGCGATGATGACGGATTCTGCCTGGTAGGCACCACCCGTTGTGGTCACGGTGAAGAGCCCGCTGCATGCTTCGCGGCTCACACTCAGTACGGTCTCATACACATAGCGCGTGCCGAACTTTTCTGCCTGTTGGCTCATGTTGAACATAAGCTCCGGTCCATTGATACCCTCCGGGAATCCGGGGAAGTTCTCAATCTCCGTTGTCGTGGTCAGCTGACCACCAATCTGCTCCCCGGTGAACACCAGCGGCTTCAAGTCTGCGCGTGCGGCGTAGATGGCTGCTGTGTACCCCGCAGGGCCCGTCCCGATGATAATCAGTTTCTCGTTCATTGAACCCACTATACCACATTTTCACCCGCGCGCAAGCGAATTCACTTGCCTGATTGTTTTATTCGTGTCATTAAATGCTAATAAAATTAAAAAAATTCTAAAATAACTGTTGACATCTGTCTGCAAGGGCAGAAAACTTGCTTGCCAAGGGGCAATCCGGGTGGTAGAGTGGGGGTGTTACAGGGAAAACTGTTGGTAAACAACCATGTCTGAGAACACAATGAAAGTTATCGGTGGCGGCGTGACAGCTGCCAGGGGATTTGTGGCCAATGCCTTGAGCTGCGGTATCAAAAAGCCGGAAGCCACACGACTGGATCTTGCGCTGGTGTATTCCGAGCTGCCGACCACCTCGTCCGGTACGTTTACAACCAATAGAGTGCGTGCCGCCTGTGTGCGCGTGAGTCAGAGCCACCTGCGCCGCGGGAATGTGCGCGCCATTGTGGCCAACAGCGGCAATGCCAACGCCTGCACAGGCGCTCCCGGCGTGGCGGTAGCTCGCAAGGAGTGCAGTATCGTTGCCAAGTCTCTGGGCCTCAAGGCATCGGAGGTGGCTGTCTGCTCCACGGGAGTCATCGGGCTGCCCATGCCGATGATGCGTATCGAACCGCGCCTGCCGGAGCTGTGCTCCAATCTTTCTGCAGACAAGGGGCATGATGTTGCCTCTGCCATCATCACCAGCGATACCCGCGAGAAAGAGGAAGCCGTGGAAATCAGCGTGGGCGGCAAGCCCGTGCGCATCGGTTCCTGCTGCAAGGGGGCGGGGATGATTTCCCCCTGCATGGCCACGATGATTTGCCTCATCTGCACGGATGCGGCCATAGCCCGCGAGCATCTGGATGCTCTTGTGCACCATGGTGTGGAGCATTCCTTCAACCGCATCACGATTGATGGAGACATGAGCACCAACGATACCGTGCTGGTGATGGCCAACGGTGCCTCCGGGGTGGAACTGGCGCCCGGTATGCCCGGTTGGGATGATTTTGTGGCGGCTCTCAATCATGTGATGATGGCTCAGGCCAAACACATTGTGCAGGATGGTGAGCGAGTGACCAAGTTTGTGACGGTGCGGGTGCAGGGAGCCCCCACGGCCACTGAGGCGAAAAAGGTGGCTGAGGGTGTTGCCAAATCCTCGCTGGTGAAGAGCTCCTGGAACGGTGGCGACCCGAACTGGGGGCGCATCATTCACGCCGTGGGTTATTCCGGCTCGCGTGTGCGCGAGGAAAAGGTGGATATTGACATTGCCGGCTTGCCGGCCTGCCGTGGCGGCATGCAGACCGATACCCCGAGCGATGATTTGCGCGAGCGCGTGCAGGCCCGCGAGTTCGAGATAGTCATCAACCTCAACATGGGGGCAGAGGAATACGTCATCTACACGACGGACCTTTCCCCCGAGTACGTGGATTTCAATCGTTCTGAGTACGCCTACTGGAATCAGGCCAAACAGGACGGGCTGACCCGCTGATTGTTGCCCGAACGATGATTGCCCCCCGCCTGCTGAAGCTTCTGCTGATGGCGCTGCCCATCTCCTGGGTGGCGGCTGCGGAGCAGGCAGTGGGACTTTTCCCGGGGGAATCGGCTGACCCGCGGCGGGCGGCGCGTATCGCGCATGAGTTGCAGATAGAGACGGCAGCCCCCCCCGCCTTGTCTCCCGGCGGGTGGCTGACGAGGATTCCTCTGCCGCCTTCGCCCGACATCACCCGTCTGCCGATGCCGGATGAAAACGGTGAATACGTGTGCATCACCCCGCATTATCGTATCACCTGTTCCCGGCGCCCGGAGGAGGCGACTCTTCGCAGGGTGGCAGATATTTTTGAGGCGACCTATGCCGCGAACCTCGCCGTTGCCTCGAAATTGCCGGTGCTGCGGATGAGGCGCGGGGCGGAGCAGCCGCCGGTGATGCATGTGCGGCTGGTTCCCACGATGGAAGAATACCACCGCCTCGGTGGTGTGCGCGGTTCTTCGGGGGTGTATCAGAGCAGCCGGTTGATTGAGGCTGACAGCGGCATTGCACCTGAGAATCAGCCCTGCACGGCACAAACGCTGAAACAGGATACCGTGCTGGTGTCATTTCCTGCCATCGGACTCAATGCTGACGGTACGCTGAATGAGCACCCCGTGAATACCCACCTGCTGGTGCATGAGGGGACGCATCAGTGCTTTATCTTCAATAATTTGCCTATCTGGGCCAATGAAGGCTGGGCCGAATACATCGGCTCGTCGCCCCACGTGGACGGCATGATTGACTTTGAGAAAGGATTTGCGCTGATATCGGCCCGGGCCCGTCGATCCGCATCTGCCGGCCGTCTGAATTGCCCCTTTTCTCTGGAGGAATTCTTTACCATGAGCAAGAGCCGGATGTATGAGCTGGGCCTGCATTCGACCGCCGACGCGGATACATACGCCCTTTCGGCCATGACGGTAGCTTTCTTCCTGCACATGGATGGTACGCGCGGCGTTGAGGCCATGCGGCAATACCTCCGGGCGAGGATTGACTGCGTGCCCAACGAGCGCGCCCTGGCGTTGCTCTCTGCGCCCTATGGCGGCATGGCTGCCTTGCAGCGTGCCTTTGTCGATGCGTGGAAGTCACGCCATATCAGATTACAAATGAAAGAACAACGGTAAATATTTCTATGTCGAATACGCTTATCCCCCGCGATTTTCCTCCCCTAGTTGTCGGCTCAGTAGCCGATGCGGCAACGCTGCGTTCCCTGTTGCTGACCGAGCAAAAGCCTGATTCGGATATGCTGGAATTGCGCGTGGATGGCCTGCTGCGCGACATGAATGCGGAGGAGCTTGCCTCCGAGTCATGGGAAATGCCCATGCTGCTGACCGTGCGAACGCAGGAGGAGGGCGGGCTCTATCCCTTTACCGATACTCAGAGCAGGGCAGAAATGGCGCTGCGTCTGCTGCCGCAGGCCGCTGCGCTGGATTGGGAAATCGCGCATCTGGCAGAAGTGCCGCATCTGGTGGAAGCCGCCAAAAAGGCAGGAGTGCCCATTATTGCCTCCGCTCATGATTTTGAGAAAACGCCGTCGGAAGACGCTCTGCGCAAGCTGGAAATCCGTGCTCGTGAATGGGGGGCGGACGTGGTCAAGTTTGCCTTTGCGTTGAATCGTGCGGAGGATATGCAAGTGGGCGTGAATCTTCTGCGCCGCGCTGCCGGTCCCATGGCGGTGATGGGGATGGGCGCACTTGGCCCGGTGAGCCGTCTGTTATATGCCCAGTATGGTTCCTGTCTGGTGTACGGTTATTTCGACAATGCGCCCACCGCTCCCGGTCAATGGAGTACGGCTCAATTCCGCGCCGCCCTGACGTCTCTTTCGCTTTGCAGAGGGTGAGGAGGAGGAAGGGTGCTCATGTGTCAACGCCCGCTTTCTTTGGTAAAACCGGTCATGCAGGGAAGATTGGATGTAGCTTTCCCTCATTTTTGATGAGGGTAATGTGTCTGAGGTTGAAGCGGCGAATCCCAAGATAAAAAGGGACACAAAATGATTGATTTTTGCAGAGAAGAGGCGTACAATGGGCGCGTTATGAGTAATGCCAAAAAAGAGCTTCTGGATATCCTCCTTGCCAAGTCCATCAAGACCGGACATTTCATTCTGGCTTCCGGTAAGGAAAGCGATTTGTACTGCGACTGCCGCGTGACCACGCTGGATGCCCGCGGTGCCAACCTGATTGGCCAGCTGGGCTGGCAGCTGGTGCAGGAGGAGATTATGCCGAAGTTCCCCGGCGTTTCTGCCATCGGTGGTATGACCATGGGGGCTGACCCGATTTCTCTGGCCATTGGTATGGCTTCTGCTTCTGTTGAGCAGCCGTTGAAGGTCTTTACCGTGCGGAAGGAAGCCAAGGACCATGGCCGCGGCAAGCGCATTGAAGGTAACTTTGAGCCCGGTCAGGAAATTGTGGTAGTGGATGATGTCATCACTACCGGCGGTTCCACCATCAAGGCGATTGATGCCATTGAGGCCGAGGGGGGCAAGGTGGTGGCTGCTCTGGTACTGGTTGACCGAGAGGAGGGCGGGCGCGAGGCGATTGAAAGCCGCGGTGTACCGGTGTTCCCGATGTATACGCGCAAGAGCATTTTCGGCGATAAGTAAAGCCGTCCTTGTTTGCTATGCTGCCGGTAATTGCAGGTGTGGAGGGGCTGACGCTGACCCCGCAGGAGCGTGAGCTGTTTGCCCGCCTGCAACCGGCAGGCTATATTCTCTTTACCCGCAACATTGCGGATTATGAGCTGACCCGTGAGCTGACGGATGAGCTGCGACGCCTGACAACAGGGCCGGAAGAGCCGATTATCGCCATCGACCAGGAGGGTGGGCGTGTTGTCCGGACGGCAGAAATAGGCGTGCAGTTGCCCTCTGCTGCGGCGTTGGCACAGACGGGGGATTCCCACCTCATTGCGCAGGCGGCCTATTACAATGTAAGGGCCTTGACCACCTTGGGAATCAACACGAATTTTGCCCCGGTTCTGGATATTGCATCTCCCTATGCCAATGCCTTGCCCAGTCGATGCTGGGGGGCAGATTCTCAGGAGGTCATCACGAATGCCGGTGTGTGGAATCGCCTGTTGCATCGCCGGGGTTTCATGACCTGCGGAAAGCATTTCCCCGGGATGGGCCTGGCAGAATGTGACCCTCACCATGATTTGCCCGTGCTGCATGGCACGCGGGATGATTTTCTGCGCGAGGCCACGCTGCCGTTTACGGCGCTGATGCCGGAGCTGCCCTCGCTGATGGTTGCTCATCTGCTGGTGCCGGAGATTGATGCCGAGTTGCCTACCTCTCTTTCTCCTGCGTTGGTGCAGGGATTTCTGCGTGACCAGCTGGGGTATGAGGGAATCGTGTTCACGGATGATTTGTGCATGGGGGCCATTGCCAAGCGGTATACTCCGGCTGAATCGGTAAGCCTGGCGCTGCGGGCGGGCTGCGATTTGCCGCTGGTGTGTCACGATGCTGCGGAGCATCTGCCCGCCGTGGCCACGGCAGTGGAAAAATTGCCGCAGGATGTGCTTGAACCTGTAGTTGAGCGTATTGAGCGGTTCCGCCGTTTCATCACAACTCAGCCTTCCATGACTTTTCTTGAGTGGAATGACTATCTGGCGGATGTGCGGGCGTTCTGTGCATCCGTGCCGGAGGTGGGGGTGGCTCCCGGCAGCCCGGTGCAGCATTATTGAATGTTGAACCGTCTTGCGGAACAGTGCGTTGTGCCCGTCAGACAACAGCCGGTTGCTTTTTGCTCATCGTTTCTCTTTTGTGAAAAAAGAGATACAGCAGAAAGGTATGCTGATGATACCCCACAGGACGGTCAAAAGCCCAGGCCCATAACTTCCCCGTCATGATTGTCGGCGGGTGTGTCACACATGAGCAGGCAACCGATGGCACAGCCAATGGGGAAAATCAGCAGCAGAGCATCCACCGGCGCGGCGGCACGTTTCTGATACAGACTCAGCGACAGAAGAGCAAGAGGGCTGATAATCGGAAGACCATAGACACTCAGCAAGGTCAACAGGGATAGAACGGTATGTAGTCCCCACTCCATTGAAAAATCAAATCTGAAGTGTTGAACGCTGAAGGAGATTAACGCCGCTGCCGTTATGAGCCCACAGATTATCAGCATGACGCCCATTTGACGCCCCTTGCTTGTGAACGGTTGTGTTTTTTGCTGAAGAGGCGGGACCTCCGGCAATGGTGAGTGTTGGGAGGCATTATTCGGCGTATTCATGGGGCGGGAAAGGTTAATGATTCCATCTCGCTCTACCGTTTTCCACCTGACAGATGGGCAGGGGACAGGGGGTGTCTCGCAGCCAGTCCAGGTGAGTCGTGGTGATGAACACCTGAGAGTCTTCCGGCAGAATTCCCAGCAGAGCGCGGCGGCGGGTGGGATCCAGCTCGCCGAAAATATCGTCTATCAGCAGGATGGGAGCTTGCCCCGTCTCTTCATGTAACAGGCTGCCCTGGGCCAGTTGAAGGGCTGTTGCGAGGGTGCGCTGCTGTCCCTCAGAGGCAAAATCGGCCGCCGGGCGCTGCGCGATGTGCAACACGAAATCGTCGCGATGCGGCCCCACGGTGGTGAATCCTGCTCGCTCATCGGCCTCCAGAGCCTGCTCAATGGAATCTGCCAGCGAGGACTGAGTGGAGGGGGCGTAGTAGAGCTCCACCAATTCTTCGCCCCCGGCGATGAGGTGGTGGTGGTGCGCCACGTGGGGGGTGAGGCGTGCCAGCAGCATGGTGCGCAGCTGCACGAGAACTTCCCCATGGTGCGCCAGTAGTCCGGCATAGCTGCGGAGGGCGGCGTGGCTGCGGCGCGGATGGCGCAGCAGAGCGTTGCGGGACTTGAGGGCTTTGCGGTAGGCCAGCAGGGCATCCCGATAGCCGGGATGCCATTGCGTGCCCAGAAAATCCAGGAAGCGCCGCCGCTCCTCTGCTGCACCCTGTACGAGTGCCATATCAGCATTGCCCAGCCAGGTGACTGGCAAGGCATCGCTCAGATAGGCGGTATAATCCCGGCAGTCTGCTCCATTCAGCCGGAGGGAAAGCCTCCTGTTTTCCCACACCATGCGCCTGTTTCCCCGATTGGTATCCAGCGAAATGCCGAATGAGGGGAAGCCCTCCTGCACCATGCGGTCGAGGCGGGCAGAGCGAGGGGAATGCAGCGTGAGTGCAAAACAGAGCGCCTCCAGCAGGCTTGTTTTTCCCTGTGCATTGCTGCCCAACAACACAGCACCCTCCGCCGGGATATCCCATTTCAGGCTCCCGTAGCAGCGGAAATGGCTCAGGCGAAGGGTGGTGAGCATGAGCTGATGCTCCTGTCGATGAATTGTATATCAGGCTTGAATGGGCAGGGTGCGGATGGCATCCATGACCTTTCTGCCGAGTGCCAGCTGGGCCTCTCGTCCTTTGGCCTTGAGTTCTTCCGGGGTGAACTGAATGGGGTCACCCACGGAGAGCGTGATGGGACGGAAGCGAAGTTTGTTGCTGTGAATCGGCAGGCAATCATACGCGCCTTCGATTCGGATGGGTTGCACGGGCACATTGGCCAGTTTGCTCAGAATCAGGCCGATACCGGGCATGGCATCATGTATCTGATTGTCAGAGCAGCGAGTGCCTTCCGGGAATATGAGCAGACGGTTGCCGTTTCTCACCGTACGAATGACCTGGAGAATGCTGGAGGGGTTCGGGTTGTCCTGGTCCACCGGAATGGAGTGGGTGAACGGCATGAACTGCTTCATGAACGGCGGGTCAAAAAGCGTCTTTCGCGCCAGGAAATAAATCGGATTGCGGTAGAGGGTGCCGACCAGAGGCGGGTCAAGGAAGCTCTGATGGTTGGCTACCACCACACAGGGCCCCTCCTCAATCAGCTTTTCCTGATTGAGAATCTTGAGAGGGAAGAACGCATGGAGCGCACTGCGAACAACCGTACGAGTGATGTGATAAATCGGGTTGGCTTCGTCAAAGGGAATAGGCATGTCGAATGGCAAGGAGGGTTAATCTCAGGAGAGTTTGCTGCGGATATCCGTTACAATGAAATGTACCACTTCATCGATGGTCATATCAGAGGTATCCACCAGCATGGCATCTGCTGCCTGAACCAGTGGTGCGCAGGCACGCTGGGAATCTTTTTTGTCTCGTTCAGCAATGGAATCGGTGATGCCTTCTGCCGCCCGGCGGGCGGCACGCACTTCCTCGGAAGCGGTGACAAAGTATTTGAAACGGGAATCGGGGAATACCACGGTGCCGATGTCGCGTCCCTCCATGACTACGGCTTCGCGGGTATTATACTCGCGCTGTTTTTCCACCAGCAGAGCCCGAACCTCCGGGATGGCTGCCACGACGGAGACGTTGTCGTTGGTGCTCTTTTCTGTCAGCTCGGAATTGAGGATTCTGCCCTCATATACCACAGTGGAGAATGCTCCGTCCTTGCCGAAAGAGAGAGGAATGCCGGGAAGAGCTGCTATCACGGCTGGGGTGTCCTTCGGATCGATACCTTGCTGAAGAATATACCAGGTGACGGCACGATACATGGCACCGGTTCCGATGAACGTGTATCCGAGTTCCTGCGCAATGCGTTTGGCAACTGTTGATTTACCGGAGGCGGCCGGTCCGTCGATGGCTATGGCGGGAGGATTCATATCTTTCGGCCATTATAATGCCACGGAAGCGTTCTGTCCAGCTCAAAAGCCGTTAGTCAGGACAGAGGGAATGGGAAAATCATGTTCATCCGTGGGTAGAGTGTCCTCTATTTGTTCGGGAAAAGCAAGCGCGAGCACCTGAGCACGGGTACACCTCGGCAGGTAGCGGTCATAATAGCCTCCGCCGTAGCCTAGTCTTTTTCCCGTGAGGGAGAACCCCACCCCGGGGACTATCACGATGTCGAGCTGTTCCGGGGGGATGACGGGGAGTCCCGGCTGAGGAGCGGGGATTCCCATGGCCCCGGGTTGCAACTCTACCTCCGGGGCTGTGACGAGGTGAAAGCTCATGCTGTGCGCTTTTCCGCAGCGGGGAAAAACAAAGTGGTGCTGAGGATAATCGCGCAGCAGCGGCATCAGGTTAACCTCGTGGGGTAGAGGGGCGTAGATGGCGATGTTGAGCGGTTTCTTCGCGGAGATCAGGGGTGCGAGTAAAGCACGCAGGGCGGCAGAACGCCGCCCTGTCGGGTCTGCGGCCGCCGCTTGTTGCAGACGATGAATGATGCGACGGCGCAGCTCTGTTTTGTGCTGTTGCAAGAAAATGGGGATAGGTTCAACTATGCGGAACTGCCGGGTTGCGACCGAAGAGGGCGAGCATGCGACCGGTGTTGCCTTTTTCGATGCGATAGGAATAGAACGCTTCCGTATCGGTGGCGGTGTCCAGTCCGCTGTCGATTATATTCTCATGGTGCAGTCCTGCGTTGGCAAGCTGTTCCTTGATTTTTGCGGGGATATCCACCTCGTAATGCGGAGGACGGATGCAGGGAGAGATAACGGCAAGGCAGTCGGCCGGATTGACTCCCAGAATCTTGCGCATGGCGCGAAGTGCTTCTCCCACGATGTTCCCCTCGGTTCCGATTTTGCCGGAATGCACCAGACCTCGGGCCCCCGTGCAGGGGTCATAAATCCACACGGCGGCGCAGTCAGCCACGTAAATACCCAGCACGCAGTCGGCCTTGCCTCCACAGATGAGACCATCAACTCCCTCAACGGGATAGGAGCAACCGATATCTCCCACCAGCGCCACCTTATTGCCATGAATCTGTTGGGCACGGCGCAGCATCTTCGGCTCAATGCCTGCGGCTTCCAGCGCGGCGTGGTGCGTGGGCGTGAGGTCGCGAATGACGGATTGACGGTCGGTACTGGTTGCAACACCCGGAACTCGCCCGATAAAGAGGGCGATGTTTTCCGGGAAAGCGTTAAGGCGTTCGAGATATTCCGGGGAATAATTGTTCATGAAAAAAGGGCTTATGCCAGTGATGATTTGTGGATGTTACGGCGGGAAATGACGCGGTTGGCCTGATTCAGCTGCTCATCTGCCGTTTCCCGAGCCATGATGCTGGCAAGATTCTGGGCTATGTTGTTGCGCATTTCCTGCACAAGCTCACGGCCCTGGTCGGTGATACGCACCATAATCTTACGGCGATCCGCAGCAGCGGTGTATCGCTTCAGATGTCCTAAGTCCTGCAGCTTATCCACCATGCCGGTGGCGGCAGCAGTAGAGTGCCCCATCATCTTGGCGATATTGCTCATGGACAGGCATTCTTCCTCTGCCAGATAGGCCAGCAGGAAAAACTGCGGATAGGAAACTTTTCCCTTTGTCAGCACCGGAGAGAGCTTCAGGATGCAGCTGCGCTGGGAGAAAAGCACAAAGTCGGCCAGATTCTGAACTTCGTCACTTGTCAGTCGGGAGGAGTGGTTGCTCATCGTCGTAGTAAGTTGTTTCGTTCGTCTCGATATTACGGTTTTGCTGACATTTTGCAAGCACAAAATTGCTGCCCGGTTTTCCTGTCCCCCTGCCTTTTCGAAACGCTTCGATGATATGGCCCCGTTTTGATGAGGAGGGTACAATATGTTGTGTTTGTTTAAAATAAAAAAAGTTTATTTCACTTGTGATAGTGGGGGCAGTAAAGTGGCCGCTCAGAGGGAAATTTTCAGAATTTGTCGGAAATCGTTGTTGAGAAGTCCTCTTTCTGAGAGGCGGACGAGGTGTGCCTGAATGGCTTTGCAAATACTGTCAAAAGTCCCCATTTTATCCTGCACGGACATAAAATCCTGGACGGTCGGTTCAGGAAGTGCAGTCTGCGCGGCGGCTAATTTGTCTGCCTCTGTAGCCAGTTGCCGCAGCTGTGGGAGAGCGGCGTTGACAGATGCCTCATCCGTGCAGGAGCGCAGGCAGAGCTCGGTGCGGGAGAGGAAATCCAGCAACGCCTCAGCCATGTCCTGATGGGAAGCAGGCGTTTCAGCACCCACCGCCCGGATGGCTGCAACTGCGACAATCGGAAAGATGAACAGAGCCTTCATGCGCTGCTTTATCTGTTGCGGTGAGAGTGTCGGTGACTGCTGCGTTTCCCGAACAATTTCTGTTCCGTACCGCAGGCGGGACAGGTGTAGCGGAGGAAGAAAATGATTCTCAGAGCAGTAGATATAGGCACGCCCAGCAGAGGCAGTCGATGCGCCTTGCTGTGGTGCGGATAATTACGGAACGTGAAAGTATGCATGTGGCACACGGAACAGTGAACCATACGAACCAGGATGAGATAGGGCACGATGAGCAGGAAAACAAGCAGAGAATACACAACATTATCGTCCCCGAATGGCCGGTAGTCTGTAAGCAGGAGAATATAGGGCAGGCCTATCAGTCCCAGAACAAAGAACGGAACAAGTATTGTGGCGAAAGCCCCGAAGAGCAAAATAAACGGATGCCCGCAGGTGATGGGCTTTCTGATTCCCTTCTGCTTGCTTGAGGGTTTGAGCTGTCCGAGAAAGGCTTCTCTTTCAGCCGCCAGTTGAGCTTCGTCCTGTTCCTCTGAGAATTCTTCGGTTTCTTCTTCCTGAAGCCGAAACTCCGGTTGGTGTTTTTCGGGATACCGTGCCTCTTGGAGGATTTCCGGCAGGCCGTGTACTTCTCTTGCCTTCAGAATGAGCGATTCAAGTTCAGCTTCCTTCAGGCGGATGTTTTCTTCCGGGAAGAGCTCCCCGGCCGCTTGCAGCTCCTGCCGGAGAGTGGCAGGGTTAGCGGCTGCCAGCTGAGCATCCGAGGAAATGCCGCAGAGTTCCAGCTGACGCCGGACTTCCTGGGGAAGAGTGGGAAAGAATGGAGAGTCCATATATAATGTCGGAGAGAAGTTTACTATGGTCCGGTATCAGGAAAGAGCCAGAAGCATGGTCTCCAGTTGGGCCTTTTTCGTTTCCCATTCAGCGAGACGGGCGCGTTCCTGGTCAACGACGGCGGCGGGGGCGCGATCCACAAAGGAAGCATTGCTCAATTTGGCGTTGCTCTTGGTGATTTCCTTGTTAATTTTCTCCAGTTCCTTGCTGATGCGGGAGCGCTCTGCTTCCACATCAACCAGGCCTTCCAGAGGCAGGAAGAGCTCACCAAAGGGAGTCAGCGCGGTGGGTGTCCCCTTGGAGGGCACATAATCCGGGGTGACGGCTGCATCCTTTGCTCCCGCCAGCAGCGCCAGACGGGCCACCAAATCTGCATTTACCGGCAGGGTGGGCTTCAGGACGAAACGCACATTCTTGTTGGTGGCAAGGTTATACTCTGCTTTGAGGTTGCGGGCGCGGTTGGCGGTTTCGTAGAGAGCCGTTGCGAGGGCTCTGGCTTTGGAAATCTCTGTATCGTCCATGCCGGCCAGCAGGCTGTCAGCGGAGGGAAGGGGGGTACTCATGAGCGGCTTGCCCTCGTTTCGGGAGGCAAAGCCCAGACTCTGCCACAGTTCCTCGGCAATATGCGGCATGATGGGGGCCAGCAGAGCGAGGTAGTGGCGCAGCACCGTGTCCATGGTGTAGAGGGTGGCGTTGCGGAAGGCGGGGTCACCATCGCGCAAATCGTTCTTCACCGCTTCCAGGAACAGGGAACAGTACTCGTTCCAGAAGAATGAGTAAAGCACCTGGGTGTAGCTGTTGAATTCGTATTTGCTGAGGGCATCTGCCACGGCGGTGTGCAGCTCTTTGAGCTTGGCCAGGATGTCGATGTGGACGGCAGAGAACTTCGGTGCCGGGGCCGTGCCGGCTTCTCCCTGCATCATGCGGAAGCGCGCGGCATTGTAAATCTTGTTGGCAAAGTTCTTGCCTTCTTCGATTTGTTTTTCATCGAACTTCACGTCCGTACCCGTGGGGGCGATGCGCATGAGCCCGAACCGGAGTCCGTCCGCTCCGTATTTGGCAATGAGGTCGAGCGGGTCGGGGCTGTTGCCGAGGCTCTTGCTCATCTTGCGGCCCTTGAGGTCGCGCACGATGGAGGTGAAGAACACGTTGTTGAACGGCTTCTGCCCCGTGAAACGGTAGCCGGCCATAATCATGCGGGCTACCCAGAAGAAGATGATGTCTGGCCCTGTCACCAAATCGCTGGTGGGGTAGAACGTGTTGCGGCAGGCATCATCCATGGTGGAGAACGGCCACAGCCAGCTGCTGAACCAGGTGTCCAGCGCATCCTCGTCCTGTACCCAGTTTTCCGGGTCTGTCGGCGGGTTTACCCCCACATAGATATCACCGGCTTCGGCATCTGCCTCATCCAGCTTGAGCGCGTTCTGCAGCTCCTCTGCCTTATCCTTGCGATACCAGACCGGGATGCGATGCCCCCACCAGAGCTGGCGGGAAATGCACCAGTCCTGAATGCCCTCCAGCCAGTGGGCATAGGTCTTGGCCCAGTGGGCGGGGCGGAAGACGATATCGCCGTTGGCAACGGCCTCTGCGGCCTCTTTCACGCAGGGGTATTTCAGGAACCACTGCATGCTCAGACGGGGTTCGATGGGGACGTGGGAGCGCTCGCTCATGCCCACGTTGTTGTCATAATCCTCTACTTTCTCCAGCAGCCCCTTGGCCTCCAGCAGCTCGATGGACTTGTCTCGCGCCACGAAGCGATCCAGTCCATGCAGTTCCGGACAGCCGGGGCAGTTGATACGGGCATCCGGCGTGAGGATGTCGATGATTTCCAGCCGATGCTTGGTGCCGACCTCAAAGTCCACGCGGTCATGGGCAGGGGTAATCTTGAGCGCGCCTGTACCGAAGCCGATTTCCACGTGCTCATCCGCAATGATGGGGATGTCCGCCTCGCAGAGGGGGCGCACTACGGTCTTACCGATGAGGTGGGCAAATCGGGGGTCATTCGGGTTGACCGCCACGGCAACGTCTGCCATGATGGTTTCCGGACGGGTGGTGGAGACAAGCAGCTGACCGCTGCCGTCGGAAAGCTTGTAACGCACGGTGTAGAGCTTGCTGTGCGTGGGGGTCATGATAACCTCTTCATCAGAGAGGGCCGTGCGCAGCACGGGATCCCAGTTGACCATGCGGCGCCCGCGGTAGATGAGCCCCTCCTTGAACAGCTCCGTGAACACACGGGCAACCTCCGGGGCGTACACGTCGTCCATGGTGAAACGCTCGCGCTCCCAGTCGCAGGAGCAGCCCAGGCGCTTGAGCTGGTTGATGATGATGCCGCCGTGCTTGTCTTTCCATTGCCACACCATATCCACAAAGGCTTCGCGACCCACGTCGTAGCGGGTGCGGGGCGGCGTTTCCTTGGCCAGTTCCTTTTCCACGCGGGCCTGAGTGGCAATGCCGGCGTGGTCAGTACCGGGCAGCCAGAGAACTTCCTTGCCCTCCAGGCGGGCGCGACGAACCAGGATATCCTGAATCGTGTTGTTGAGAACGTGTCCCATGTGCAGTACACCCGTGACGTTGGGTGGAGGAATGACAATGCTGAACGCAGGCTTATCCGTGTTCGGATCTGCGTGGAAACATCCCTCAGACAACCAGCGTGTCTGCCATTTCTCTTCAACGAAACCGGGTTCGTATGCCTTGGGCAATTCTGTCATGACCCGCCTATCCTAACGTAAAGCGCTTGTCAATGCAAGCGAAATTCCCTTGCATGCCAAACAAGAAGCGGGACTGCGCCATGGAATGGCAGTCCCGCTTGAATCGGAGAAAGTAGCGATGGCGGTTATTCTTCCCCACCCGGCATGTCCCATTCTTCCTCAGCCGGGGCAGGAGCCTCATCATCCGCTGTGATGGTGCTGGTGGGTGCAGAGTTTGTATCAACCGTGGGTGCGCCGGGAGCAGGCTCGTAGTCCTTCACCCCCTGCGATTTAATCTGATTTTTGGGGGAGATGAGCTTTCCTTTGCGTTTCTTCGGCGCGGGTTGTCCTTTCACTATTTCAAAATCAGATGTATCCACCAGGTCATCGAGCCCGAAGGCGTAGCGGGCAATATCCGGCAGGGAGTCTTTCACGAGCTCTCGCACAGGGAAGCTGGCCTGTCCCTCCGGATAGCGGAGCGTGATGCGGTTGCCCTGAAGCCGGTGGATGACAGCGTTGCGGTACACTTTGCCCCGCGTGCTGGCGGCATCGCCGATGGCCATTCCGGGGAGTAACCCGCGTGCCACATTTCGCAGGGTGTTATCATCCTTGAGAATCTCATTCTGAAGGGCAATGACACGTTCGTGTTCACGAGCAACGGCCGTTTGTTTGTCGCTGATACGGCGCTTGAGGTCTGCCAGCTGCTCATCGAGCCCGGCGAGGCGCTGGCGCATGTGAAGCTGTTCATCAGCATGGAATGCGGCGTCGCGCAGCGCATCCCGCTCCTTGCTCAACTCCACGTTTTCCTCCATTGCCAGCTCCATCTGGCTGGGAACCCGATAGCGCTCCATCTCCTGGTAGACGTACCAGCCGCCTCCGCCCAGCGCGCCTGTCAGCAGTAGTATGAGAAATAAATCCAGCATGCAGCCCCAGAACCCGATGCCTTTGTTTTTTTTCTTATCCTCCTTGCCTTCGTCGGCGGGTGTTTTTGCTTCCTCCGCTGCCTGGGCGGGGGAGGACTGCTCATTTGCAGTAACGGCGGCGGCAGTATCAGGTGCGGTGTCCGCAGGTGCGGCCTCCGGGGCGGTGGGGATGTTTTGTTCGTCTGTCATATCAGGAGCGGCGGTTTGCAATTTCATTCTGCATCATGCGGAAAGCGGCGCGGAATGCATCCAGCCTGTCCTGCAACTCAATAACACGCAGGCGGGTATTGGTCTCATCGTTGCTGAGCTTATCCAGCTCCTTGATGGCTGCGGCAATTTCTGCTTCACGGGCGGCGATATTTTCTGCGAGCCCGGGGACGTCTTCGCCTGCGTGCTTGATGAGGGCGTTCATGCGGCTGATTTCGCGGCGGATTTCGGCATTCTGCTCATGCACGGCACGCAGTTGTTCCGGGTCAGTCGGTTTGGGCCAGCAGGAGGTCAGCAGCGGTGTTGCTGACAGGACGAGAGAAAGACAAACTGGTGTAAAATGTTTCACGCTCCCATTCTCTTTCATTTGCCGATAAGCGTCAAGCTACTTTTGCGTCACATCTGCGGATGGTGGCAAAAAAAGCCCCTCTTGCGAGGGGCTTTGGAAAAAGAAGGAAAGGAGGTTGTCCGTCAGAAGCTGTCAGCTTCGGATATATTCTGCTGTCCCCCGGGCTGAGCTGTGGGTGCCTGCTGGGGAACGGCGGGAGTGACGGGCTGAGGTTGGGGAATCTCCGGGCCTTTGTCAACAATGGTGTCATCGTTGCTGTCCTCAGCAGCCGCTTTCTGCTCCGCGGCGGCATCCTGGGGAGTGGCGGGCTGAGGGGCGGCAGAGTTGAGCGGCTGGCGGGTCTGCGGGTCAACTTCCACGCCGTTGATGAACATGCGGGTGGTCGTCCGACCGTTGGTATCCGTCTGCTGTCTGATCTGGATGGTCTGCATGTTACCGTTGCCGTCCATCTGCATCATCACGCGACTGCTCTGAGCAGTATATTGAGGCTGCCCCGGTTGCTGCGGAGTCATTCCGCCGCCCAGCGGTGCCACCGATGTCGGCAGTGCCGGAGCGGACGTCTGAGCATTGGCGTCTGCCGGAGTCTCGCCCGGCGTTACCATGGGTTGGGCATTGCGACGAGCCATGCGGCTGCAGGCGCGAATGGGAGTTCCCTCGCGTCCGCCCAGCAGGTAGAGATGGTCAATCTTGAGCACGGCTTCCTCGCCGGGCTGCATCTGGGAAATGGTGTCAACAATGGAGGCCGGCTGCCCGGGCAGCTCCTTGTTCATGGCAACGGTGAAACGCGTGCCGGCGGTCAGCTGGCCATCACCGTAGCGCACATATTTGCGGTAGCCGAGGCTGTCAATCACCTCAAACACTGCTACCTGAACCATGGTCGGAGCATCCTGTTCTACTGTCTGTACCGGTATGTCGCGCAGCCCCACAAAGGATGCCCGTACCGTGTTGGAGGCCAGCAAATCGCAGTTGCCGCGCATACCTGCGGCATTGGGGACAGGTGCCGGATTCACAATATCAGCGGACAGCGGAGCAGTCAGCGCAAAGGCAAGAATGGCTGTATAGGAAATGATGTTCTTCATGGTCGTATACGTCTTCACCCATGAGTACGCATCCGGCGTTGTCATTCTTTCACTTTTGGTGAAAATTATGCGAAAGACAGAGAAAATCATCCCATGTGTCCCAAAGATTTGGGATGCGCGTACGTATGGCGCATGTCTGACAGTTATCGGTTTGTCATTGCCAGCAGCGGGTGGTGTGTGGTATAGTGTGGTGAATCGTATGGCAAAGGAACGCAAGACCGGGGTGTTGATGCCGCTGTTTTCCCTGCGGAGAACAGGTGACCATGGCATTGGGGATTTGAAGGCGCTGGAGGAGTGGATTGACTGGGCTGCAGAGAATGCTGTTGGCTTTCTTCAGCTGTTGCCGGTGAATGCGCTGGGTGAGGATGATTCGCCTTCGCCCTATTCCGCCATCAGCTCTGTTGCCCTGGAACCGCTGTATCTGACGCTGGAACGTGTGCCCGGCATGCCGCTGCCGCTTCCACCCTACCGGGAGGATTTGCCACCCCTGCAATTCCCGGGGGATGCGGATCTGGTGGATTATGCCCGGGTGCGTACTTATAAGAGGTTCTGGTTGCGGCGCGCCTGGAAGGAATTTTCACAGGGGGAGGAATATGAATCCCTGCGGGGCGAATTCCGCTCCTGGGTGGCAGAGCAGGGCGCCTGGCTCAGCGAGTTCTGCCTTTTCCGGGTCGCCTCGCTTGTGTTCAACACCACGGCATGGTGGCAATGGCCGGAGCAGAATCCCGACTCCATCCGCAATCGCGTGGTCGGCGGCCCGGATTCTCAGGAGCCGCTGCACTATCAGGAGTGGCTGCAATGGCTTTGTTCCCGGGAGTGGGCTCAGGTTCGGGCTCATGCCGATGCCCGCGGGGTCCTGCTCATGGGCGATATGCCCATCGGCATTTCCGCTGCCAGCGCAGATGTGTTCTTCGAGCGCCGTTATTTTGATATGGACTGGAGCGGCGGCGCGCCGGCAGAGGGTAACTTTGCTGAAGACCCGTTTACCGCCAAATGGGGGCAGAACTGGGGGATTCCGCTGTATCGCTGGGATGTCATGGAGCAGGATGACTATGCCTGGTGGAGTCGCCGCGTGCGCAAAATGGCGGAAATATTCCGCATGTATCGCATCGACCACATTCTGGGCTTCTACCGCATCTATGCTTTCCCCTGGATGCCGGAGCGCAATGAGGAGTTCCTGCATCTCAGCCCGGATGAAGCTGCCGCGCGCTGCGGCGGGAGACGCCCCGGTTTCCGTCCCCGCCCCGATTGGGAAAAGTCTGATCGCATGGCCAATCTGATGCAGGGTGACCATATCCTGCGCCGCATAATCAAGGCAGCTCCGCAGCAGCTCATCATCGGCGAGGACCTGGGATGCGTGCCCGATTACGTGCGTCCGGATTTGTCTTTCCTGCGTATCGCCGGGTTCAAGATTCCGCACTGGGAAATTGGCGAAAATCAGAAGGTGATTTCGGGAGACAGCTACAATCCCTGTTCTTTTGCCACGTATGCCACACACGATTTCCCGCCGCTCTGTGAGGATTGGAATGATTGGTATGTGAATGTGAAACTGGCGCGCGATGCCGTTGCCAACGAGAAGCTGAGTATTGAGGAGCTGCGCCCCATTCTGCTTGCCGCCCGAGACAGCGGGAAGGTGCTGTGCTGGCTGGGTGACTTTGCCGGGTTATCCAGAGATGAGAGTATGGTTCCCTGGTGTTCTACGGTAAAGAATGCGCTCATTCGTGCGCTGTTGCAATGCCGCTCCTCGTACGCCGCCCTGATGTGGACGGAACTCTTCGACTATCCGGAGCGGCTCAATACTCCCGGCACCGTGGGCGGAACCAATTGGCGACCGCGCATGCCGTTCACCGCAGCGGCGGCGTGTTCCATGCCGCAGAGTGCCTGGTTGCGTGACTTGTCTGTGGCGACCGGACGCGCCTGATGGGTGTTCTTGTTCTTCAGCAGCCGTGGTAAGTGACGATGAAACGTGCCGTATCCGGCAGCGCGGCGCTGAGGCGTTTGGTCAGCATGGTGAGCCGCGTATGGCTCTCCTCCACGGTGAGTGAGGGTTCCGGGGGGATACTGACGATGCAGAAATGCTTGTCACCCCGATTGTAGGTGCGGATATCTGAGGGCAGGGGCGCGCCCAGTTCAATCATGGCAGAGCGCACCATTCGCTGCCATTTTTCTGCGGGAGGCAGGGGTTGGGGATAGCTCGGCAGCTCGCGAATCTGCGGCTCGACATGCACTACCACGGCATCTGCCTGCAGGTGGCGTTTCACCTCATTGCGGAAAGCCTGTATGGGGACCTGCCAGTTGTCGAGTGCGGCATCTTTCGGTAACTCCAGGTCTGCAAAGATGAGGAAGCCTTCCTCGGCATGCATCAGCACCAGCCCATGCACACCGAAACGGTGCGTGAGAGCAATGCGGCGGATGACGAACTCCGGTGTGTCCGGCAGGCTTTCTGTCGGCTCAACATGCAGGATGGTCTGAGCCAGTGGCAGATGCTGCTCTACCAGGGTTTCAATGGCTTCCGTTATCTCGTGCGCCGTGTCCACATGCAGGTTTCGCGGTACCTGTACTACCATTTCCACATGGGGTTGGTTTCCGACCTCTCGCACACGCACACTATGCAGGGGGTAGGCCGGCATGTTTTCTGTCATCAGTCGGCGAATGGTGGCGGCGGCCTCTGTATCGGCCTTGTCCATGAGGTTTTCTACGGATTTCCTGCCCAGTTCCCAGCAGATATGCAGAATAAACATCGCCACGACCAGAGAGGCAAACACGTCTGCTCGCATCAACAGCCAGTGCTGCCAGCTGCCGGATTCCGTCATCGGCGCCAGCGCCACGCAGCACAAGCCCGTCAGCACCGCCAGACTGCTCCAGATATCTGAGGCAAAGTGGGCGGCATCTGCCTCCAGCGCGGCACTCTTCGTCTCTCTGGCCACGCGGTAGAGCATCCTCGCGCGATTGACATCCACCACAATCGAAACGATTACCACCGCGAAAGCCCAGATGCTCAACTCCACATGCAGAGCGGCATCCGGATTGTCGCTGCTCAGTCGCTCCACCGCCTCCAGGATGACCCAGAGAGCTGTTCCCAGCAGCAAAAGGGCTTCGGCCAGGGCCATGAGATTCTCCACGCGCCCGTGTCCATAGGGATGCTCCTCATCTGCCGGCTGGGCGGCCACCCGGACCGCAAAGAATGTCCCTCCGGCTGCTACTAAATCCAGCGCGCTATGCAGCGCTTCAGAAAGTATACCCAGCGACCCGGTCATCAAACCCACCACCAGTTTCAGCAGCGTGAGTAACCCGCTCCACACGATAGAGGAAAAGGCGGCTATTGATTTTTTGAGATTGGCATCCATGTCCGCTCCGTACTCTACCTGCTGTTTGCCTATTAGTCAAGACAAACAGATTTCTAACTCCGATGATTCGTTTCATGTGGTGGAGAAGTTATGATTGATGTTTTGTATTTTCTTCAAATTTTACCCATTATGAATGGACATGACAAACTGATGGGTGATACAATGGTGACACAGCCCCGCCGGAGTACAGTCGGGTACGCCCGGTGTTGTTCTGTCGATTTAATGTTGAACCGAAAATAAATATTATCTTTCGGAAAAATCCCCCTTGACTCTCACCCGATATACTGTATGCTGAGCGCCATGGAAAGAAAACGTATTGCCGGTATCGGGTGCGGGTCGCGCACTCGCACATACATGAAACTTGCCATGGAATACCCGGAGCGCTTCCGCATCGTGGCGGCCGCAGACCCGGTGAGGGTGCGTGCGGAACAGGTGCGGGATTTTGCTCCCGAATCCGAACGGGACGAGGTGAAGATTTTTGCCAACGCGGATGAGTTCCTGTCCCAACCGAAAATGGCCGATATGGTTATCATCGGTACGCAGGATGATTATCATTTCGAGCCTTGCAAGCGTGCGCTTGAACTGGGCTATGACGTCCTGCTGGAGAAACCCATTTCGCAGACGCTCCGTGAGGTGCTGGAGCTGCGCGACCTGGCGGCGAAGTTGGGCCGCCGTGTGGCCATCTGCCATGTGCTGCGCTATACGCCTTTCTACAATGCCATTCGCAAGGTCATCCGCAGCGGCGAACTGGGCAGAATCATGACGTTCAACGCCAACGAAGGCGTGGGTGCCTGGCATTTCGGCCATTCTTTCGTGCGCGGTCATTGGGGCAACAGCTCCAAATCCACCCCCATGATTGTGGCGAAATGCTGCCATGATATGGACATCCTGCACTGGCTCATGGAACAGCCCTGCGAGCAGGTGTCCAGCTTCGGCGAACTGTCCTTCTTCCGAAAGGAAACGCTGCCCGAGCCCCGCCCCCTCCGCTGCACGGATTGGACCACCCCCATCGGCGAGGACCCGTGGGATGCCCGCAAATACATCACCGATGATTCCTGCCGCCGCTGGCTGCGCATGGTGATGGATGGTGCGGAAACGGCCACGCCGGAGGAGATAACCGAATGGCTCCGCACTTCTCCCTGGGGGCGCGATGCCTTCCAGTGCGAGGATAATGACCAGCCTGACCACCAGGTGGCCATCATGAACTTCAAGGGCGGTATCACGGGTACGTTCACCATGACCGCGTTTGAGGAAGGCCGCCATATTGAAATCTACGGCACGAAGGCCAAACTGCGCGCCGGGGCATTCTACAAGGAGAACGGCCCGGGAGAAATCACCATCACGGAGCACTTCAGCAAGAAGATGCGACAGGTGGAAATCGAGACTCCCGATGGCGGCTATGCCGGCCACGGCGGCGGTGACTGGGGGCTGGTGAACCATCTCTACGATGATATGTTTGTGGTGGGAGACACCTCGCTCATGACCACGCCCATCGAGGCCTCGGCACATTCGCACGTCATTGCTTTTGCCGTGGAGCATGCCCGCCGCAGCGGTCAGGTGGTGGACATCCGTGAATTCGAGCGCAAGGTTCTTTCCGGCGAGCTGAATTATTGATGCATTTCCGGCGAAAAACAGTTGTGTCCGGTCTTTTCGGTTTTTTCCGGGCGGCGGGATATACCTGTTTTTCTGACATCCGGCGGGTGATGTCCGATTGGGAGCTTGCTCCGGCAGCCCCCGGAAGCGTAGAATAAGGGAAAATGATACGCTTCTCTCTATTCGGGGTGTCTGTGAGCATCCATCCGTCCCTGTGGCTGACCCTGGCCGTGCTCGGGGGGATTCTGTCCAGTACCGGGGTGCAGGACCTGCTGAGCGTATCGCTCTTTGTCGTTGTCGGTTTCATTTGTCTGCTGTCGCATGAGATGGGGCATGCTCTGGCGGGACGCTTCTTTGCCGGGAATCAGCCGGAAGTTCATCTTGCCTGGCTTGGCGGGGATTGTTCTCACGAGGGAGTGAGCTTCACCAGAACGCAGGGAGTCATCATGACCATTGCCGGGCCGGGAGCCTCCCTGTTGTTCGGGCTGGTGGCTGTGCTGGCGCTTTGCCTGTACGTCGGAGATGCCACGTTCGGCCTGTTTTTGTCGCGCTACTTTTTATTCAATGTCATTCCGGGTGAGGCTCTGTTGGACTTTCCCTACATGCCGCTGCTGTTTTTCTGCAACATGATTGCCGTTTCATTCTGGTGGACGGTGCTGAATCTGCTGCCCGTTTTTCCGCTGGACGGCGGACAGATTATGAATGGCCTGATGCGTTCCCCCCGCCTGATGCACGGCGTGAGCCTGTACATCGCGGTTACTCTGTTTGTGGTATTCAGCGTGCTGGGAATGTGGATTGCCTGCCTCTTCATGCTGGCCCTCTCCGTCCTCAATTATCGTTTCCGCCGGCAGGCCCCGTACTGAATGATGCTTTATCATTGACTTTTTTTCAATAATAACTAATATTCCCGACATGGCTCAACAGAATGCAATATCCCCCACTCGCGCGGAAAACTTTCCCGAGTGGTATCAGCAGGTGATTAAGGCCGCCGATATGGCGGAAAACTCCGAAGTGCGCGGCTGCATGGTCATCAAACCATGGGGCTATGCCATCTGGGAGCTGATTCAGCAGCAGATGGATGCGGAATTCAAGCGCACCGGCCATACCAATGCCTATTTCCCCATGCTTATCCCGGTCTCCTATCTGGAGAAAGAAGCCGAGCACGCCGAGGGCTTTGCCACGGAGTGTGCCGTGGTCACCCACCACCGCCTGGAGGCGGTCAAAGACCCGGAAACCGGCAAGACCCGTATGATTCCCGCCGGTGAGCTGACGGATAAGTACGTGATTCGTCCCACTTCCGAGACGGTGATTGGCGCCGCCTTCTCCCGCTGGCTGGAGTCCTATCGCGAGCTGCCCATCAAGGTGAACCAGTGGTGCAACGTGATGCGCTGGGAGATGCGCCCGCGCATTTTCCTGCGCACGGCTGAATTCCTGTGGCAGGAAGGCCACACCGCCCACGAAACCCGCGAGGAGGCAGAGGAGGAGACCGCCGTCATGCACAAGGTGTACGAGGACTTCCAGCGCGATGTGCTGGCCGTACCCTCCATCCCCGGTGAAAAGACGGAGCATGAACGCTTCCCCGGTGCTGTGCGTACCTTCACCGTTGAAGCCATGGTGCAGGATCGCAAGGCCATTCAGGCCGGCACATCCCACTTCCTCGGCCAGAACTTTGCCAAGGCGCAGAATATCTGCTTTGCCGGGCGTAACAACGAGCGCCAGTACGCCTGGACCACCTCCTGGGGTGTTTCCACCCGTATGATTGGCACGCTCATCATGGCTCATTCCGACGACGATGGCCTGGTCTGCCCGCCCCGCGTGGCTCCCCGCCAGGTGGTCATCATCCCCGTCACCCCCAAGGCAGATACGCGTGATGCCATCATTGCCCACTGCGAGGAACTGGCCGCCCGCCTTTCCGCACAGACATTCCACGGCCTGCCCATTCGTGTGCAGGTAGATTCCCGCGATATCAACGGCGGCATGAAGAAGTGGGAGTGGATCAAGAAAGGCGTGCCCGTGCGTGTGGAAATCGGACCGCGAGACCTGGAGAAGGGCTCCGTCTGTGTCTGCCGCCGCGATAAGGCTGCCAATGAAAAATCATTCATTGCCGAGGGTGAGTTTGCCGATGGAATCACCACTCTGCTGCAGGAGATTCAGGATTCCCTGCTGCAGCGCCAGCTTGACTTCCGCAACAGCCACATCCGCCCCTGCGATAATCTGGAAGCCTTCAAGGCCAACTTTGCCGGTGAGGGCGATGCCGACTGGCTGCTTTGCCCCTGGGACGGCACACCGGAGGAAGAGGAAGAACTGGCCAAGAGCCTGCGCATCTCCATCCGCTGCATCCCTCACGGCGAGATGGGAACCGGCCCGGAAGCCCCCTGCATCCTCACCGGACGCCCCACCACCCGCCGCGTCCTCTGGGCTCGCAGCTATTGAGGCTCGGCAGAATATCCCTCCCTTTTTATCGCCTCCACCCAGCGGTGGAGGCTTTTTTACCCATCAGCGCCCGCACCAATACTCTTTTGCATACTTCACCTGCGGCAGATTAAGATAGCGGGAGCGCAGCAAATCCGTGCTGCGGTGGCCCATCTCGATTCCCCGTAGTTTCGGAGGGGAATCGCCTCGGCGTAGCCGGAAAGGGTTCGCCTTTCCGGCGAAGACGGGCCAATCAGCGTATATTCCAATACGCCTTTGCCTGCTTTACCTGTGGCAGATTCAAATAGCGGGAGCGCAGCAAATCCGTGCTGCGGTGGCCCATTTCCAACTGCAACGCCCCCAAATCCCGGAAATACGCCGCATGGTAACTCGCGAAGGTATGCCGACACACATCCGCCTGCCAATGGCCGGCTGAAAATCCTGCGGCGCGGCGGAGTGCCCTCCAGCGGTTCTGCCAGTTGCGCGGAATGCGGAGCGGTACACCCCGCAGACTCCTTACTTTCCTCAGCGGCAGCACACGCCCGCCGCCCGTCTTGCTGCCTGCGGCGGGGATGATGACCCGCCCTTGCTCCGGCCGGATATGGCGTTCGCTCAACCGCGCCACCTCCTGCGGGCGTACGCCGTTGTACAGCAAGAGGTGGAGCGAGAAACGCATCTCCCGGTGCTCCGGCAGCTGTGCGGCTTGTTCCAGCCGCCGCACCTCCTGCGGACTCAGCGGCACAATCTCCTTTTCCCGGATGCGGCGAGGTTCGATGCGGCTCACCGGATTCTCGCCGCACCACTCCTGCCGCAGCCCGTAGGCAAAAATACTGTGCAGAATCGCGCGTCCCTTGTTGAAACTGTGGTCACTACAACCAAAGGCCGCATGTAAAATGCGTCTGCATTGAGCTGTGGTCATAGACCTTAACGGCAGCCCACCAACACCGAGCGCCGGAGTTTCGGCCTGCCTCGGCGAAGCTTCGCGAAGCCGGGAGTCGCGCCTGTCTCGGCATAGCTCAGAATGAGCGGCGACGGAAGCCTCGGCGTCTTGTCTCGGCGTAGGCTTGCCGGAGACGGAAGCGGAAAGCTTTCCTTTCCGGCGAAGCCGGGCCTCTCCGCCATTTACATCCGCATCATCTTCCAAATCCGTCAATTGAACCCGCAGCATTCGCCGCACAAAATGCCGCAAATCCCGAAGTGTGGAGGCCCGCCGCCCCGCGCGTGCCTCCACACTCGCCCACGCCGCCTCTTCAAACGAAACCGTGTGCTCCTCCGCTTGCACCGCCTTCACCCCCGCGCGAATCACCCGCCGCAGCAGGAGAATCAATTCCGTGCGTTCTCTTCCCTGTGCCGCTTCGCCCAACTCCTCTGTCGCTTCAAGAGTCAGTCGGGCTATGTCGTTCACATTCAGTGGTAAATCCTTGATGATATCCTTTGCTGTTTTCATGATTTTTTCGGTAGGTGGGTCTGCATTAGGAATGCTGTAGCAAGCCTTTTCTAACGGAAACTGTTATTTTTTGTAATATTGTCAGTCTTATACAGTAAGATGTGCGTGCAGACAAGTCGGTTGCTGGTGTTTTTTCTTCATGCCCCTTGATTTTTGCTCCGCATTGAGAATAATGGCGTTTACCATCCAATGTGGGCTACAGCATTCCTAATGCTGTATGATGCAACCATGTCGGTGGTAAGTGATTTGAATATATGCGATTTTTTTTCGGGAGGTGGGACATCAGAAGAAAGAAGCCGAGTGATGTTGGCCATTTTGAAAGGAGGTGAGGTTTGCGATGTATATAACTTCCTGTTGGATTATGAAAGTAAAGGGATAGTTGAGAAGATAGCAGCTGTCGGTATAGAACTTATTTCAGATAAGTTGGCATCACTATTCGGCCCGTCGGCGGGATGCGGCATGATGCTCGACACCTCTTCCTCCGGTGGAATTACGAACCGCATCATTAAGAAAATCAAAACATTAGGTTCAGATAGAAAGGAAATCGAAAAAAAATTAATCAACAAGGCTATCCATGGTGATTATGACGATTTGATGGATTATGTCTACCCGGTGTGTAAGTATTTATCCGCTCATTTCAAGGATTATGATGACAACGAATACTTTACATTACCGGAGGTGCAGAGTGATGCGTTCGTGAAATTATCTGAAAAAGACGGTGCATTCATCAAAAACTTTCAACCCGAAAAAAGCTCTATTAAAACATGGCTTACTGTTTGCCTTTTCCGCGATTTGGATAAAAAAAGACAGGCTATTGAACGAGATAGAGAAAGATATGTCAGCATGGATAAGCCTCTTGCATCAGCGGATTCGGAGGTCACTCTGGCAGATGTTCTCCCGGATAAAGAGCAACCCTCCTGTGTTGTGAGAGACAATTTGTTAAAGCGCCTGCTCGCTGCCATGGATGACGTGCTGGAAAGAAAGATTATTCAATACCGATGGATTGACAATCGTTCGGCGAAAAGTATCGCGCAAGAGATGGGCTGGTCCACGGCCAAAGTGTACAGAACGGAAAAGACCGGCTTGCAAACCTTGCAGCGTCTGGCTCAGGAGATGGATGCGATGTGATAATCCGAACACGACGATAAAAAAAGTGAAAAAATGGGGAATTTGATAGATATATATAGGTATGGGGCAGTTAATGAACTTTATGCTTTCCGTAAAAAAAGTAAATCTGATTATTGCAATCGACATACAATAAAAAACGATGAACACAACAAAAATAAATAGAGCAGTCAAATCTGCGCGACAAATTGGCTGGCAGATGTCCGAGACCTTTTGTGACTATCTGCAAAAGATGAATAACCCTCTATATCGGGTAATTTTAGCCGGGGAATTCCAGGTTGGGAAATCTCTGATGGCTGATAAGGCTTTTCTACAAGGGAAGGGGCTTTTGCGTTCCGGTATTGGATTGCCTACTACGAGTGTTGTTACGGAAGTTAGTTATGGCGAAACTTACGCGTTGTCTGTGTATTATAGAGGAAATAATGAACCGATAGTGATTTCTGAACCTAGTGCAGCAGATGTTGTCAACTATACTACAGCCAAGACGGAAAAGGAACGCACGGAGTTGTCTGAAAAAATTGAAAAGGTTGTCATATCTGTTCCTGATGCCAATCTGAAAAAGTATGCTATATTGGACACACCCGGAATTGATGATGCCAATGAGTCTGTCATGCTCAATTCCACCTTTCCGCAAATTATGTCTGCAGACGCAGTAATTTTAGTGATACCGCCTCGTTCCCTGGATAGTATCGAGAGAAAGTTTTTGCAAGGTTCACTCTTTGATAAATCGATTTCTCGGTTAATGATCATGATTTCTTATGATCCCAGACACCCAATGGGCAAGCAAGTACGAGAGGAGCTGGTAGAAAATATTCAGGCTGAATTACAGATGATGGGGCGAGGATATATCCCTGTGAAAATCTGTTGCTATGATGATTCTGTGGATGAAGAGTTGAATACCCCTGAAAAGGTTCGCCAGGCCGTTGATTCGTTTGCCGAGGAAAATGTGAAGCAGGGGAGAGTTCTCCGTGTTGCCGGTGCTTTGCTGAATGAGTTGAGCTCGTTTGAAAACGAATTGCGTTCCAGACTCGAGCTGAATGGTGTCGGCCAGGGAAAAATTCGCGAATTAGAGCTTAAATTGGAAGAAGCAGAACAAAAATTGACTTCCAGACGACTTGCTGCCCGGGCAAAGGTTGCTTCCAAAGAGTCAGAAATTAGCATTGCCTTGAAAGATCGTCTGCAAATAGCTATGGAATCCTTAAAGCGCAGTTTGATGTCCCGCTTTGAAAAGTGCAAGAAACTGGGTGATGTCCAGGATGAGTTGGTAGTCGTGAAAAATGAGCTGGAGCACAGTATCAAGAAGTTATTTGAACAGGAATCATCAACAGCAAAGAAACAACTTGAGGAGGTGCTTTCCATTGTCGATGCAGAGTTGAGAAATGCCGCCGATGAACTGATCAGAACCCTGGACTTCGGATACAGCATCAATACGGGTCATCTTGGGAAACTGAATTCTAAATTCCTGACAGCCGTGGATTATTTGTTGGCGGCAGTATTGAGCCCATACGCGCTGCTTCTCGATGTGTTGTTCCGTTATGTGCTGGGAAAACTTCCTTTAATCAGGAATTTGCTGCCGGCGGTATTTGTCCGCAATCAGGTAGTAAAAACAATCGATGAATCTCTTCAGGATATCAGCGAAAAAGTTGTTTCTGATATTTCGTCACAGTTTAAGCAGTCCTTCAAACGGATTGAAAATGATATCAATTTGCATTTCAAGCATCTGTATCAGACAACCATTATGCCTATTCTCAAGGCCATTGAGGAAGCCAGGAATACCCAGTTATCTGAGGGGGAGATAGATTCTCTGAAGAGTAAATTGTCAACAGTATGTGGTATAATTGCTGAGTTGCGGACGGCCTGCGTATAAGAGTAAACAAACAGAGGGGATGTCTATGAAATTTAATATTGACGATATCATACATCCGGAAGATGCTTCTGCGATTAAGACATTAAAAGCTCTTCCCGGGTTTGACAAACTGGCCAAGTACATGATGGCCAAAATTACCGAGGAAATGATGCACAGCCTGAATATGGGCTCTCATCTGCGCCTGGGACCGAATCAGTATCCTGAAATCTACAACATGCTTGTAGACGTTTGCGCGACATTAGGGATTTCTCCCGTGCCGGAGTTGTATCTTCAGCTGGACAGACAGCTGAATGCATGCACCTACGGTGATTCACGCATGTTTATAGTAGTGAATTCCGGCTTGCTGGAATCTGTTACCCATGAGGAGATCAAGGCGGTCATTGCTCATGAGTGCGGACATATTGTTTGCAGACATGTTTTATACCACAATCTTGCGAATGCTCTGGTGAACGGAAGCTCTATATTGCTGCCGGATATTGCAACGGAAGCCATTCGTTTAGCGCTGTTCCGCTGGACGCGTTTGAGTGAATTGTCGGCAGACCGTGTGTCGGCGTTGGCTCTCGGCTCTAACTACCATATTGAGGAATTGCTGAGGAGGTTCTGCGGTGCAGCCATGAATATTCCGGGTTTTACGGTGAATAAGGAGGAATATGACCGACAGCTGGATGATTTTGAGCGCATTGCAAGTAAATCCTGGTCTAAAACGATGCAGAATTTGGCGGTGATGAGCAATAGTCATCCCCTTACAGCCGTTCGTATGATTGAGCTGAGAAGATGGGTCAATACTCCTCAGTTCGAGCGTCTGGTAAATGATCTTCAGGTCGACAGGTATTGCCCAGCCTGCGGGAATAAGCTCCCGAAAGATGGGGTGTCAAGATGGTGTCGTAAATGCGGCAATCCGCTTTAAGTTATTGACTTGGCGGATAAACATTATTGTGCTATAATAACCGCACATGGAGCCGATACAATTAAAACAAAACCTCAAACATCTGTCGATTGAAGCAAGACATCAGACCAAACTTCAATTCTTTCGCTTGTATGAAAAATATGGCAACGTCTCGAAATGTGCCAGAGATTTAGGCATTGCCTCCAGTACTGCTACTGTTTGGGTTCGCGATTATAAAGCAAACGGAAGGAAAGTTGTAAAAGAAAAGCGACACGGACGCAAAATAGGCGACGGTCGAACTTTATCAGAACAGCAAGAGAAAGAATTGCTTAGAATGATTGTAGACAAAACACCTCTGCAATATAAGTTCAGGTTTGCCCTCTGGAATGCCAAAGCCATCAAACAGCTAATCCAATACAAGTTCGGCATAGATATGCCCACTCGTACAGTTTGCGACTATATGAAGAGGAATGGTTTTACGCCTCAACGTCCGGAAAAGCGAGCCCGGGAACAAAAACCGGAAAAGGTCAATAAGTGGCTGAATCGTAATTATCCACGCATTCGAAAAGCAGCAAAAAAGGAAAAAGCAGAAATCTATTGGTGCGGCGAGACAGGCGTGAGTACACGAGAAAACTACCAACGGGGGTATGCCCCTAAAGGCAAGACTCCTATTCTTGAGGTTACATCAGTAGTGTCATGCCGAATCAGTATGATATCAGCCGTGAATAACCAGGGGCGACTCTGCTTCCACGCATATAGTGGGGGACTTACGATACGCAGATTCTTGCGCTTTGCAAAAGCTGTAATACACGATAGCCCAAGCAAAAAGGTGGTTTTGATAGTTGACAATCTGAGGATTCACCATGCAAAAATAGTTCGAGCGTGGGCGGCTAGACATCGAGATGAAATAAAAATTTTCTACTTACCTGCATATTCTCCGGAACTTAATCCTGATGAGTTGGTAAATAGCGATCTCAAGTTAGGCGTTGGACAGCGAGAGCCAGCTGCTAATAAAGAGGAGCTTCGCATGCAAATCGTTGAACACATGGAAAAAACAAAAAACAATTCAGAAAAGGTGAAAAATTTCTTCCGTAAAGCTAGCGTTCGCTATGCCTCAGACAATGATGTTTTATCGCCGGAGCAATATTATACCTATTGGCATGATTTCCAGTGGAGATGGAGATATACTCTGCCGTTTTGTCGCATTTTTTGTTGTGATAATACTCGGAATATTGGGTATCGTTGGCTTCCGCCGCGCACTCAAGGAAGAATATTATTTGCATGCAGGAACTTCGGATATTTTTCAAAGCTCCCTCATAGGAGCTCTGAATCTTAGTGCTATTATTCTCATAGGGTACGCGATGTTTTATCCTGAATCACCTGCGTGGTTAGCTATTCCTGGGGCTGTTGCTTTTATAGCGTCATTTATTTGGGTATTAGTATGTACCAAGTCCGCTAATAATGAAAACAATTTAAATACCACGCAGCTGCTTGTGGCCTCTTGTGGTAGAATGTTTTTAATTTCATTGACAACAATTTTGTCTGCATTGACGGCTGTAACGGCTATCGCTTTACGGGATACATTAAATGCTAAGGGAAGTAAACTGGCACCGTTTTTTCGACACTTAGGAGGCGAATTTAAGCCCCCTTTTCTGTGCACATCAGGCGTGTAGCTTTCTTATATCATTCGGTATCCCCTGATGTCAATCCATTTTTGGCGCGATTTTGTAGCGTAGG
>JAFUQZ010000096.1 GCA_017472085.1 Akkermansia sp. | reverse complement strand
TATTTTTCATACAAGCGAAAGAATTGAAGTTTGGTCTGATGTCTTGCTTCAATCGACAGATGTTTGAGGTTTTGTTTTAATTGTATCGGCTCCATGTGCGGTTATTATAGCACAATAATGTTTATCCGCCAAGTCAATAATCCACCAAAAGCTCCATTCCGCAAGTTTTTCTGCTGATTTTCATTTTTTGCCCAAAGAAAAGGTTCACAGCGTTTGCCGTGAACCTTTTCTTAAGCATCCCCACGCGGATTCGAACCGCGGTTCTATGACTGAGAATCATATGTCCTAACCCCTAGACGATGGGGACATGTAGTACGCGAATCGGGACTCGAACCCGAGACCAATAGATTAAAAGTCTACTGCTCTACCAACTGAGCTATTCGCGCACTGGTGCTGCCACGCAGCGGCGGCATGGTACATGAGCTTGCAGGCAAAGTCAAGACAAAAAGTCAATTTTGCCGCAAAAACGTATTTTCCCGGCTCAATCAGGGCTCTGTGGGAGGATTTTGTATGGCGAGGTCCACCTCATCCAGATTATTCTGCCAGAGATAATAGCGGGTCTGTTGCAACAGAACGGGAGTGAGTCCGACCATGCAAATCAGGTTCGGCAGTGCCATGAGCGCATTCGCACAGTCCGCAAAGTTCCAGACGATAGAGCTCTTGGGAATCACGCTGCCTACAAACACAGCGATGACCCACAACACGCGATACGGCGTGATGAGACGCGCCCCGCCCAGATATTCCAATGCCTTTTCACCAAAGTAGGACCACCCCAGCAAAGTGGAAATAACAAAGGTGGCCAGGCTGATGGTCAACAGAATGCCGCCCAGAGCCCCCACGCTCGTAAAGGCGCTGTGGGTCAGCAAATCACCGCTGCCGACTGCCATATCCGGGCGAGCCAGAAGCGCGGTTGTAAGCGTGATACCGGTCAGGTTGCAGATGACTACCGTATCCCAGAATGGGCCGGTGGAAGCCACGAGCGCCTGCTGCACCGCATTGGGCGTATTCACCGGGGCGGAAACAATGGGGGAAGAGCCCATACCGGCCTCATTGGAAAACAGCCCGCGCTTCACGCCGTTCTGCATGGCAATCATGATGGTGGAGCCGATGAAGCCACCGGTAGCGGCCTGATCCGTGAATGCACTCTCACAGATGAGGCAGATGGCCGGCCAGACACTATCGGCATAAGAACCCAGAACCAGACAGCACCCCGCAATATAAATAATCGACATAGTGGGCACACAGGCAGAGCAGACCCGGGAGATACCCTGAAGCCCACCCAACAGCACGGCGGCCACCAGCACCACCAGCACCACCCCCGTCAGCCAGGAAGGCACCTGCAACGCCGATTCGGCCAACACGCGGGAAACGGCATTGGCCTGAGTGATATTGCCGATACCGAAAGCCGCAATGGCCGTGAACAGAGCAAAGAGCACCGCCAGCCATTTGCAACGCAGCCCCCGCTCCAACGCATACATCGGGCCGCCCTTGAGATTGCCGGCAGCATCGCGCACACGATAGCGGGTCGCCAGCAGACTCTCCGCATAGCGGGTGGCCATGCCCAACACACCGGTGAGGGTGCACCAGAACACGGCGCCCGGACCGCCGGTACTGACCGCTACGGCCACGCCCACAATATTGCCGGTACCCACGTTGGCAGCCAGCGATACCATAAGGGATGAAAAGTGAGAGATATGCCCATCACTCCCCTGCGGCCGGTGGAAGTAATAACGCAGGGCCGTGAAGAAGTGCCGCTGGGGGAAGCGCAGAATCACGGTGAGGTACAGGTGCGTACCCAGCAGGCAGAATAACAGGATATAGCCCCACAGAAAGCTGCTGGCATCACTCAGAAATTGGTCGATGAACTCTAACATGTGCGCCGCAAGCATACTTGACAGAGCTCTCGCTGTCAAGCTGTTCTTTGCAATCCAACGGTTTTTCTAACTCCTTGTCTAACGGCAGCTGAAAAGGCATTCTGGTGGCATGAATGAATCCCCCATCAATCCCCTGCACCGCAAGAGAGGCGCTCAGATGGGCGCAGAGCACGGCTGGTACATGCCGCAGCAATTCACCAATCTTGCGGAGGAGCATCGCGCCAGCCGTGCTGCCTGCGGCTTGTTCGATATTTCGCACCTGAGCAAAATCCGCGTTGTGGGCAACGGCGCCCTGGCCTGGCTGGAAGGACTGCTGAGCAACCGTATTTCCCGCTGTCTGGACGGCTTCGGTCAACACACGCTTCTGCTGCGGGATGACGGCAGTATCATTGACCGCCTCATCCTCTTCCGGGAAAGCGCCGGGCGCTTTTTCCTGCTGGGGCATGCCTCCATGGAGCAGACGGTGCTCGACTGGCTGCACCGACACCGCCCGGACGGCCCGCTTGAAGTGCAGAATCTCACCCGCAAACGCAGCGGCATCGCCCTGAGCGGGCCGGACAGCATCCGCATCCTGCGGCGCGTGCTGCAGAGCCGGGAGCTGCCCCCGCCCATGGGGATTCTGCGCACCATGCTCATGGGGGAAGAGCTCATTCTGACCCACGCCGGAATCGCGGGAAGACCGGGCTACGAGTTGTTCTGCCCGGCGGCTTCCGGTATCCGCTTCTATGAGGACTTCTTCCGTGCGGGCGCCACGCCCTGCGGCTCATCCACCCGGGAAACGCTGCGGCTGGAGCAGGCCTCCCCGGACACAGCTCACGACCTCCGCCATGCCAATACCCCCGTCCGCGCGGGGCTGGAGTGCTACTGCGACCTCACCAAAAACTACCCCGGTTCAGAAACGCTGCATGCCCAGCGGATGGAGGGTACACCGAAAATGCTGGCCGCGTTGGAATGCGAGACAAAAGAAGCCACCCCGCGACGGGGTGATTCCGTGACGGATGAGGACGGGCACACCGTTGGCAGCATCACCAGCGGCGCTTTTTCACCCGGGCTCGGGCACAGCGTGGCGCTGGCCTACCTGCTCAACCGGCTCTGCCGCCCGGGCACCCACCTGCGCATCCGCATGCGCGGGCAATCCGTCCCCGCCATCGTCAGAACCCCGCCGGATGCAGAGCAAAAGCCATACGATGAAAAGTGATTCACACCGCACACAATCTTCATTCTTCCGTTGCAAAAGCCATTTCTATCCCGCCGGAGGAGGTGTATCCGCAACAAACGGAACGGATTTGTCTTGACCCGCAGGTGGTTTCATGCTAGATTGCCCGCGACGGTCACCGACACCGAACCACGTATATTTCACCATGTCAACAGAACTTCCGCAACGAGTCCATACACATCTTGCCGGCGCCAATATCAGCATTGTCTGTGCCCGGTACAACGAGAAATACACAGATGCCCTGCTTCAGAACTGTCTGGACGAATTTGAGCAATGCGCTCCGTACGCCCGGATTCGCGTTGTGCGGGTTCCGGGTGCGTTTGAGGTACCGGTCATGGTGAAACGAGTAATCGACACTCCGGTCGAAGCGGATAAACCGAATGTGGTTATCGCCTTTGGTGTCATCCTGCGCGGCAGCACGGCGCACGCAGATTTGGTGGGAACAGCCGTCACCAATCAGCTCATGAGCATGGCCTGCGACTCCATGATTCCGATTATTCATGAGGTATTGTTACTCAATGATGAAAAGCAGGCATTTGCCCGCTGCATTGCTTCTTCCCTCAACCGGGGACGCGAAGCTGCCCGCGCAGCCATTGATATGCTCAACGTCCTGGAGAACGAACGCAATCAAACCCGCAACGCCCTGCGACGCAACAACACCAAGTAACCGTTTCGCACCATGAGCATCAACCGCAGCGAGGTACGCAAATCCGCCCTCACCCTCCTCTACGCCCTCCGCGAAAACGGAGGCAACGCCGAAGAATTCGATTTCAACCTCTTCTGGGACATTGCCCAGGAGAAAAAAACGGACAAGCTGCGGGAATCGCACGCCCGCGCCATTCTGCATACCTGCCGGGCCTCCGGCGAAAGCGCAGAGCTGCTGCTCGCCCGCACGCAGACGCTGCTGGATGCCATGCAGGGCGATTTAACAACCGTCAGCCTGCGCGACGAGGCCGAGCACTACGCCAAACAAAATCAGGCCTTTGAATCCGCGATCTCAGCCCTTTCCTACAGTCTGAACGACAATCGCCGGGAGGACTCCGAACAGTTGGCTCTCTGCACCCGCGATGTGCTGCGACTGGCGGCAGCCCTGGTCGTCATGGGAAATGACCTGGTGCCGAAGTTTGCGGACTACCCGGCCTCCCGCCACCTCACCGAGCCGCTGGCGGCCGCCATCCGGCGGAGAGTCCGGCTGATGGAGGCCACCGCGGCGCTGACTCACCCCATCACCCTGAGCGACAGCAAGGAGCATGCCGGGCTGGCCCGCCAGGCCTCCGACCTGAATGAGCTGCGTCCCGCCGCAGAGGAGCTGGTGAAAGCCGTGCTTCAACACCTCGGGGAGCTGGAAACCGAGCTCGCCGGCCTGCTCGACAACTATTCCCCGGAGCGTCTGGACATGGTGGACAACTGCATCCTGCTGGTTGCTCTCTACGAGCTGCGCTTCAACGGACTGGAACCTGCCATCGTCATTTCCGAAGCCAACCAGCTGGCCGATACCTACTCCGGCTCCAAGAGTGCACCGTTCATTCACGGCATCCTCGCCGCCGCCGCCAAAGCCTGAGCCACCTTCTCCCCCCATGGCCCACTTCTTCACCAGACTGATAGACAAATTCCTCGGCGAACCGGAAATCGACTGGGATGAGCTGGAGGCAGACCTCATTTCGGCCGACATCGGCGCGAAACGGGTGCTCCCGCTCATCGAAGAGCTGCAGGAACAGGACAGCCAGGATGCCTGCGACATCGCGGATTACATCAAAGCCCAGCTGCGTTCTGCCTTTCCGGCAGACCTGCCGCAGCTGCCCGTCCCGCAAGGGGGGAAACCCGTGGTCATCATGATGGTGGGCGTAAACGGTGCCGGCAAGACCACCACCAGCGCCAAGCTGGCCTATCGCCTGCAAAAACAGGGGCACAAGGTACTGCTGGCCGCCGCGGATACCTTCCGTGCCGCCGCCGTGGAACAGCTCGAAAGCTGGGCCAATCGGCTGAGTGTCCCGCTGTACAAGGGGCGCCCGAACCAGGATCCGGCCTCCGTCTGCTATGAGGCCCACACCCGCGCCCTCAACGAGGGAGTGGATTACCTCATCTGCGACACCGCCGGCCGCCTGCACACCCGGCACAACCTCATGGAAGAGCTCTCCAAAATCCGCCGCTCCATTGCGAAACAGGATGAAGCCGCACCTCACGCCTGCTACCTGGTCGTAGATGCCACCACCGGCGGCAACGCGCTCATGCAGGCGCGCGAGTTCCACAAGGCCACCCCGCTCAACGCTGTGGTCATCACGAAGATGGACGGCTCCGGCAAGGGTGGCGTGGCCGTGGCTATTCAGGACGAGCTGAATATCTCCCCCCTCTTCCTGGGCACGGGTGAGGGCAAGGATGACCTCATCCCCTTCCGGGCAGATGAGTATGCCAACACCCTGCTCTGATTGCCAATCGCCATGTCCGTGAAACCCTCTCTGCTGGAATATACGCCGGAGGCCCTGAAAGGGCTTCTGGCAGAGCTCGGGCAGAAAGCATTCCGCGCCACGCAGATTCTGGAGTGGATGTGGAAACACCGCGTGGCGGATTTTGAGCAGATGACCAACCTCCCGCCCGCCCTGCGCGCACAGCTGGCAGAGCGCTTCACCCTGCGCCCGCTGCAAGTGGTGGAAGTGAGTGAAAGCTCCATCGGCACCACCCGCAAATTCCTCTCCCGCATGCAGGACGGCCACCTGGTGGAATCCGTCATCATCCCCGCAGCAGAAGGCAAAGGCGGCGCACAGAGCGACCGCATCACCCTCTGCGTCTCCTCGCAGGTGGGCTGCGCTTTCGGATGCCGCTTCTGCGCCAGCGGGCTGCTGGGCTTCACCCGCAACCTGACGGCCGGGGAAATCCTGGGGCAGATTCTGGCGGCAGAGGAGGTGAGCGGCAACCGCGTCAACAACCTGGTATTCATGGGCATGGGCGAACCGCTGGCCAATATCGACAACCTGCTCACCGCCCTCAGCATCATCCTTGCCCCGCACGGGCTCAACATCGGAGCCCGCCACATCACCATCTCCACCTCCGGCAACGTCCCCGGACTGCGCCGCCTGGCCGAATTCGGCAAGCCGCTGCGGCTCGCCGTCTCTCTGCACGGAGCCAGCGATGAGGTGCGCTCGCAGGTCATGCCGGTGAACCGCAAATGGCCGCTGGCGCAGCTACTCCCCGCCCTGCACGAGTGGAACAAAACCGGCAAACACATGATTACGCTGGAATACATCCTCATTCAGGATGTCAATGCCGGCATGGATGAGGCCCGCAAGCTGGCCCGCGTGGCGCGCGACCTCAATGCGAAGGTCAACCTCATCCCCTACAACACCGTGGAGGGTCTCCCCTGGGTGCGCCCCTCAGAAGCCCATTGCAAAGCCTTCTGCCGTGCCCTCATGGCCGAAAAAATCCCCGTCACCATGCGCTATGAAAAGGGGCATGATATCAATGCCGCCTGCGGGCAGCTCCGCTTGAGAAAAGTGCAGACAGAAGCCGCCGACAGTTGATTTTTTCATTGCCATTCGGGGCGCGAAGTGGTAGGGTTGAGCCAACTCATGAAACTCTCCGTTCTCCTGCTTCTCGCTTTTTCAGCCGCTCTTTCCACCGTCTCCGCCGCGCAAGTCTGGGTGGATGGTGTTTCTGCCGAACATGGTGGTTGGATTGACTACGAAAAGAATCCGACAAAAGGTGACGGAGATGACCTGCTCTGTTGGGCCGCGTCCGCCAGCAACATCATCGACTATTGGCAGCAACGATATGTCGTACCCGTCAACACCCCGACCGGCGGAGCTATTTGGGAAACATTCAAATCTTCCTGTGCTATGGATACCGGCGGGCGCTTTGTCAGCGCCATGCAATGGTGGTTAGGCGGTGACTATGAAGGCACCACGCTGGATAATGATGATGAAACCGCGTACTCTCTTCTCGATAATCGGGCCGTCTATCGACATCCGCTGAACGAAGATGTTGCCATTGAGACAGATCTCAACGACTTTGACGGCTACTATTGGGACTGTTTCAGCTATGAATACGAAGGGAAATTGTATACTAACGGAAAACAGGCCCATCTCTTCAACTTTCTGTATGGATTTGCTTCATATTCATCGATTGAGGAGAAATTGATTGCCGAACTTGCGGCGCCGATGTCACTTTCCATTGTCGACACCAACAAGGAACTGGCCCACGCCATTACCCTGTGGGGATTGGACTACACAGAGGATGATTCCGGCAACGTATCCATCAACAGCATCTGGATTACTGATTCTGACGATTACAGCCACCAACTCCGGCAGATTTTCACCTACTATCAGGAAGGAGACAGCTCCGCTATCTATCTGAAGGGTTATTCCGACTATCCCCTTTACGGCGATATCTACCTGACCGGGGCCATGGGCATCAACCTGGCAGAGAGCGACACCTGGAATCTGGTACGCGCCGTCCCGGAACCCACCACGGCCACCCTTTCCCTGCTGGCACTGGCAGGACTGGCAATGCGCCGCAGAAGAAAGTGAAAACAGGCTGTCTTTTCCTGTCATTTTGCTTGATTACAAATCATCAAGCGGGTATAATACCCGCGCTATGGCGGGGAAGATTCGAGTCAGTCCGATTAAATGGATATTCCTGGGGCTTCTGGCCACCGGGGTTATCTCCTTTGTCGGCTTTGTCATCTGGGGGCATGTGCGCGCGCCCAAATCCCCGCACCGGGAAGCCCAGAGCATCTACAACCGGGACGAGCCCCTCGGCACCATGCCGGAGAAGCTGATTCTCGGGCTCATCCAGCTGCGGCCGGAGGAGATTGTCAAAATTCCGTTCATTGATGGTTTCGAATCCCCCATCGGGGCCGATAACGGCGCCATGGCCTACGATGCTCAGCCCTTCGGCAGTCCCAATCCGAAACGCGGAGGGAATCACTGCGGACAGGACCTCAACGGCATCGGCGGGCAGAACACCGATGAGGGCGACCCCGTGCGCGCCGCCGCCCGCGGGCTGGTCATCTACAGCGGGAAACCCTCATCCGACTGGGGCAACGTCGTGGTGCTGGCACACCGCATCCCCGGAGACGCCCGCATCATCCAGACCCTCTATGCCCATCTGAAGGATGTCAAGGTGACCCCCGGGCGCCTGATTTCGCGAGGTACGACCATCGGCACCATCGGTACGGCAGATGGGAACTACCCGGCTCACCTGCACTTTGAGATGATAGCCTCGCGCTGCATCGAGGCCGGCATGCCCGGCTACAGTCCGAAAGGCGTCATGAACCGTCTGGACCCGGAGGAGCTGATGAATCACCACCCGGCGCCCCCGCACCCGGATGTGTACGACAGCATCCGCAGGCTCCGCATCCGCGAAGCCGCCCTGCAATCCCCCACCGACAGCAAACCCGCACCCGTCCCCGAGGGAGCCATCCCCGTCACCCCTTCTCAATTCCTTTAACAGACAAACATTATGAGCCGCAATATCATCCTTTTCCTCTGTGCGTTTCTGGCCACCATCGGCATCAGCATCGGCATCTTCTGGCTGCTGGGCGTCCGCGCTGATGACCTGGCCAAAGTCGTCCGGGCTGAGAACAAACCCGCCGCAGAAGCCCCGGCACAGCCCGAGGCCCCCAAGGCCGAAGAGCCCGTCCGCCCGGAGCCGAAACCCGTGGCAGAACCGGAGCCGGCTCCCGCGCGGAAACCCGCTCCGGCGCTTCGCACCGAGCCAGTTGTAACCACTCCCGCCGTTGAACCGGAGCCCGCACCGGAGCCGACACCTGCCCCGCTGAAGCTGGCTGAAACACCCCGCAATGCCGAGCACGCCGCCGCCCTCACCGCCGCCGCCGCCATGGCAACGGAGAACCCGCAGGAAGCCTTGCAGCGCCTGGTGGAAAAGGGAGAAATGACCCCGGAGGCCGCCGCCGCACTGGCCGCCTGGGCCGCCAACAACAAAGTGAAAGCCGTGGAAGAAGTGGGCAACAGCCGCCGGGCCAATGGTGACCGAGTGACCCGCTACCGCATCGTTTCCGAAAACGGGCAGGAGGACCTCCTGCTGGATGTAGTGACCACCCGCGATGGCTCCACCATTGTGGAAAGAGTCAAAACCACCTCCGCAGATAAAACCACGATCAGCGCCACCTGCGACTCCATCACCGTGGCGGAGGGCTTCGTGGAAGCCGTACGCCGCGGCAATATGAACACCGCCCGCAACATGGTCACCGGCACGGAAGTATCGGACGCCACCGTGGCAGGCCTCTGCATGATTTTCGAGGAAGGCGAGTTCAAGCTCCGCCGGCAGGCCCCCATCCGCAATACCTTTGAGAATGAAACCCACTCCGGCTACATCGTCTATGTGGAATCCCGCAACAACGATAAGCCCGCCAACATCGGCATGGAGCTGGAAAAGGTGCAGGAGAAGGGATGGCTGGTCAAGGCCGTGGCGCTGGATGCCCTGCTGAGCAGCTACGAGGGTCTGGCCTCTGCCGAGGGCGGGCACTACTTCCCCATCGTCAAGAATCCCAAGGGCGGCGATTCGCTGGCTCTCTTCTTCGCCTTCAACGAATCGGCGCTGACCCCGCGCTCCGTTCGCCAGTTGCAGATTGTGGCTGAGTTGCTGAAGCAGAGCAAGGGCAAGCTCAATATCTCCGGCCACACCGATGACGTGGGCTCCGAGAAATACAACCAGAAACTTTCCGAGCGCCGCGCTGATGCGGTGAAAGAGGCCCTCGTCTCCTTCGGGGTGCAGGCCGAACAGATTACCACCCACGGTCTGGGCAAGAGCCAGCCGCGCCGCACCTATGCCAGCGATGCCTCTGAGCAGGAGGTCAACTACATCCGCGGTGAGAACCGCCGCGCCGAAATCTACCTCGACTTCGAATCATGAAATACCGGCTGCGGCCACAGGAAGCGGCGCATGACTACGCCGCTGAGCTGAACCCGGAGCAATACGCCGCCGTCACCACCACGGCGCGCCACGCGCTGGTCATTGCCGGCGCGGGCAGCGGCAAGACCCGCACGCTGACCTACCGCGTGGCCTGGCTGCTGGAACAGGGCGTGCCGCCGTGGCGCATCCTCCTGCTGACCTTCACGAACAAAGCCGCACGCGAAATGCTTGAGCGCGTGGAACAGCTCACCGGCACTACCCCCGGCATGCTCTGGGGCGGCACGTTCCACTCCATCGCCAACCGCCTCCTGCGCCGCCATGCCGAGCGCCTGGGCTACCGCACCGGATTCTCCATCCTGGATTCGGATGACCAGCGGGTCCTCATGCGCGCCCTCGTGAAGCAACACCACGGCAAAACCGCCAAAAACGACCGTTTTCCCAAAGCGGAGGTCATTCTCTCCCTGCACAGTCTCGCCGTCAACACCGGGCAGGACTGGCAGAACGTGCTGGACAGCGACTACCGCCACCTCGCCCGCTATGCCGACACGCTGGACGCCATCTACCGCGACTACAACTCCCGCAAAAAAGAACAGAACGTCATGGATTTTGATGACCTGCTGACCAACCTCCTGCGGCTGTTGCAGGAGCACGCCGATATCCGCGCAGAATTGCAGGAGCGTTTTGCCCATGTGCTGGTGGATGAATACCAGGACACAAACCTGCCGCAGGAAAAAATCATCGCCCTGCTGGCAGACGGTATCGGCAGCAGCCTCATGGCGGTGGGAGATGATGCCCAGAGCATATACTCCTGGCGCGGCGCAGATGTGAAGCACATTCTGGATTTTCGCGACCATTATCCACAGGCAGAGGTGTTCCGCATCACCACCAATTACCGCAGCGTACCCGCCATTCTGGACATCTCCAATTCGGCCATTGCGCTCAATGCCAGCAGGATTCAGAAAGAACTGAAACCCGCCCGCGAGAGCAACCACATGCTCCCCGCCGTCATCCCCGCCCCGGATAACCGCACGGAGGCACGCTTCATCGCCCAACGCATCGATGAGCTGATGGCCGGCGGCATCCCCGGCAAGGATATCGCCATCCTCTACCGCGCCCACTATCACAGCACAGACGTGCAGATGGAGCTGGCACGCAACCACATTCCCTACCGTATCACCAGCGGTCTGCGCTTCTTCGAGCAGGCCCACGTCAAAGACGTGGTTGCCTTCCTGCGCCTCCTCTGCAACCCCGGGGATGAAATCGCCTTCCGGCGCATCGTCTCCACCTTCCCCCGCGTGGGTGATGCCACCGCGGGCAAGATGTGGGCCTCCTGGAGGGAAGCCGCAGAGGCCTATCGGAACACCCACCCGGAGGCAGAACGCATCCTCGCCCCGCACAGCGAAGTGTTCGCCAGGGCAGCTGTCCCCGCAGCGGTGCGACCGCATTGGGCGGCTTTCCTGAGCCTCATGGACTCCCTCCACCCGGAGGAGGAAAAAGAGCTCCTGCCCGCCGAACTGGTGGCTGCCGTGCATGCCTACCTGGAGCCCTGGATGCGCACGGCCTACGAAAATTATGATGAGCGAGAGGAAGACCTGCACCAGCTCGCCCGCACCGTAGGCGAGGAAGAAAACCTGGAGAGTTTTCTGGCGCAGGTGGCGCTGCTCAGCGAGGTGGACCAGAGCAGCATCGCGCCGGATGACGACTGCGTGACCCTCAGCACCATCCACCAGGCCAAGGGACTGGAGTGGAAGGTGGTGTTCCTCATCTTCCTGGGGGAAGGCCTCTTCCCGCACCGCCGCGTCATGGACAGCGGCAACCCCACCGATATGGAAGAGGAGGTGCGCCTTTTCTACGTGGCACTCACCCGCGCGCAGGACCAGCTCTACCTCAGCTTCCCCCGCTACAACGGGCGCAGCTACGATTCCCAGTTCTGCCCGCCCTCACGCTTCCTCACCTCCCTGCCCTCCGACCTCATGGAGCTGTGGGAAGTGGGCTGATGGTCGCACCATCCGTTTTCCTGACGTGGGGTGCTCTGTGATTTTCATCTCCGTCCTTGCCTGCAAAACAACGAGCACCTGCAGAACGAGGAGCCTTCGCCCCTCGTTACGAAGATAAAAACCATTCAGCAGGAACGCTGAAACAGGTGACTCCGCTACAATGATTACTTCCTGATGCGGTCATTCTCCCCGGTACCCCAGGAGGGAAGGTAATCCGGAATGCGGTTACCGCTGCCGGGACAATCGGCGGGCACGCGATACTGAGCGCGCACGGCGTTGTACTGCTGCATCAGCTCCTGCATGATTCCGGCATAGGCAGGGTCCTGCGAGACGTTGCGCATCTGCTGCGGGTCGGTCTCGTTGTCAATGAGTAACCATTCATTCTCCGGCTTGCGCACTCCGCTCTTGCGCTCCTCGCCCGTGGGGGTCCAGATGCGCGCAAAGGTGTAGCGCTGCGTGCGGATGCCGTCGTGGCGCGGGGCATTGTGCTCGCCCGGCTGCTCATAGAAAGCATAGTAGAGCGGGCGGTCAGCAAACTGCGGTGCCGCACCGGTCTTGAACAGCGGGGTCAGCGAAACGCCCTCCATGGTGCGGGTATTCTCCGGCGTATCGGCTCCGGCCACTTCCAGCAGCGTGGGTGCATAGTCGATGTTCTGCACCATGGCCTGGCTGCGGACTCCGGCCGGGATGGTTCCCTTCCAGCGCATAATGAGCGGCATGCGCATGGATTCCTCGAAAATCCAGCGCTTGTCATACAGACCGTGTTCACCCAGATAGAAACTCTGGTCGCCCACATAGACCACGAGAGTGTTTTCTGAGAGGCCACTCTTGTCCAGGTACTCCATGATGGTGGAGATGGATTCATCCAGCGAGAGGATGCAGCCGAGGTAGTCCTCCATGTACCAGCGCCAGCGCTGCTCGGTCATATCCTCCACGGTCTTGTACTTACCGGCGCGCATATTCGCCACAAACTCATCCGTGCGGGCATTGAAATGCTGGCGGTAGATGCCCTGCAGGCCGGGTTCAATCCAATCCATCCCCCAACCCAGCAGCGTCTTGGGCACAAACTTCGGCTCATGCTTCTCGATATCAAAGCCTGCGGGAATCTGCTCTTTGAACTCGCCGTTCTTGATCTTGTTGCGCAGCTGGCCCTTGGGCAGTATCTCCTTCATCACATCGAAGGGGATGCGGTCATACACCAAGTGGTTGTCATTCCACGGGCAGAGATCCCAGCCAATGCTCTGGCGGTTGTGGCGCAGAAACTCCGGGCGGTTGCTCCAGTCATCATGCAGCGTGGCAGGCGGAATGAGTTTGGAGACATACTCCTTGATGATATCCAGATGCCGCACGGCAGGCAGCCAGTTGCGGTGCGGGGCCTTGTGCCCCACGATGAGCGCAAAAGGCTTGCTGCGATCGCGGCTCTCCATCCAGGTGATGGCCATGTTGGTGACCACATCCGTCACATAGCCGCGCATGCAATTCGTGCGGGTACTGTTGTTCGGGCCGGCAGAGAGGAAGGTGGAGTTCAGGTAATCCCCCTGGCTCGGGAATACCTGCCAGGAATCAAAGCCCGTGGGGCGGGAAATGAGATGCCACTTGCCCACAATACCGGTCTGATATCCGGCCTGCTGCAGCATCTTCGGGTACGTGGGCTGCTCACCGTTGAATGCCGGGCCACCGTAGTTATACAGGAAACCATTGTTGTGCGAGTGACGCCCGGTCAGCATACAGGCACGGGATGGCCCGCACAGTGAGTTGGCACAATAGGCGCGGTCAAACACCATGCCTTCATCTGCCAGTCTGCGGAATCCCGGCAGTGGCACCGGACTGTCCTTCTCACAGGTACCCAGTGCATTGATTCCGTGGTCATCCGATATGATGAACAGGATATTCGGTCGCTCATCTGCTGCAGCGCAAACTGCGGTCAATCCCAGAAACAGAGCCGCTACTGCGGCGAGTGCGCGAGATATTGCCATAGCACCTGCACTACTACCATGTTTCACCCCGGGAGTCAAGGTAATTTATCGCACGAAACAGAGCTTTGGCGGCAGCACGGCAGCCCATATCGGCAACAAATTCCTCCAAACTGCCGCCACGGAGACCAAAATTTCACCAATTTGAACATTTTTTTCGAATATGCAAAAAAAATAAGTCTAACAATTCTCAGCCCTAACAGTAGCATCTAACAGCTGAACAATAAGCTTCATTTTCTTAAAACTTGAGCAAATTATAGCTTTATCACACCTATATATTTTTTATTTGATAACAAATTATCCTAATTGATTGGCATTTATATATTTTATAAAATGTGTTAAGTGTTCGTTTTTTCTATGACAGGAATTAAAAAGTGACTTTTCCTGCCCTTTTGGAAAGATTGCTCAAATCACCGACCGAGTTGGGAGGTGAAATTTCCAACATTTAGAATCCTTCCATAATTTCATCTTGACTAATTACAGAATTTAAATAAAATTCGCGCGGCGAAACTGTTCAAAAAACAGCCGAGCGCCGGATCCACAACGACAGACCAATAGAAAACCACGACCATGAATTTACGTCACATCACCCGATTCACGTATGAATTCACCAACTTTCAGGGTTGGAGAGTCGCCATCAGCCGCCAGGGAACCACGCTTGCCCGCTATTTCTCGGACAAGCAGTACGGCACCCCTGAGCTTGCCAGAGACCAAGCACTCGCCTTCCGCGATATGGTGCTGGAAGAAATCAATCAGAATCCCGGCATGACTCGGGACATCCTGTACAAGTATCGGGTAAAGCCCCGAAAGCTGCAACAGGCAGACCCCCTTGCCGCCGATATCGAAACCTTTCACATCCCAACTGCCGCGCCACAGTCGACCGGCAATCCCGGAAATGGTCACGGTATGCTGGAGAATCTGAAAAAACTCTGCCAATACCTGCAGCTGGACAGTGCCGGCATGCTGAAGTTCTCCCTGTACCTGTTCATGCTTCAATCCGGCACAGCCAGTGCCTTTCAGCAGTTCACCGGCATGCCGACACCTGCCGATGCGGAAATGAACAAACTCGTCTCAGAAGCCAACCTGCAGCGCATCATCGACCTGCTGGAGAGCAATGTTTCCCCGGCAACCAACCTCATGAATGCCGACACCTCCCTTTATTGTCCCCCGAAACGAGTCGAACCCGAATCACTTGTTCCTGATGAAGAAATACGCGCCAAAGAATCCGAACCAAACATGCACAACACCAGCCCACCATATTGCGCAGAGGAAGCCCTATCTCCTCAAGCGGAGCAGCAACCACAACAATATGAACCACAAACCGTTGCTCTCAACATAATACAACCCCGTCCCTCTCCTCCACCGGCCTCGCTTTCCCTTCCGACCTCCTCCGCACCCCAACACCCCACCACGCAGGAATCTTCCCTGCACCCTCCTTTGAATCCCCGCGGTTATTCCCGCAACATGGCACACAGCAAGCCCACCCGAATTGCCACAGGGCTTGAATACACCGACTCTCGGCCGCCAAACGCCATTTGATGCCAAAGCTCTTTCAGCTGTATCCCGGCACATCATTTTCCCCATATCCCCAAAGTCACGGTAGCCCGCCTGCACTCGCTTGCAGAGCCCTCCTGCCGCGCCCATGGCCGATAACGCAGGGGAAATCACAGAGTCACCCACACCGTGATTTCGCATCCCTTGTGCCCTCGGCCAAACTACCCAACAACCGACTACACACGCCATGCCCCCATGGCGTGTGTCTCTGTTTACCGGTACTCCGCAGAACGACAGGAAATGACAATAACGCCCGCCCGCAGAAAGCGCCTGCGCGACGCCGCCGCGTACTTCAGAACAACAATTCACTTTGCCAGGAAGAAGGCCCCATAGGGAGACTCCTCCGTGGGCAGATGCACCAGCACCGCGCCGCGCAGCGCATCCATCCCCAGCACCGGCGGCTCACCCGGCCGACCGAAAATCGGCTTCACCCCGGGCAGCACCATCCCCTCTGCCACATCCAAATCAGCCGCAGCACCCTCCCGGATGCTGATTCGGGCAGACGAGTCCACATCCCCCACGTGCGCCATAATCATCTCCCCCGCGCCGGGCGTCCAATCAGCCTCGCGCACCCGCGTCACACTACTCCCCGTATCCAGCAGCAGCTCCAGCGGCTTACCCTGGCACAAAGCCTGCACCATCCAGCGACCGAACCTGTCCTGACCACCGCGCAGCGGCACCAGCTCTGTCCCCAAAGCCACCCCCCAGTAAAATTCATTCTTGCGCTGATCAAAAGTAAACGCCACAGAGCCCAGCACATCCATCCCCAGAATGCCGTCAATCGGTTCCGCCATCGCACCGCGCACCGCAGACAAATCCAGCACCATGAACAAATGCTGCGGCGCCGTGGCCGGTCCGGCCAGTAGCGGCGCCACCAGCATCTCCGGCCGCTGCTGCGAATTTCCTCGGAACATCATTTTGCTCGTATCAACACGCCGCACCTCCTCCAGGCGCGCGGCACTCTCCGTGTGCAGCACCGTGTGTGTGGCACCGGAATCCAGCATCATCCGCATCGGTTGATTATTGATGAGACAAGTCACCACAATCTGCTTGCAGCGGGCATCCTGCACCATCGTCATCACATCAACCTCCGGCAGCCCCGCAGCAGGCTTCTGCTCATCGGCAAGCGCCATACCAAGGGAAAGCAACCCCACCAGAAAAAGAGCGCGCATCTTCATGCCACCATTGTAACGATTCACACCCCCATGGTCAAGCCCGGATTACCACCCGACTCATCACATGTGTCCCAAAGATTTGGGGCACATGTGACACCTCCCCTGCACGCGCAGTATATCGCATTTCGAATGCGATAGCAAGAATTTTTCTCACAAAAAGTTGATGTTTGGCGCTTTAGTAAGGTTAACTTTACAAAATCGGGAGATACAATAGACGAATTTTCTTGCTGCTCCATATCAATTTA
>JAFUQZ010000019.1 GCA_017472085.1 Akkermansia sp. | reverse complement strand
CCTACGCTACAAAATCGCGCCAAAAATGGATTGACATCAGGGGATACCGAATGATATAAGAAAGCTACACGCCTGATGTGCACAGAAAAGGGGGCTTAAATTCGCCTCCTAAGTGTCGAAAAAACGGTGCCAGTTTACTTCTTCGACACGAAAAACGCCGCAGCGGGGTGAGCGCTGCGGCGTAGAGGAATGAAAAATTGTATCAGCGGCGGCGTCAGCTGGAGGCATCGCCGAAGGAAATGCCGATTTCGCGGGCGGCTTCCACGAGCTGGCTCTGGCTGTCCACGATGTGGAGGGTGCGTACGGCATCCTCGATGGGCATGGAAACCATGTCGACGCGGTGCAGGGCAACGGTCTCGCCGAACTTGCCCTCCTCGATGAGGTCGATGGCTTTCGCGCCGCAGCGGACTCCCAGCACGCGGTCGAACGGGATGGGGGAACCGCCGCGCTGGATGTGTCCCAGCACGCAGTAGCGGGTTTCGATACCGGTGATGGTTTCCAGTTTGGTGGAGAGGAAGGAGGCGATACCGCCCAGACGCACTTCGCCCTTGGTTTCCTCATCCAGCGTGAGCAGCTTGCCGCCAATTTTGGCGCCTTCGCTCACGACCACGATGATTTCGCGCTGGCCGAGAGCTTTCAGCAGCTCTACCTTGCGGACGATGTCTTCCAGGGTGAACTCGATTTCCGGCAGCAGAATCACGTCTGCACCACCGGCAATACCACCGTAGAGGGCAATCCAGCCGGCGTGGCGTCCCATCACTTCCACCACCATCATGCGCTGGTGGGAGTAGGCGGTGGTGCGCAGGCGGTCCAGGTTCTCACTCACAATGGAAACGGCGGTCCAGAAGCCGAAGGTGTAGTCCGTGGAGCCCAGGTCGTTGTCAATGGTCTTGGGCACGCCGACGATGGGCAGTCCGATGTGGCGGAGTTCCAGACCGATGGTCTGGGAGCCGTCACCACCCACCACGATGAGGGCGGAAAGGTCGAGCCTCTTGACGGTTTCCTTGCTGCGCTGCAGCACTTCGTCTGCAATCTGCATGCGGCCGCCCACACCGCTCTTGACGGTGAAGTTGCCCTTGTTGACGGTGCCGAGGATGGTGCCGCCCATGGAGCGGATGTTGTGGCAGTTCTCCGGGGTGAGGATGCGCCAGCGCTCGTTGTCGGGCGTGGAAAGCAGTCCTTCAAATCCATCGTAGAAGCCGTAGACTTTCCAGCCACGGGCAGTTGCGGCTGCCACGGCGCCTTCAATCACGGCGTTGAGTCCGGGGCAGTCGCCGCCGGCATTGAGTATACCGATATTCATGAGAGATATTTAGTTTGGAAGGATGATGAACTTGGAATGATCCTGATAATCGTTGGAGGGGAGCCATGCGTCCCATGCGTCCCAGCCATGAGCCAGGAATTTGGCCGCTGTCTTGTAGCGGGATTTGCTGTCCGGCATGCCCAGCATGACGACGAGCAGGCGCTGTCCGTAGGTGCCGGGCTGGCCGTTGACCGGGTTGGTGCGCTTGACCGAGGCCCGACTGCTGGTGACCAGGAGGCAGCACCCGGCGCTGCGAGAGCTTGCCACCTTCAGCCCGTCCACATTGTCTGCCGTGGGCAGCAGGCGGTTGTTGTTGCGGATGGGGACTGTTCGCACGCCCATGGGGGAGTATATGTTGGCGGTCACGTTCCGCTGGGACGTGATGGCCAGCATATCCGGCTTGGTGAGGGCATACATGCCCATCAGCGCCATATCCCGTGCCGTGGACTGTGTGATGACGGCTCCGTTGGTCCCCTTGAACCGGGTGGAGGTCATGCCCAGTCGCAGGGCAAGCTTGTTCATTTCGGAAATGAATGCCCCCTCCGGGTCTGACTCGCTGAGTACCTGCCCGCAGGCGATGGCTGCGGTGGTGGCACAGGCGCTGTCATCCCACAGCAGGGCAGAATAGAGGGCATCTCGCAGGGAAAGCTTCTCTCCGGGACGAAGTTTCAACAGGTTGGTACGCTGCCAGCGCACGGCCTCCTGCGGCACGGTAATCATGCGGTTGAGGTCGACGTTGTGGGCGCGAACCCAGTCCAGTACCACGGTGGCGGTGGCCAGATTGGTGAGCATGCCGATGGGGCGTCGCTCATTCGCGTTGGACGAATAGAGGATGCGTCCGGAATGCACTTCCAGAGCCACATAGCTGGGTGTGGTCTGGTCGGGGGGCACGTAGCCGGTGCAGGCGTTCAGCAGAACGCTGCCCGCAGCAGCTGCCAACAGGCAGAAACTCTTGAGGATGCTTTTCATTCTTTGTGCTTACTTTGCCTCTTTGGATTTGCAGGCCTTGCGGGCAGGCTTCTTGCCCTCAGGCTTGTCTTTCTTGTGGTCACTCATCAGAGCCTCTGCCGGGCGATCACCGAATATGATGCCCAAATCGCGGGCTGTTGCTACAATCTGGCTCTCCGGGTCAACCAGGCGCAGGGAGCGCACGGCGTCCTCGATGGGTACGGTGTCCACATTCGGGCCGTTGAGGATGAGGGCTGTGCCGAACTGTCGTTCCTCGATGAGCTTGACGGCTTCCACGCCGAAGCGCAGGCCGGCGATGCGGTCAAAGGCACAGGGGGAACCGCCGCGCTGGGTGTGGCCTAACACGCAGTAACGGGTTTCGATGCCTGTTTCCTCTTCCAGAATGCGGGAAAGTCGGTTGCCGATGCCGCCCAGACGCTCCTCACCATTGTCCTTGTTGAGCACGGTGATGAGCTTGCCGTTGAGCTTGGCACCTTCTGCCACCACCACGATTATTTCGCGCTGTCCGGCAGCCTTGCGAGCCTTGATGCAGTCGATGACGTTCTGCAGGTCGAACTCGATTTCCGGGATGAGGACGACGTCTGCCGCCGTGGCGATGCCGCTGTGCAGGGCAATCCAGCCGGAGAGATCCCCCATCACCTCCACGACCATTATGCGCTGGTGGGCATTGGCCGTGGTGCGGATGCGGTCAATGGATTCGGACACCACGGTGACGGCACTCTGGAAGCCGAAAGTGTAGTCCGTGTCGGGGCAGAGGTCGTTGTTGATGGTCTTGGGGATGGAAATCACCGGCAGTCCTTCCTCTGCCAGCAGGCTGGCTGTGCGGGCAGAGCCGGAGCCACCCACTACTGCCAGGGCTTCCAGTCCAAGGGCGGAGATGGTTTTCTTGGCCTTGGCCAGAATCTCCGGGTCGATGGAACGGCGGCCCAGCTTGTTGGTGTTAATCTTGAAATTGCCCGTGTTGGTGGTGCCCAGCATAGTGCCGCCCTGAGAGCGAATCTGGTGGGTTTTCATGGGCGTGAGGATTTCGTAGCGGCGTCCGCCGGCTACCGGCAGCAGGCCTTCGAAACCGTCGTGGAAGCCGATGACTCGCCACCCGCGGCGGTATGCCGCGGAGACGTAGCCCTCGATGACTGCGTTAATTCCCGGGCAGTCACCACCGGAGTTGAGAATACCAATAATCATGGAGTGCCAATAAGTGTCGTATTAAGCCTTGGTTTTCGGAGCGGGGATGGCACCGAAGTAGTGAGCACAGCACCAGAGGGCTCGGGGATGGTGGAAGAAGGATTTCCACATGGAGCCCTTGAGGCCGTTGGTGGTGGTGCCGTCCTGGTTGCAGTAGCCGAACCACTCGCCGTGCTCCTTATCCTGCAGATGCTCGAAAGCCCAGTCATGAATGCGCTGATGCCATTCGGCGTATTTTTCATCGCCGGTCATGACGTAGGCCAGGCAGGTGCCGATGAGTGCTTCATCGTGCGGCCACCAGAACTTCATGTTGTGCCAGTATTCCTGCACGGGCTTGTTGTACACGTCCGTGTAGTAGAGCAGGCCTCCGTACTTCTTGTCCCAGCCGCGGGCCAGTGCCCAGTCAATCATCTTGCAGCCGATTTCAATGAGCTTTTTGTCGCCGCCGCGATAGCGGGCTTCCTCCAGCACAAACCAGCCGCCTTCGATATCGTGGCCGGGGTTGAGGATGCGCTCGTCGAAGTGGTCGATGACGGAGCCGTCCGGGGCTACGTTTTCGAGCACAGCCTTGATATCCTCGTGCAGGAAGAGACGCTGCAGGTCATCGATGCAGCGGTCAATCCAGCCGGTGTAGAATCCGTCGGCATCGCCCAGGTAGCGGCGCAGCTCCTGAGCCGTGACAATCATAATCATGCGGCAGCCCAGATTCTCGCCGGGGCGGTTGCCGGTGCTCTTGGGCGTCATCTTGCCCGGGGTGAAGAAGATGCCGGCAAAGATGTCGAACCAGTGGCGGGCGCGCTCTGCGCTGTGGGCATCACCGGTGGCGCCGTAGTGGGCTGCCCAGGCAATGGCCGCGAAGCATTCGCTGTAAGCGTAGCGGCGCTTGCGGATGGGGGTGCCGTCTGCCGTCATGTGGAAGTACATGCGTCCGTCGGAGGGGTCAACGCATTTTTCCTCAAGGAACTTGAGGGCGCTTTCTGCGTATTGCATCCATTCCGGTCGTTTTTCAATGCTGTTGTAGCAGGTAAGGAGCATCCAGGCCATGCGGCCCTGAGCCCACACGTTCTTGTCGGTGTCCACCAGTGTGCCGTCTGCGGCACAACAATGGTAGAGCCCCCCGTTCACTGTGTCCAGCGAACGGGGGAACCAGAACGGTTCTACCTCATTGAGCAGCTTGTCTTTGTAGAATTCGCCAAGTGCTTTTGTGTCCATGAGGAGGCGAGGTTGAATCTTTACTTGTAAATAGCCCAATCGTAGAAGCCGATGGCCTTGAGCTCGCTCTTGAGTGCATCGAGAGTGGCCTTATCCTGCTTGCCCATGGGCAGGCGGGCCGGGCCGAAGTCAACGCCGGTCCATTCGCTCATGAGGTACTTGCAGCAGCCCATGTAGCCCTTGGCGGCGATGATGTTAATCATGGTGACGGAGAGCTGCTGGAGGCGGCGAGCCTCTGCCAGATCGCCGGCATCCACGGCCTTCATGATGTCATCATACAGCTTGGGAGCGTAGTTGAAAGAGGAACCCACGCCACCCTTGGCACCGGTGGCATAGGCGCCAAGGAACCATTCGTCCACCCCCCACGGAATGTCGTACTTGCCGCCATCGTAGTTGAGGGCGTCCATATAGAGAGCCAGATCCGGGTTGGTGAACTTCACACCCACGAAGTTCGGAATTTTGGCGGCGCATGCCTCAATCATCTTGCAGGGGTTGAAGCCCACGTGGGTCAGCACGGGGATGTCGTAGAAATAGAAAGGCAGCTCGGGAGCTCCGGAGGCGGCCACGGCGAGGCTGTCCACCAGCAGGTCAATGCTGCCGGGCTTGAAGTAGCAGGGGGAGTTGCTGGCGGTGCCGGTAGCACCGCATTCTGCTGCGTAGGCAGCCAGCTCGCGACCGTCATACACGCAGTTGCCGCCGGTGTGGACGATGACGTCGATGCCGTACTTCTTGCCGGCCTCGCCCCAGGCGGCCATGTTTTCCTTGCGCTCGGTGAGCTGCATGTGGGCGGACTCCCCGGTGGAGCCGGTGATGAAAACGGACTTGATGCCCTGGCTGGCCAGGAACTTGGCTTGTGCGTCTACTGCATTGGGATTGCAGGAGCCGTCGGCGTTCATCGGGGTGTGCGTAGCAGCGCAGAGACCATGAATCTTGAATGTTGTTTCCATGATGGTGTGATATAGTGTGAGTTAGTGTTAAGTCGAAAATTAACACCATCTATTTAACGCAAAAACAGCGTGGTTGCAAGATAAAATTGCTGCGCCTGCCTATTTTGAGGCCATTTAGGCTATTTTTTAGGCTGAACCCTTCGGAAAAGCAGGCGGAACTCATTTTCCGGCCGTCCGGCACTGCGGTTCTTTTTGCGGAGCATTTCGGCCGCGGCGCTCGGGAGTTTGTCCATGACATCAAGCTCAGCGATGACCTCGTCTCTGCCGTTGAAGGTGATGTCCGCCACAATGGTGTAGCTGCCGTAGGTGAGCTGCATGGTGTAGGGTTCGTCATCCGTTTGCAGCCATTCGTATCGGATGGGTTCCTCCGGCCCGAATCCCAGCAGGTGAACGGTGCGCTCGCCTACCTCCACCTTGCCTTTGCGGCCGGAATCCTGCCATTCACCCGGAGCAAGTTTGCGCGGGTCTTCGAACCAGTCGGGGATGAAAATGAGGGCGCTCAGCAGGCTGAGTCCCAGGAGGGAGAGGAGGAGTCGGAGCGGGGTCATGATGCAGTGCTGGTGGTGGTGGTTTTGCGGCGGTCGGCATGGGTGCCCGTTTTGCCCTCTGCGCGTTCCCGTGCCCGCTGTTTCCAGAGGGGAATGGAGGATTTGCGGGCTTTTCTGCGGCGCTGAGTCTCCATTTTTTTCTTGTGACGCGCCATTTCCATGCGCAGTTTTTCTTCTTTGTCCCGGGCGGCGCGGGCTTCTTCCATGCGCTTCTGAATGCGGGAAGAATGCTCATTGCCGGCGGGGGAGATGGTCCAGGGGGCATGTTCGCCGGAGGTGGTGATGGGCACGCAGAGCATCTGCGGGTCAATGAAGCGCAGCTGGCGGTACAGCAGGTCGTGAATGGTGGCCAGAATGGATTTCGGCGGGAAGAGGCCGGTGCGCCCCAGCTCGATGGTGAACGCCAGTCGAATGTGCTTGGCCTGCAGGCTCATGCGCGCCATTTCGCGCAGGGAGATGCCCTCGGCCGGTTCCTCCTCCGGGGCGCAGATGGCAGCTGTTCGCAGCAGAAAAAGACAGTCGCGCACCTTGCGGCAGAGCTTTTCCACCAGGTCGCTCACCTTGGGGCGGGCGTTGAAGCGATAGTCTTTCACCTCCACCAGCCAGAGTTCTTTCTTGCCGGGATGGTAGAGGACGAAGTCCATTTCCTTGCAGCTGTTGCAGAAGTTCTGGGCGTTGTGAGAGTAGAATTCCGAGCATTCGAAGCGGCAGACGTAATATCCGGCCTCGAAATGGAAGCGGTGGACACCCTCAACGCATGTTGTTCCGGCCTGAAACACGATTATTCTTCTGCAAAAAGGTTGGGAACAAGGCTCAGATAGCGATCTGCCTGTTCGGTTTCGGCATCCAGACTGGCGATGTGTTCCAGCTGGTTGAGCTCATCTGCGGTACTGACCCGCACCCCGGTCCCGGCCATCTGCGGCGTTTGCAGCCCGAAGAAACGTCTGGCAATGCCCTTGTTTTTTCTGTCGGCCAGCTGGATGGATAACTCCCGCAGCAGGAAGAGGCTGTGGGTGGTGAGCACCAGCTGCACCCCGGCGCGGCAGAGGGTCATCATGATGTTGACCAGTCGCGGCAGGTGCTGGGCGTTGAGGTTCATCTCCGGCTCATCCCAGAACAGGCAGGTGCCCGGGCGCACGTTGCAGTTGCCGATGAGCAGTCCAAGAGTGCCGATGCGCTTGAAGCCTTCCGCCACCAGGTTGAGCTCCAGCGGTTCCTGCGCGGGGCGTTGCAGAAAGAATCGTCCGTTGATGCGCAGGAGCTTGCCGCTCAGCAGGGTTTCTATCTGCTGCGTGACATGCGCCATGGCCTGTGAGGGTGATTCGGTCGGCTCTGTTTCCAGAGCCCGGCAAAGTTCCCAGCTGGCAGAATCCAGCAGCTCCGGATAGCGCTTGCCCGCCTGCACATAGCAGGGATAGATGGAGAGTACCTCACGCGGAGCCAGGAAAACGGCGTTGTTGCTCAGGTTGCGCTCCGGCATCTGACTGATTTTCAGGCCCTCTTCCTCATGCCCCTCCCGGAAGGAGAACTCCAGCTCGGCGCTGCCCGGCGGTACTTTCTCGCCGCTGAGTGAGGCGTGGACGGCGGCGGTGCAGTTCCTGACGCAGCGCGAGGTCAGCCCGGTGAGGTCGCGGGTGCCAAAGACCCGCAGCAAGTCCAGCCGCAGGCGCTTCTCCTCTGCCCATACAACGGGTAATTCCCGCCGACTGCCGCCGCAACTCCACTTGCAGATGGCGTAGCACAGCTTCATGAGGTGGCTCTTGCCGGAATCGTTGCCGCCGATGATGATATTCATGCCCGGCGCAAAACGGAATACCTCCTGAGTGGGGAATACCGTAATCCCCTCTACCGAAAGCTTGCGAATCATACGTCCCGTACTCTATCATACGAAACATGTTGAATCAAGGAAGAATTGCGGATATCGGGGTGTGCTGCCCATTTTTTACTCCGGGGGGAAGGCGGGATGTTCAATTTTGGCTTGACTTTCGACGGATTCGGGGGTAGTCTTGGCGCGTCAATAACAAGACACTGAATAACTATGTCCCGTACCCCCATCATTGCCGCTAACTGGAAGATGAATATCGGCCCGAAGGAGGCCAAGGAGTTCCTCGCTGCTCTCAAGAATGAGCTTTGCGAGTGCACCAGCGCTGTTGACAAGGTAATCGTTCCCCCGTTTGTGACGATACCTGCCGTCATGGAGACGCTGAATGGCTGCAAGTGCATCGGCGTCGGCGCTCAGGACGTGAGCGATCGCGATAACGGTGCTTTCACCGGTGAGATTTCCACGACGATGCTCAACGAGCTGGGCTGCACCTATGTGGTGCTGGGTCACAGCGAGCGCCGTCAGTACCATGGCGAGACGAACGCCTACATCAACAAGAAGATTAAGAAGGCCTTGGCTGCCGGTATCATCCCCATCTACTGCATCGGCGAGACGCTGGAGCAGCGCCAGGGGGGGCAGCTGGAGTCCGTGCTCAAGAGCCAGGTGGTCGAAGGTCTGGAAGGCCTGACCGCTGACGAGGTGGCCGGTATCGTGATTGCTTACGAGCCTGTGTGGGCCATCGGTACGGGTGTGACGGCTTCTGCTGCTGATGCTCAGGATGCTCACGCTTTCATCCGTGGCGTGCTGGCTGAGACTTTCGGTGCGGAGGCTGCCGACAAGGTTCGCCTGCAGTACGGTGGTTCCGTGAAGCCCGGCAATGCTGCCGAGCTCATGAGCCAGCCCGATATCGACGGCGCTCTCGTGGGTGGTGCTGCCCTCAAGGCAGACTCCTTCGCCGCCATCATCAAGGCTGCCGTGTAAGTATTTTTACGGTTACACCTTTATTTTCAGAAGCCCTCTGTCCTTGACCGACAGGGGGCTTTTGCTGTGTTTTGTGTTTGTGTTATATGCCCGTTGGTGGTATAATACCGCACACGATGATGAAGAGAGTACAGTTGCTGCGATTCCTGGTGCAGATGGGCTTCCTGGCGGCCATGGCTTTTGTCGGGTTCAACACGAAGCTGGCGGCCAATGCTCTGGCGCCTGCCATCCTGCTGTTCGGCGTGTTTTTCTGCGGCTGGGTTTGTCCGCTTGGCGCCGTGCAGGACTGGATGTCCCGCCTGGGGCGTTGGCTGAAGCTGCCGCGTTTGCGGGTTCCCTTTCGGGTGCAGCGTTATTTGCAGTTGATCCGCTATGCGTTTTTCATGCTGCTGAGCGCCGGGGTGGTGATAGAACTTCTCAAGGGGCCGTATAACTTCAGCAAGCTGGTACATGGGGAAATATGGACGCTGGCGTCCGGCATCATTGTGCTGTTCCTGCTGCTGGGGTTGTTCATGGACAGACCGTTCTGCAACTACTTCTGTACGGGTGGGGCGCGGCAGGGGCTTTTCAGTGTGCTGCGCATCTTCGGTATCCGCCGCCGCGCGGGGAACTGTGTGAACTGCGGTATGTGTTCGAAGAAATGCCCGATGAATATCGATGTGTCGAACACCGAATTTGTGCGCCATCCCAACTGCATTGGCTGCATGACCTGTGTGACCTCCTGCCCGAAAAAGTGTATCTCGTATGGATTGATGCCCGGTTTGAAAGCAACGCCGGGCAGGAAACGAGGCTGAGCCCGCGCTCTTAACGCAAAAGCGCGTCAATGCTTCATATTTTCCTTGCCAAGTGGGGCTTATGGGCGTAGAATTGCACGGACATGCCCCGCGCGTGTCTCTCCTCGAAAACTTTTTATTAACGAATTACATCACACATCCTGCAATGGAACTTATTTCTGATTACGTAGCTGCGCTTTCTCCGTCTCTCACTCTGGCTGTGACGAACAAGGCCAAGGAGATGAAGGCCCGGGGCGAGCAGGTGTTCGGTCTGGCCGGCGGTGAGCCTGATAAGGACACCCCTGAGAACATCAAGCAGGCTGCCATTACTGCCCTGAATAACGGTGCTACCAAGTACACTCCCTCCGTTGGCCTTCCTGAGCTGCGTCAGGCCATCTGTGACAAGCTCAAGCGCGACAACGGCCTGGAGTACAACATCAACCAGATTTGCGTGACCTCCGGTGCCAAGCCCGCCGTGTATGAGGCCCTGCGCGCCACCATCAACGAGGGTGATGAGGTGATTATCCCTGCTCCCTACTGGGTGAGTTACCCCTCCATGGTGCAGCTCTGCGGCGGTACGCCCGTGTTTGTGGAGACTAAGCCCGAGAATGGCTGGAAGATTACGGCCGAGGAGTTCGAGAATGCCATGACTCCCCGCACCAAGATGATTATCCTGACTACGCCGCATAATCCGACCGGCGCCGTCTACACCGAGGAAGAGCTGCGTGCCATCGGCAATCTGGCTGTGGATGAGGATATCCTCATCATGGCGGATGAAATCTATGAGCACCTCATCTACGGTGAGGAGAAGCATGTTTCCATGGCCTCCCTCAGCCCGGAGATTTACAACCTGACCATCACCATCAATGGTTTCTCCAAGGGCTATGCCATGACCGGCTGGCGTCTCGGTTATTCCGCTGCCCCGGAGAGCATTGCCAAGTGCATCAAGCTCATTCAGGATCACACCGCTTCCAATGCCACCACCTTCTGCCAGTACGGTGCCATTGAGGCCCTCACCGGCGACCAGAGCTTCATCGACGACCTGCGCGAGGAGTACGACTTCCGCCGCCAGTACGTCTACAGCCGCCTCTGCCAGATGCCGAAGATTAAGGTGGTAGAACCCAAGGGTGCATTCTACTTCTTCATCGACACCACAGAGCTGAACATGGGCTCACTGGAGCTGTGCGACAAGCTGCTGGAGCGCTACAAGGTGGCAGCCGTGCCCGGTATTGCCTTCGGTAACGACAAGGCTATCCGCATCTCCTACTGCACGTCTCTGGATGTGCTCAAGGAAGGTCTTGACCGCCTGGAAGACTTCTGCAAGAAGCACTGATCACATTTTCCTGAGCGTATGAAAAGGCCGCCAATCTCTCACGGGATTGGCGGCTTTTTTGAAAGTATCAGCCCGCAGGTGTAAATCGGGAATATCGGAGAAGACTCGGCAAAGTTTGCATGCCGCAGGCATACGGAAGAGCAATCACGTTAGAAAGCGAGGCCGGATATACTGACACTACGCATTCCGGTTTCTGCCTTACGCTTATTATTTTCTCCAATACTTTGATGGGACGAGTCACCGATCCCGCAATCCCTGACTGCTCGTTGCCTTTCCGGCGAGCTCTATCCTCTGCCTCCGTCCGCCTGCTTTGTGGCGGTGGCAGATTGTTTCGCCGCGTAGCGGAGACTCAATACCCCTTCATTCTTCTTCCGGCTCGGCTTGGAATCCGGGTCGGGTGGTGACGATGATGAAGAGGATGCCGATGACGACGGAGAGCGCTCCGTAGATGAGGAAGGTGGAGGTGGCGGCGGGGTCGGAGACGAGCCCGGTCATGTAGATGACCAGGAAGTTGCCCAGGGTGCTGGTGAGAAACCAGAAGCTGGAAACGATGCTCTTGAGGCTCTTGCCGGCGGCGGTGTAGGCGTATTCCAGACCGGTGGTGCTCACCAGAATCTCGGAGATGGTGATGAGGAAGTAGGGAATGCACTGCCAGAGGATGCTGAGGGACTCGCCGGCATCCAGCCGCGCCTGCAGCCAGGCCACGCTGCCGTAGGATATGCCTGCCAGCACAATGCCGATACCCATGCGCTTGAGCGGGGTGCTCCATTTGCCGATGTAGGGGTACACGCACAGGGTGATGAGCGGCACAAATATCATCACCAGCAGAGGGTTGAAGCTCTGAATCTCCTCCGCTCCGAATCGGAAGTTGATGGCGGAGAAGTACACGGGCGTCATTTCCTTGCCCTGGATGACCCAGCTCGACATGGTCTGGTCAAACAGACTCCAGAAGGGAATAATCATGGCAAAGACGGCCAGCACGCGCAGCAGGTTGCGGGTGGCACGGCGGTCTTTCTCGCTGTAGCGGGCGGTGGTCAGCTCGCTGCCGCGGTACAGGCGGGTACCCAGCACCCCCATGAAGCCGCGGGCGTTGAACGTTTCTGCCAGTTTCAGCACGGCGGCCAGGATGGCTGCCACATACAGCAGGAGGGCTGCCAGTCCGCAGAGGGAGGCCGCAGTGCTGCTGCCGCCGCTGAGGGTGATCAGCTGTTCACCTCCGCTTTTGGTCCAGTAGCCCAGCAGGATGATGATGGGGGCCACCACGATGAACCCGGCAATGCCCAGCGCAGTGTTGGTGGCGGCATTCACGGCGGCACCGCCAAAGCGCTCACAGGCTGCGGGTGCTCCCCGGAAGATGCGGCAGAGCAGAGCAGGCAGGAAGGTGGGCTGGGTGGGAGGAATGTGTCTGTACTGCTTGCGGCCCAGCCAGAAAATGAGCGTGGCCAGCCCCATGAAGATGCCCGGAATGGCAAAAGCCCAGCTGTAGCCCCAGGTCTGGCGCACCCACGGTATCACCAGGAAGGAGAAGAACGAACCCAGGTTGATGGACCAGTAGAATGCGGCATACACGCGGGTCATGACGGCTGGCTCTTTCCCGGCATCCACCTGGTCGCCCACAAAGGCGGAGACGCAGGGCTTGATGCCGCCCGCCCCCAGGGCAATGATGAACAGACCGGTGAAGAGAATGTAGCGGCGCATCTCGATGCTCTCCGTCAAATCCGCCGTGGCCAGCACGCCGTGCCCGAGGCAGTAGAAGAGCGAGATATAGAGGATGGTGCGGTAGCGTCCCAGAAAGCGGTCTGCTATCCAGGCTCCCAGCAGGGGCAGGATGTAGATGCCGGCCAGGAAGAGGTGGGCCACCTCCACGGCGGCGCTCTCGCTCATGGCGAGCATGCCGGTCATGTACAGCACGAGGATGCTGCGCATGCCATAGAAGCTGAAACGCTCGCAGGCTTCATTGCCCACGATGAACTTGGTCTGGGAGGGGAGGGACATAATGGATGGGGGTGTTCTGTCTGGAATGAGACATGCACAGCTCCGTGGGGCGGTGGCTGTGCATGCGGAAAACGGCGTGTGCCGGAAAATGAGAGCGAAGGGCGGTTTACTGCTCGTTCTGCTGCGGCAGGGTCACTTCGAAACGGCGGTAGGCGTTGCTCAGCCAGTCAACCAGCAGCATCCCCTTCAGCTGGGCATTCTGCTGCGGAATCATGCTGAAAGCTTTCATGGCCGTGTATTCCGGGGAATCCTCGCAGGTGCGGCCGGTCACGGCGCTGATGCGGGCGCCCTCCGGGGTGATGACGATGGGGGCCAGCTTACCGCTGGGCACGCTCAGCAGCGCCTGCGTATCCAGGTGAGCGGGCAGCTTGGCGGGGTCAGCCATCAGACCGATACCGACGGGGCCGAAATCCTCCACCGTGGCACCGGCGGCGGTGGCCTTGGCAAAGGCCGCATCCACCCCCTCTGCCGCGGCGGTTTCCATCTCTCCGTAGAGTTTGCGGGCTGCGATATCGAGGGCGTTGTCGGCGCGCTCTTTCATCAAATCAGCTTTGGCGCTCTCGCGGGCAGCCTCGTAGGCCAGCACCTGCGGCGTCTCAATGGCCTCCACGCGGAGGAACACCAGCTTGCCGTTGTCGGCGGTGAAATAACCGCGCACCTGAGTGATGCCCGCCAGGTTGTCTGCATTGCCGGCCTTGGCGGCGGCCTCATACTCGGCGGGCGCCGGTGCTGAGTCCACCTCCGTGAAGGCAATCTGAGCCAGTGATACACGCTGACCATTGTGGTTCACCTCTGCTTTCAGCTCCGCGGGAGCCTCTGCCTGGGTACAGAGCGGGAAGGTGACGTGGGAACTGCCGTCAGCCTGTTGGTAGGAGAATGCCTCGTTCTCGGGATTCTCTGCGGCAGAGGCCAGCAGCTTGTCGAAACCCTTGCCGTTGGCAAGAGACAAATCCTGCATGATGATGTCAGCCGTGGCCATGAGCGCCTCGATGGAGGACTCCTTGTCCGGCGTCAGCGTGTAGAGGGAGATGATGCGGCGCTCCGTGCTCTTGTAATTGTCCTTGTGGGAATCCCAATAGGCCTTGATTTCCTCTTCGGACGGCTCAGCGGGCGCGGAAACGGCAGAGGCGGGCAGCCAGGCTGTCTTGCCGTTGATTTTCTGAGTCAGGGCATCAATGAGATTACCGGTGGCCTTGCTGTTGAAGCTCAGGTCATCCGTCAGCATAGCCGTAAGAACCTCCCAGACCATCATGTCGCTGATGAGCGAGCGGAACGCTTTTTCCTGACTGTTGTTGGTCACCCCCTTGTAGGTGCCGACCATGCGGTTGTATAAATCGGTGTCGAAATGGCCGTCTGCCTTGCGGAAGGCGGGAATGGCCTGAATATAGGCATCAATCTGCTCCCTGGAGGGGGCAATGCCCAGCGCCCTGGCCTCGTGCTGCAGCACCGCGCGGTTGATGGCAATGTTTGTTTCGGCGTTTTCGCTGCCGCCGTAGCACCACATCCGCAGCGTGTCCTGTGCCACATTGGCAAAGTTATCATACTCCGGATGCTGCTGGGCGTATGCCTGCAGCGCGGCGCTCTCATCATCGCTCAGGCTGTCATTATCATCGGCATCGAAGCGGTCAACCAGTTTGGCGTTGGAAGCCTGGACCAACTGCTGGATATACTCCTTGCCATTCTCGCCCAGATTGAAAATCTCCTGGTAGGAATATCCCGTGCCATTGACCTTGATGTAGGCGTTGCCGCCAATCATACTGCCCTTGTCGGCATAGTCCATCATGATGAGACCCACGCCCACGCCAAACACGGCAACAAGCACGATGATTGAGTTTTTGCGAATCAGTTCAAGTACGCTCATAATTCTGTCAGTAAGGAAAATGGTGAACCCCACATGCGCGGGAAATAGTATAACGCGCCTATTCTAGCGGATTCTCTACGCGTTGCAAGCAAGAAAACGCCTCCTTGTGTCATGAGCCGCGCGCTCCGCAGCGTGATCATTTGTTTCTTCCGCCTTTCCTTCTGTTTTTAGGGTTGCATACTATCCGGCAAAATCCCTTTTCCTGCAAAAAAAGCCCGCCGGGGTGGCGGGATGGAGAAGGGGCTGATTCCTTTACGCGAGTTCGGCGAGGAAGCCGCTTTCGTCCAGGTAGATGTTGTCCGGGAGTTTGTAGGGGGTGGCGAGGGAGGGCCCTTCTACAACGGCGTTGGCACCGCCGGGTTCGGACTGGACGCGGTAGCCGGGCAGCAGGAGGCCGCGGGTGCGCGGTCGGGCGCCGAGCTGGATGGTGCCATCGCGCATCTTGAAGACGCTGTGGCACATGCTCATGGAGATGATGGTGCCGCCGGGGGTGGCCAGGCAGGGCCGCCAGCGCATGTTCGGGGTGGAGATGGCGGGGCTGCCGCTGAAGTCGTAGAACGGAATCTGGCGCGGCGGGATGGTGGTGAGCAGGATGCGGCGCATGGCTTTGCCGCCCACTATCTGGGAGATGTTGGTGGGCAGGGTTTCCTGCGGGGCATCGATGAGCTGAACGGGGGTGTGGGTGATGACGGGCCAGAGGACGCCCAGCACGAGCTCCTGCGGTTCTCCGTTGCCGACGGTGGTGAGGAGGCGGTGGCGGCGTTCCTTGAGGGCATTCACTCGGCGCACCTGGCAGGCGTTCATCCAGTGGCGGTGCAGGGCGAGCAGGTCGTTGGCGCCTTCAATAAGCAGTTCCAGCCACTTGCGGGCGAGCCCCTGGTGCTCGTCGGCGGGGCGGCGGCTGATGACGGCGGCCGCTATCTGGATGCCGGTGAGTTCTCCGCCGGGGTAGAAGACGAGCGGGCGTGTGCCGATTTGCTCCAGCGTGCGCAGGAGGAGGTCACGCCCGGCGCTGTCGGCGGTTTCCAGACTCTTGGCAGAGAGGTCTCGGAAAGCGCGGAGGACGGCGCGGCTGTTGAATGTCTCTGCTTCCATGGGTTCACCCACGGAGACGGTGAAAGGATACGGGATTCTACGCGGCAGTTTGGTGAAGAAGCGGCTGCGGTGGTAGGAGAAGATGCTGCCCCAGAGTCCGTCCATGTAAACGGGGATGATGGTGGCGTGGGCGCGGCGGGCAATCATTTCCATGCCGCGGCGAATGGGGGTGAGGCAGCCGCTGCGGGTGAGTTGTCCCTCCGGGAAGATGCAGATGAGGTCGCCTTTCTCAATGGCGTTGGCGGCGCTCAGTATGGCCTCTCGCGGGTTCTTGGTGGAGATGGGCAGGGAGTTGAAGATTTCCAGCACCCAGCTGAGCATGCGCATGCTCATGAATTCTTCTGCCACGATGAATCGCACGGGCCGCGGGCAGACCATGGTGAGGAAGAGGGCATCGGCAAAGGTGACGTGGTTGACGACGAGCAGGGCGCCGCCGCGCTCCGGGATGCGCTCAATGTTCACATAACGCGGGCGGTAGAAGAGCCGCAGTACCCAGATGCCGAGCATGCGGATGAGCTCCTGCGGGATGAGTCGCAGGGTGGAGATGAGGATGAAGCCACTCATCAGGAACAGCACGAAGAACTGCGCCTGCGGGGTGGCGCCGTATTGGTGCATGAGCCAGATGAAGACCACGGCCACGAGGCCCATGAGGTTGTCGATGAGGTTGCCGGCGGCGATGATGCTGCCGCGGTTGGCGGGATCGCAGTTGTCCTGCAGGTAGGTGTTGAGCGGGGCCATGAAGATGGCGCCGAACGCACCGGTGAGCGCCAGCAGAGCGTTGCTCACATAGGTGTTGACGTCGAAGATGGTCAGCAGAAGTGTGCAGAGGGTGATACCCAGTGCTCCCAGCGGGATGAGCCCCAGCTCGTTCTTGCCGCGGCAGAGAAGGGAGGCGATAACGCCGCCGGTGATGACGCCGCCGCCCAGCCAGGCCATCAGGATGCCGCTCTGCATACTGAAGTCTACCGTCGGGTCGGCAATCTGCAAATCTTTGGCAATCTGAATCAGAATCAGGAACAGAGAACCGGCCAGACACCAGAAGTAGGAGAGCCCGATTTCGCTCAGCCGCAGTTCGCGGTCTTTCCACAGGTACTTAATCTGGCCGAAATGTTCGTAGAACAGACTCCAACTGAACTTGCGCGTGGGTTTGGAGTGGTAGCGCGGCACCAGGAACGAGGCCGCAGTCACGACACCGGCCATGATGAGGAATACCCAGGTGGGAAGGATGACGGCGTTCCAGCCGGCCTCCTCCACACCGTCCGGACGAGCGGAATAGCCCTCCAGCAGGTGGCTGAACCAGAAGAATACGCCAATCTGTGCCGCCAGCAGCACAAAGACCATGCTGGTCTCGATGATGGTGGAGCCGAAACCGATGTAGCGCGAGCCCAGCAGGTCTTTTACAATACCTTTTTTCGCCGGGGACAGAATGGTGGCTTGCGTGGCGAAGATGGCAAACCAGATGATGGCGGCTCTCATATCGTGCTGGTAGAAGCAGAAGAGCATGCAGCTCATCACGATAATCTGTGCAAAACTCATCACCTGGATGATGCGGGTCTTGCAGAAACAGTCGGCCAGCCAGCCCACCAGCGGTGCAAACAGGATGTACGGTAGCACGAAAATAGCACCCAGCATATACTCCAGCGTGCTGCCGTCCGCACCCCACAACCACACACCCAGCGGAATCAGCAAAAACTGCACCGCCTTTTCATTGAAAGCATTCTGCGCCTGAACCGCCACGAGCGTCCAGAAGCCCGTCCATTCCTTGCGGTTCGGCTCTTTGTAAAACTCAGAATCGTCTGCCATAAGTAGAGATGATACCAAGGATATTATCTCACAAATAGCGCAGGAATCAAGTCTATTCGATGAACATGTCCGTTACATCTGCAAAAAGTTGCGGAGGCGGGGGAGTCGGGTGGAAAAATCATCCGCGCGTGAGCGGCCGCTGTCAGTCAGAGGGAGAGGTGGAGCTGCCCTCGTGCCTGTGCTTCCGGCGGGAGGTGCTGCGGCGTGTAAGAAGTTGCAGCAGAGGCATGAGAGTGCAGCAGAGCAGGTTGTCTCCGATGCCGATGAGGACGATGTAGCCGGCCAGGCTTTCGGCCGGGTAGAGGGTGTGGATGATGATGAGCGCGGAGGCGATGAAGGTCAGTATCGGTAAACCGAGGCAGAACCACAGGCAGCCTGTGGGGGTATGGGTGCGCATACATCGGAGCCACAGGAGGCAGCTTGCCAGCGCCGGAAAACTCAACACGAGGTGAAAAAGTACGTTTCCGCAGGGAAGGCTCATGGCCGAGTCAAGCCGCATGACTCCCCACCACAACAGCAGATGCAGGGGGAACAGGAGCAGGGTGATGAATAGCCCGGTTTTCATTCCTTTTCCTACCTTTTTGACGGCGGGAGCTCGCAGAGGATAGCGGGGCGAAAATGCTTTATCAGGTTCGGACTGAAAAAGGATTTTTTTCGGGGAGCGGGGCAAAACAAAACGGGCAGCGAATTGCGGAAAATTCGGCCGCCCGTCCGGTAGAATGGAAACAAGTAAGAGCTGCTTATCAGAAGCGGATGGTGTAGTCACCCGGGTCGCGCGGTTCCTCGGGGGCGCGGTCACAGGCGGGCAGCATGTTGTTGAGGTGGCGCTTCATGATGGTCTTCTTCATGCCGGCATCGTTGCGCTTGGTCTGCTCCGCAACTTCTTTAGCGAGGTCTGCGCGCTTCTTTTCGGTCTTGGCGCGAGCCCTTTCGCAGCGGTTCAGGCTGGCTTTCTGGGCATCGGTGCCGATGGCCTTGAGGGATTCCGTGGAGAGATCCTTTTCTGTGACGATGGGGGCAGCCATGGACACGGAAGCGGCGAGAGCAATCAGGGAGAGAATAGGAAGAGTTTTCATGCTGTGGAAAATGATATTGTGAGTATAGATGATGCGTGGCGTATGTCAAGCTCATTTTTGCTTGCAGCTGGCACTTTTGATGTAAAAAATCAGTTCAGCCCGTCATCCAGCATGTTGAACATGTCCAGCTGGGTGACATCCGGCTCTTCTGCGGTGGGTAAGCCGGTCTCGCGCACGCGTTTGCGGCGCACCTGCCTGGGCTCGCGGGCCGAGGCGCTCATTTCCAGATGGGTCAGCACCTGTTTGGCTCGCTCAATGATAGGGGCAGGAAGCCCCGCAAGCCGCGCCACCTGAATGCCGTATGACTTATCAGCCGGGCCGGGCAGCACTTTGCGGAGAAAGACGATTTCATCTTTCCACTCCCGCACCTCCACATGCCAGTTGCTCACGGCAGAGCGGCTGTGCTCCAAATCCACCATTTCGTGGTAGTGCGTGGCAAACATGGTGCGGGCTCCGATGATATCGTGCAGGTGCTCTGCCACGGCCCAGGCGATGGAAAGCCCATCGAAAGTGGCGGTGCCGCGGCCGATTTCATCCAGAATGACCAGCGAGCGTTCCGTGGCGTTGTTGAGGATGAGGGCGGTCTCGCTCATCTCCACCATGAAGGTGGATTGACCGCGGGCGATGTCATCGCTCGCCCCCACACGGCAGAAGATACGGTCCACCAGGCCGATGCGGGCGGCATCTGCCGGGACGTAGGAGCCGATTTGTGCCATGAGGGTGATGAGTGCCACCTGGCGGATATAGGTGCTCTTGCCGGCCATGTTCGGGCCGGTGAGGATGAGCACGCGGTTGGCCTCCGCGTCCATTTCCGTATCATTCGGCACAAAGGAGGAATCTGTCTGCACGCGCTCAATGACCGGGTGGCGCCCGTTGGTGATGAGCAGGTCGCGGCTGGTGTCCAGCTGCGGGCGGCAGTAGCGGTGGCGTTGGGCGCTCTCCGCCAGTGCCAGCAGCACATCCGCTTCTGCCAGAGCTTCGGACGTGGCCTGGATGAGGTCGATATATTCCCCCGTCTTTTCGCGCAGCTCGCAGAACAGCTCATACTCCAGCTGGCGGGAGCGTTCATCCGCGCCCAGAATCGTGCCTTCCATCTTCTTGAGCTCTTCCGTGACGAAACGCTCTGCGTTGGCGAGCGTCTGCTTGCGGACATAGCGGTCGGACGGCACCTTGGCGTAGTTGGCGCGGGTGACCTCTATATAGTAACCGAAGACGTTGTTGTAGCGAATCTTGAGGGAATCGATGCCGGTGAGGGCGCGCTCGCGTGCTTCCAGGTCGGCGAGCCAGTTTTTGCCCTCGCGGGAGGCAGAGCGCAGCTCATCCAGCCGGGCATCGTAGCCGTCCTGAATCATGCCTCCTTCCTTGATGGTGACGGGCGGCTCCACGACGATGGCGTTCTGCAGCAGCTCCGTCAGCTCGCGGAAGTTGCCCAGCCGGGAGAGCAGGGGCTCAAAGAGCGGTTGGTGCTGCACCAGCGCGGATAAATCCTCCGCAATGCCCGGCAGCTGTGCCAGGGAGGTGCCGAGCGCGAGCAGGTCACGCGCATTGCCCGCGCCCTGTGACAGTCGGGAGACCAGACGCTCCATATCGCGCACTCCCTTGAGCGAATCGCGCAGCTTGCTCATGAGATAGGGCTCAGCAAGGAATCCGGCGATGAGCTCCTGCCGCCGCAGCAGCTCATCGCGGTCGCAGATGGGGTGCAGAATCCAGTCGCGCAGCTTGCGGGCTCCCATGGGGGTGGAGGTGCTGTCCAGCGTGCCCAGCAGCGTGTTTTTCATGCCGCCGCGCGCTTCCACCAGATCCAGATTGCGGCGGGAGGCCGTGTCGATGAGCACCGCGTTATCCGTGGCGCGGAGGGAAAGCTTGCGAAGGTGGTCTGTCTGCCGCCGCAGCTGGTGCTTCAGGTAGTGCAGAATGGCGGCTGCCGCCCCCGGGGCGGCCTGGAGGTGGGCGCATCCGAAGCCTTCCAGCGAGTGAACGCGGAAATGACTTTCCAGCGCTGTTCTGGCGACACCGGGCAGGAAGGTGTAGCCATCATAATACAGCGTGACGGGCAGGTGCGCGAACTCTTCCTTCTGCTCATCACTCACCAGCAGCTCGCGCGGATGCATGCGCGCAATCTCATCTGCCAGCTCTTCCGCGCTGTCAAAGTCTGCCACGGAAAACTCGCCCGTGGTGTGATCGGCACAGGCCAGCCCCCAGGCATTCTTGTGGCGGTAACAGGCGGCGATGTAGTTGTGCTCCCCCTCATCCAGCAGGCTGAGGTCGGCCAGAGTGCCGGCGGAGACAATGCGGGTAATCTCTCGCTCCACCAGCTTGCCCGGAACGGGGATGCTCATCTGCTCCGCTATAGCCACGCGCCGGCCCATCTTCACAATCTGCCCGATGTAGCCCTCCGCTGCATGGAAAGGAACACCGCACATAGGAATCGTCTGGCGCTTTGTGAGCGTGAGCCCGAGCGCCTGCGCGCACTCGACCGCGTCCTCAAAGAACATCTCGTAGAAGTCCCCCAGACGGAAAAACAGCCACACATCATCCGGCAGTGACTGCTTCATGCGCAGGTACTGGTCCATCATCGGACTGATTTTCGGGGCTTCGGCCATAACAGATGGGTTACACTCTACCCTGTTCTCCGTCACAATTCAAGCATTTTTCCCGTCCGTTTTCGGAGTGCAGTCGCGAACTCTTCAAAAAGGATGCGTCTATGCGCGTTTGGCGAAAATTGAACCGAATGAAATCAGGTAGCTGCCACATGTGTCCCGATGTTTTGGCAAAAATTCCCATTATACACTAAAAAATGGGCATGTTTTGATAAGCAGAAAAATGACTTGAGCACTCTCTTGAACATGCTATAATATCCCTGCGCCTGGGAAGGGATGCTCTAGCACCCCGCCGCTTATCAGAAGCCACCCTGGGCGCCGTTTTTTTGTACCTTTGTCTGCATGAAGCTCTTTTATCTTGATGAATCTGGCAACCCCGAGCTTACGGGGGGCTTCTGACAGCTATGTTTTGGTAGCTGTCGGGATTCCTATCGAAAAGTGGACAGCCTGCGATAAAGCCGTCAACCAACTGAAAGCTTCATATAATCTGCTTCGTGCCGAAATTCACACAGCGTGGATGTTGCGTTCGTACCGGGAGCAACAAGAGATAGAAGACTTTGATTCTATGCCACATGTGGAACGTCGCCAAGCCGTCATCCGGGTACGAGAACAGTAAGTACAGAATTACAAGGCAAATAAATCTCCCCAAGCGTTAAAAAGTCTCAAAAAAATCTACAAAATTTGCGAGTGTGACCTGTGTAAAGCAAAACGCAAACGACAAGGAAAAGCATAACTGTTAACCCTTCGTCCAAGCTGCCGCGAGCAAGGCCTCCCCGAGCCCAGGATTGAGATTGTGCCCGGTTTCGTGAACCTCCCCATCTGGTTCAAGGACTTGTTGTCTGCACAGGAGACTACCGGACTGCACAAGACTTCACAAGATGTCGGAGATATGTTGGCAGCGGAACTCTCTGAACGCCAAAGGAAAATCATAGCCATTATTAAATCATCTCCGACAATCACCGCCAAGAAAATGTCGGAGACTTTGTCGGTGAGTCAACGCACCATAGAACGCGATGTTTCTGAGTTAAAGAAAAAGGGGCTCTTGCTGCGTAAGGGGAATGATAATGACGGACTGTGGGTAATTATAGATTGAACCGCATTTCACCCCCAGTTACACCCCCAGTCGCACCACAAGACTCCATAAGTCTGCACAGGCAGGAACGGCTGGTGTGAGCGAATCAGTACTTGCGAGGAATTGTTCTTTAGTTCAGTTCCTTGCCTTTCTTCTGCAAATCTTTCATGCAGAGCAGGTAATCCTGCTCCACCCTGCTGAGAGTGCGGACTTTGTATTTTTTATATTCCTCCGTTGCCTTTTGTATCGCCTGCTCATGGCTGATGCTTCCGGCATCCCGTAACAACTGCTCGCCGCTCATGGTCAGCATACGGTCAAGATGTGTTGCCCAATCCTGCATCGTCATCGCTTGCTCACGCTCGGCCTGGCGTTCTGCAAAGTCCAGATACCCGGAGACAATCTGCCCCATCGCCCGCAGCTCCCTGGCATTCAGATAATTCTTCGCCACTTTCGCCTCGTTCAGCGTCGGTTGGCTGCCGGCAAAACTCATCAGCCCCATGAATTCCTTTTCCGCATCTGCGCGGTGGTAGATTAGCTCTGCTTCCGTCTCTCCATGCACCGCATAGTGAATCTTGTTCTGCACCTTCTTGAAAAACTCCACGGAAATCTCTGCCCTTGGGTCATAATCAACACTCGTGGCATAAATCTCCAGCACCTGCCGATAAAACACCTTTTCCGATGCGCGAATGTCGCGGATGCGTTCCAGCAGCTCCTTGAAATACCCGCCGCCACCCAGCTCCTTCAGGCGGGCATCATCCATCGCAAAGCCTTTCCGCATATACTCCTTGATGATACCCGCCGCCCACAGCCGGAACTGCACACCCCGCTGCGACCGGACGCGATACCCCACCGATATCACCATGTCCAGATTATAGAAGTTCAATGGCTTAGTAGAAAATTCGGAATTTCCGAATTTTCTCATTGTAGATGCTTCCTCAAGCTCTCCATCAGCGTATATGTTCTTGATATGTTCGTTGATAGTTGACTTGGCTTTCTGAAACAACTCCGCCATCTGATCCTGCGTCAACCAGACTGTATCATCCTCAAAGGTGACATTCACATGAGTCACCCCATCCTCAGTCCGGTATATCAATATGGGAAAACTGTTCATCTTCGTAGGCTCTTTGATTCAACTTTTTTGGGCGCTGCGTCAGATTTTATGTTGTGAAGAGATGCGCGTATCCCTCCAAGGTGATAAATGCGAATTTATCGGGATGTACAAAGGACAAGGTACGAAGGACAAATTAAGAGTTCCGCTTCCGTCTCCGGTTATCGCCTGCGCCGTGACAAGCGCTGTAAGCTCGCCATTTTAAACGGCTGCGGCGAAGCCGCAGGGAACTTTTCAATTGTACTTTGTCATTTGTCCATTGTACTTCAAATTCCAATTGGGTAATTTCTCATAAAATCTGACGTAGTGCCCTTTTTTGACGATTTATAATTCGTTTATTGTGAGGATGTAGTTTTTTTTGGCGCTGCGTCAGATTTTATGACGAAGACTAAAACTGACCACCCTGCCCAGAATCCGTTATAATGAGGTGTGAAAACAATAAACGAGATTCTACCAATCGCAGGATGGTCAGCTTACGCCGTTGAGTAT